>NZ_JAMYLL010000003.1:0-332792 GCF_040318045.1 Mesorhizobium sp. M1338 | reverse complement strand
CCCGACTACACCCCGTGTGCTTACGTGTTGTGGCGCGGTGTTTGTTTCTGCAGTCCGTGGGGGGGGTGGGGCTCGTCGCGCGCGGGCCGGGGGGGGGGGGGGTCTTCGGCGCCGCCCCCACCCCGTCTCGCAATCTTCGCTTCGCTCCGACTGCGAGCCGACCCTCCCCACAAGGGGGAGGGTGAAGCAGAGCCCTCTCTCCGCAGGAGCACCCTTGCCCGCCCCCCTCATCGAAATGCGCGGCATCACCAAACACTTCGGCGCCGTCAAGGCCAACGAGGCCGTCGACCTTAGCGTAGCGCCGGGCGAGATCCTTGGGCTGCTCGGCGAGAACGGCGCCGGCAAGACGACGCTGATGAATGTGCTGTTCGGTGCCTATGCGCCGGACGCCGGCGAAATCCTTATCCAGGGCCGGCCGGTGCGGATCACCAGTTCGGCCGATGCGCTGGCCGCCGGCATCGGCATGGTGCACCAGCATTTTCACCTCGCGCCACGGCTCACCGTGCTGGAAAATCTTCTAATAGGCATTCCCGGCAAGAGCGGCCGGATCGACCGTGCCGGCGGGCTGGCGCGGCTGGCCGAGATCGGCCGGCAGCATGGGCTCACACTTGACCCGGCCCTGCCGGTCTCGGCGCTGTCGGTCGGCGAACAGCAGCGGCTCGAAATCGTCAAGGCGCTGTTTCGCGGCGCCAGGCTGTTGATCCTCGACGAGCCGACGGCGGTGCTGGCGCCGAGCGAGGTCGACGGATTGTTTTCGGCATTGCGCTCGATGGCGGCGCAAGGCCTCGGCATCATCTTCATCTCGCACAAGCTCAACGAGGTGCGTGCGCTGACGCATCGCTGCACGGTGCTGCGGCACGGCCGCGTCGCCGGCCGGGTGGACGATCCCGCCAACACGACGTCGGCCGCAATGGCGCAACTGATGTGCGGCCACGAGATCGTGCCGCCGGCGCGGGGACCATCGACGCCTGGTGCTGATGTGCTTACCCTCAAGGGCATCTCGACATCGCATCATTCGGGCACGCCGCTGCGCGACGTGTCGGTTGCCGTTCGTGCCGGTGAGATCCTCGGCATTGCCGGTGTGTCAGGCAATGGCCAGCGTGCCTTGGCGGAGGTGATCTCCGGGACGCGTGTGCCTGACGCCGGCCAGATGACGATCGCCGGCAGCAAGGTCACACGCTTCTCGCCGCGCGAGGTGCAGGCGCTTGGCCTTGGTCGCATTCCGGAAGACCGCATGACCACCGGGCTGGTCACCAATTTGCCGCTCGCCGATTCGATGGTGCTGCCGCGCATCGGCACCGCCGCTTTCAGCAGCAGGGGCCTGCTCAAGCCGGATGCGATCCGCGCCTTCGCCGAGGCGCAGATCAAGGCCTATGATATCAGGTGCCCCGGGCCGATGACCCGCGCCGGAGCGCTATCCGGCGGCAATCTGCAGAAGGCGCTATTGGCGCGCGAACTCGCCTTCGATCCGAAGGTGCTTATTGTCTCGCAGCCGACGCGCGGCCTCGACATCGGGGCCGCGCGTTTCATCCACGAAAAGTTCCTCGACATGCGGGCCAAGGGCTGCGGCATCGTCGTCATTGGTGAGGATCTCGAGGAGCTGCTGGTGCTCTGCGACCGCATCGCGGTGATGTATGAGGGGCGCATCGTCGGCACGCTCGACAGCGCCGATGCAACGATCGCGCGGCTCGGGCTGATGATGACCGGCGCGGAGGGGAGAGTCTAGATGAACCTTCTGGCGGCGCTGACCCCCACCCCTAACCCCTCCCCACAAGGGGGAGGGGGATGCTGCCGCGCTCCGTTCACACAGCTTCCGAGCCCAAACTTCAGCCGTTTTGTCGTGGTCAGCGCCTCCGAGAGTTCCCCTCCCCCTTGTGGGGAGGGGCTAGGGGTGGGGGTCCCTCTTCGTCAGAATCCTTGTTCGACAGACCGAACAGAGGGTGCCGTCTAATGTTCCGCCTGGAAGTCCGTGCAAGCACTCCTGCCTGGTTCAACCTCGCTTTGCCATTGCTGGCGATCGGAGCAACGCTCATCTTGTGCAGCGGCCTCATCGCGCTGGCCGGCGCCGGCGTGCTCGAGGCCTATGGCGTGATGTTCACGGCCTCGCTGGGTGACAGCTATGCGATCACCGAAACGATGGTGCGTGCAGCACCGATGATCTTCACCGGGCTGGCGGTGGCCGTCGCCTTCCGGGCAAAATTCTGGAACATCGGCGCCGAGGGTCAATTGCTGGCCGGCGCGGTGGCCGGCTGCTTTGTCGGCGCCATCCCCATGCCGGGACCGCTTGCCATGGTGTTGATGGCGGTGGCCGGTGCCGCCGCTGGTGCGGCAGTGGCGCTCGTTCCCGCCACGCTACGGGTGAAGTTCAAGGTCGATGATGTCGTCAGTTCGCTGCTGCTCAACTCGGTCATCTACTATGCGCTGATGGCGCTGATCGAGGGGCCGTGGAAGGACAGTTTCAGCGGCTACCCGATCTCGCCGCCGATCGAGGATTCGGCGAATTTCCCGGTGCTGCTCGAAGGCACAAGGCTGCATCTCGGCGTCGTCGTGGCGCTGATCGCGGCACCCTTGATCTGGTTCCTGATCGTGCGCACGACGCTCGGTTTCAGGATCAGGGTCATCGGCGAGAATCCCGAAGCCGCCAGATATGGCGGCATCCATGTCGAGCGCGTGCTGATCTCTACGGCGCTGCTGTCCGGTGCGCTGGCCGGCCTCGCCGGTGTCGGCGAGGTCGGCGGCGTGCATTTCCAGGTGATGAGCGACATCTCGCCGGGCTACGGCTATTCCGGCATCGTCGTTGCCATGCTGGCGCGGCTCAACCCGCTTGGCGTCGTGCCGGCTGCGATCTTCCTTGCCGCCGTGATGACCGGCGCCGAGGCGATGTCGCGGGCGACCGGCGTGCCGGCCTTCCTCAGTGACGTCATCCAGGGCACCGCATTGCTTGCCATGCTGGTGGCGCTGCTGTTCACCGCTTATCGCATCCGCCGCGTGGGAGCCGCCCGATGAGCGCGGTGTTCGAACAGATCTTTCAGGTCGGCTTCCTCGCCGCCATCATCCGCATCGCCACGCCGCTGGCTTTTGCCACGCTCGGCGAGATGTTCTCCGAGCGGGCCGGCGTGCTCAACCTGGGCATCGAAGGCATCATGCTGTTGTCGGCGATGACCGGCTTCACCGCCGCCAGCCTCAGCGGCAGCCTGTGGCTCGGCGTGCTGGCGGCCGTGCTGACCGGCATGCTGATGGGCGCGCTGCATGCGCTGTTCACGGTGGTGCTCGGCCTCAGCCAGCATGTCTGCGGCATTGGCGTGACGCTGTTCTCTTCGGGCCTTGCCTATTTCCTCTACCGACTGATCTTCGGCCAGCAATCGGTGCCGCCGAACATCAAGGGTTTTCGGACACTTCCGGTTCCGGTCCTCTCGGACATTCCGGTGCTCGGGCCGGCGGTTTTCAACCAGTTCGCGCTGGTCTACATGGCGATCCTGGCCATTCCGCTTGCCGCTTTCGTACTCTACCGCACGCCATGGGGCCTGTCGGTGCGCATGGTCGGCGAAAACCCGCGCGCCGCCGATTCGGCCGGCGTCAGCGTCATTGCCACGCGCTTCCAGGCGGTCATTCTCGGTGGTGCGCTGATGGGGCTGGCCGGCGCCTTCCTGTCGATGGCGCAGTTCAACGCCTTCACCTTCGGCGTCGTCTCCGGGCGCGGCTGGGTGGCGATCGCGCTGGTCGTGTTCGGCCGCTGGGACCCATGGCGCTCGGCGGGTGCGGCACTGCTGTTTGCCTTCGTCGATGCCTTGCAACTGCGCATGCAGGCGAGTGGGCTAGGCCACATCCCCTATGAGGCGTTCCTGATGCTGCCGTTCATTTTCACCATCGTCGCGATGGCGGTGATGTCACGCAACGCGGTGGCGCCGTCGGCGCTGCTCAAGCCGTTTCGGCGCGAGGAGCGGTAGACGAGCAGGACTTGGTGTCCTTTCCTCTCCCTCCGGAGGAGACGTCGATGCCGAGCCTGCCGAGATCGGCGACCTCGCGCAGGCCGTGCGGCGTGCGGATGAAGCCGGGGCAGGCCGCGTTGCAGCGGATGTTGCGGTCGCGGAGCTCGACGGCGATGGCCCGCGCGAACATGTGGCAGGCGCCCTTGGTGGTGTCGTAGAGCACCTCGTTCGGAGTCGCCGCCACCGCCGAGATCGATGAAGTGCAGTCAATCGAGCCGCCGCCGGCCGCAATCATGCCGGGCAGCACGGCGCGCGTCATCAGGAACATCGAGCGGACGTTGACGGCATGCAGCCAGTCCCATTCCTGGACCGTCGTCTCCAGGAACGCTTTATCACGATGGTGCCGGCGTGGTTGAACAGCACGGTGACCGGCCCGAGCTTTTCGATAGCACCCTTCACTGCCACTTCGACCTGGGCTTCGTCGGAGACGTCGACCACCCAGTGTTCGGTTATGTGCCCCGCGCGCGTATCGCCGCCACGGTGGCCGCGGCCGCCTCGCCATTGCGGTCGATGATCGCCACCTTGGCGCCCTCGGCGACGAACAGCCCCGAGGCCGCTCCACCCATTCCCGTCGCGCCGCCCGAAATGATGGCCCTGCGGGCTCGCTCAGCAAGCAGGTACCAATTTGTGACGGCTCAGTAGAAAATCTTTCTGGCGAGGGGCTGAAAATAGCAATCGACAAAGTCTACAAGTTTTATAGATTAACCAGCGAGACGGAGGCCGATATGTCCTATATCCAGAACGCCCAGACGGATCGCAACGGCCAGAGGCTGGCCAATGCCCAGACCTTTCGCCCGGCCTATGCCGGCGCTTTCGCCTATGTGGTCTTTGCCCTTGCGTTTGTGTTCACCGGGGCAGTTGTTCTGGGCCTCATCCCCTAGAATCCGTCAGATAGGCCGGGATTAGCTGCCCCGCCGCTTCTAGGCAATCGGAGTTGAATGAACCGAATCCTCGGTGCGCTTGCGCGCGCCCGACACAACGGAGGAGATGGCAATGCCGATCGAGTTCACGCATGTTCCTGGCAAGACCGCCGACGCCGCGGTTCCCTTTTTCTACGACTTTGCCGAGACCGCGACCAAGCTCGGACTGATCGAGGACGGCGGTTTCCGCAAGATCGTCGTCGACGATTCGGCCGGGCTGCTGACCAATATGGATCTTGCTGCCCAGGTGCTGGACCGGACCTTGTCGCTGGAAGTCGTGCTAACGCACTGGGCGGGCGTGGTTGAACCGACCGTGGCGGCCCGCCAGCTTGCATCGATCGACAGGAAAAGCGGCGGGCGGCTGGCGCTGCGGATGATCAGCGAGCCGCTGAGCGACGCCGATGCCGAAACACGGCCGGTCGGGCACACCGTCATCTGGCAGCGTATCGACGAATATCTGGTGCTGCTCAAGCGGCTTTGGTCGAACGACCGGCCCTTCGACCATGAAGGCGCGTTCTACAGCATCAAGGGCGGTTATGTGCCGCGCAAGGGTCCGCACGGCGCCGACCTGATCATCCGCATGGGCGGACAATCCGGAACGGCGGTCAAGGTGGCCGGCCGGCATGCCGATGTCTTCGAACTGGCGCCGGGCTCGATCGATGAGGTCCGGCAGCTGATGGAGCGGGTGCGCGGCGCCGCCGCCGAACATGGCCGGGCCGGCAAGCTGCGCTTTGCGCTTCCGGTCAGGATCCACCAGAGTGCTTCCGCCCCCGGCCTCAAGGCGGTCGACGTGGCCGGGCCGCCGGCCCAGGCCGCCCTGTCGCTGCTTGCCTATGCGGCTCTCGGGATCGACGAATTCATGATTGTCGGCGTCGACACGCCGCGTGAGATCACAACCGTCGGCCGGGAAACGATCGCCCTTCTGCGCAACTCGCTGGCGCGCCGCGAGACCGAAGAATTCCAGCCCGGGGCGTTTGCGCCGCGCGCGGGCATGGAAGCGCGCGTAGCGGACTAAGGAGCCTTCAGCCCTTCGTTGCCTCAGGCCTGTCGCCAAGCTGCGACAGGCCTTGCATGACGGCGGCTGAATCCGTCAGCGCGCCGAAGATGCCGTCCTCGACTGTCACCATGTGAGGCGCGGCTTCGTGGGCTTGTCTGTCGCCACTGGCACAAGCGTCCGAGATCGTCAGGCATTGAAAATTGCGGTCGCAGGCCTCGCGCAGCGTGGTGTGGACGCAGACATCCGTGGTGCATCCGGAAAACAGCAGATGCGTGATGCCTTGCGCACGCAGCACAAGCTCGAAATCCGTATAGGTGAAGGCGCTGTTGCAGGTCTTGTCGACTATGATGTCCTGCGGCGACCGCCGGCGCGGATCAGTTCGCTGTGCAAACTGGGTTCGACAACGACGCGGTCGCCACCGTTGTCCGGGCGGGACCTGTTTGCGGCAGTCGCATTGATTTGTTGATCGTTGTAGTCATCTTCAATCTTGACTAGTAATGTCATGTTTCCTAGTCAACCGGCATCGGCCCGTCGAAACCCGGAATCTGGAAATGCGGGCGGCCGCACTGGAGAAAAGCCATGACCATGGCTGGAATTGATGCCCAAACTGCCTTCCATATCGACGCGGTGCGCTTTGCTGTCGGCGAGCGAACGCTGCTCGGTCCGGTTTCGCTCGAACTGGAGCGCTCGCGCGTCTACGGGCTGATCGGCCACAATGGTTCGGGCAAGTCGACACTGATCAAGCTCATGGCGCGCCAGCAGCCGGCAAGCTCGGGCGCCATCACCTTCGCCAGGCGCCCGCTTCTGCAATGGGGCGCGCGAGAACTCGCCCGCGCGCTTGCCTATCTGCCGCAGACGACGCCGGCGGCGACAGGTCTTACGGTGCGCGAACTGGCGACGCTCGGGCGCTATCCCTGGCATGGCGCGCTTGGCCGTTTCCGCGCCGAGGACAGGCAGCATGTCGACGAGGCGCTGGTCCTGACCGACATGGAAGGTTTCGCGGATCGGCTGGTGGACGAATTGTCCGGCGGCGAACGCCAGCGCGCCTGGCTGGCCATGCTGGTGGCGCAGAATGCCGGTGTCATGCTGCTCGACGAACCGATCTCGGCGCTCGACATCGCCCATCAGGTCGAGGTGCTCGGGCTGGTCAAGGATCTCAGCCGCAAACGCGACCTCTGTGTCGTCGTGGTGCTGCATGATCCCAACATGGCGGCGCGCTACTGCGACGAACTGATCGCACTGAAGGATGGCAAGCTGCTGACGCGCGGCACGCCCCGCGAAATCATGCGCGGCGATGTGCTGAAGGGCATTTTCGGCGTCGAGATGGGCGTGTTCGCGCACCCCGTCACCGGCCAGCCTGTCGGATATGTGCAGTGACGAGATCTGATGCGGCGGTGGGAAACAGAAAGCGGCCGACCGCTGTGAGAACAAGGAAGAAGCTGTTGTCGAAAAGTGGTTTGTTGGCGGCGTTGGTCGCATCCGTCATCCTGTCGGTCGGCAGCGCGACCGCCCAGGAGCAACCGGCCGGAGCCGCCCCCGCGATCGAGGCACCCGCCGCGCCGGCACCCGCTACTCCGGCGCCCGTTGCACCGGCATCCGCCGCACCGGCAGTCGTCCCGCCGGCCACGATGGCGCCGGTGCAGCCAGCCAACCAGCCGAACACGACCCTGCCGGCCGAGGCCGGATCTTCGCCGGCAACGGAGCTGACCTTGCCGCATGACCTGTCGCCATGGGGCATGTTCATGGCGGCCGATATCATCGTCAAGGCGGTGATGATCGGGCTAGCCTTCGCCTCACTCGTCACCTGGACGATATGGCTGGCGAAATCGCTGGAGATCTTTGGTGGCAAGCTGCGCATCCGGCGCGCCGTCCGGGCGATCGGCGATGCCGCCACGCTGAAGCAGGCCAGCCGCGCGCTCGACCGCGGCGGCGGCCCCGGTGCGCTTCTGGTGCGGGCGGCCGAGGAGGAGACCGCGCTTTCGGCCGGCGCGCTCGATCATGTCTCCGGTGATGGGCTGAAGGAACGGGTGACGTCGCGCCTGTCGCGCATCGAGGCGGCGGCGTCGCGGCGCATGTCGCGCGGCACCGGCGTGCTGGCGACGATCGGTTCGACCGCGCCCTTCGTCGGCCTGTTCGGCACCGTCTGGGGCATCATGAACGCATTCATCGGCATCTCGCAGGCGCAGACCACCAATCTCGCCGTGGTCGCGCCGGGCATCGCCGAAGCGCTGTTGGCCACCGCGATGGGCCTTGTCGCGGCGATACCGGCCGTCGTCATCTACAATGTCTTCGCCCGCTCGATAGCCGGCTACCGGCAGATACTCGCCGATGCCTCGGCGGGCGTCGAACGGCTGGTCAGCCGCGACCTCGATTATCGCACGGTCGCGCCGGCAACGGCGCTGGCGGCGGAGTAGCGCCATGGGCAGCAGAATCCGACCGACCATGGATGACGATCTCGAGGAAAGCCACGAGATCAACGTCACCCCCTTCATCGATGTCATCCTGGTGCTTTTGATCATCTTCATGGTCGCGGCACCGCTGGCGACCGTGGATGTCAATGTCGACCTGCCGGGCTCGACCGCAACGCCCGCGCCACGGCCCGAAACGCCGCTGTTCCTGACTCTGAAGGACGATCTGACGCTGGCGATCGGCAACGACAGCGTGCCGCGCCCGGCTTTCGCCGCCTCGCTGGACAGCAGGACAAAAGGCGACAAGCAGACGCGCATCTTCCTGCGCGCCGACAAGGCGGTCGCCTATGGCGACCTGATGGACGCGATGAACCTGCTGCGCGGCGCCGGCTATCTGAAGATCGCGCTGGTCGGCCTCGAGGCGGCGCCGGCAGCGGGGCCATGATGCATGCGGCCGCCTTGCCCTCGGTTGAGTTGTCGCGCTTCGGCTGGCGCGACTTTGGTTTGTGGGCCAGTGCCGCCGCGCTGGTCCTCGGAGCCCATGTCGCGGTCGCCTATGCCATGCAGAATTTCACGATGGTCACCGACCCGGACGGCGGTCCGCCGCCGGCCCTGGTGATCGAGATGGCGCCGATGGCGGTGATGCCGGCCGTGGAGGAACAGGTTGCGGCGCCGAACGCGGTGAAGCCCGATCAGGCCGAGCCGACGCCCGAAGAGCCGGTCGAGGAGGCGGAGGAACAGCCGGAAGCCGTCCCGCCCGACGAGACCGAGCCCACCCAGACCGAGATGGCCGAGCAGGTCGACCAGCCACCGCCGGATGAGGTCGTCCCGGATATTGTCGAGGCTGTAGCGCCCGAGGTCGTCATTCCCTTGCCGCAGCCGAAACCGGTCGAGGTGATCAAGGACAAGAAACCGGCCGAGGCCAAGGCGAAAAAGCCTGTCGAGAAGCCCAAGCCGCGTCCGAAGAAGGAGAAGGCGGCGCCGCCAAGGACGGCAACCGTCGCCAGTGCCGATGCAAAGCCGGCGGCCAGGACCGCCGCGCCGAAGTCGGCACAATCGACGTCACGCTCCGGCGACGCCAGCAAATGGGACTCCCGTCTGGGCGCCTGGATCAGGCGGCACACGCGCTATCCCAGTTCGGCCAAGGCCAGAGGCGTGGAAGGCAAGCCGTATGTCGCCTTCACGGTCGACTCGTCCGGCCGGGTCCTGTCCGCCAGGCTCTCTCGCTCTTCCGGAGATGCGGATTTGGACCGCGCGGCACTGGCCGTGCTGCAAGGCGCCACGGTGCCGGCACCGCCGCCGGAACTCGGCTCACGCCAGAGCCGAACGGCGCCATTCGTATTCAGCCTGCGCAACTAGAGGCTAGGGCAAACCCGGGCCAATAGCTCAGCGACAGGCAAAGGGCCTCGACCTGCTCCAGATGGAAGCGGCATTTCGTGCGTCTGAGGTTCGGGTCGTCGGCGCCGTCAATCTCGATGGTCTGTATCATGAAGTCGAAATGGGCGTGGAAGGCGTCCACCGCCCCAGAGACTGTCTGCCTGACCGGTGATGCCGAGCCGGCAACCGCGCACGCGGTTGACGAGTGCATACCGCTACGCCCTTCGGGGCTGGGCGGCACGATTGTCTTTTGCCCGCGCCTGGGGGTGCAGCGGGTTGCCGCTGAGCTGCGTATGCCTGGCCGGCCGTGCGCCGCGAAGCACGTCGAAGGCTTCCGCATAGGCCATGCCCAGCAGATAGGAGATCATGGGAAAACGGCTTGCTTCGGCCATCTGCACGAGCTCATTGGTCATCGACGAAATATATTGAAGATTATCGATTTCCGACTGACGTAAGGACTGATTTGACATGTTCTGCTCCTGTCTCTGGTGGAACCTAGGGAACGCGTTACCGACCATACTGAGCCGACTAATTGATCGATTGACTCGCGGAATACGAGGCTTCTTCCGGAGCGGCGTTCACTTTCCTAGCTATTTTCATCCGTTTCCTGACCCCATCGGGATCCGTTGAAAGGCCCCTCAAACCGGACCCACGCCAAGAAAGGTAAGGTCGAAAGAGTTAATGGTATGTTAAAATCGTAGTAAATCCGCGCGCCAAGGCAGGCGGATGAATTATCTTTCCTCGCGCTGAAGTGTAAAATATCGATTTTATCCAGATACAGAGCAGACAATCGCTAGCATACGCTTTTTCGGCATCATGCTTATTCTTATTTAGCGTAAGCCACGGCGATCGAAGGGATTAACCCAGTCCTTCCCGAGTGAGGGCTGGCCACCAGTTGATCGACGCTCGGATCGTCGAGCCTGATGACATGTGCCATGCTGATGGCAACCCTTGGGCGGATGTTGACAATGTCGCGCCGCATGATGACGGACACGAATGCCGGCCCGGCCTCTGTCAGAAGCATGGCCTTGCCTATCAGCACCGGTTCGGAGATCGGAGCCCATTGCACGGAGATCAGCGACGGCTCGCCAGTCTGGCGGCGATTGATGCCGCTGAAATAGATCCAGTTCAGGCGCGAGGTCGCCACCCCATAGTGATTGCCGCGCGCCCGCCCGCCCATGTCGGCCCCCGGCGCTCCGACCACCCGGTGACCCTTCTGAAGGTGACCAGTTCGGCTTCGCGCCGCACGAAGGTTACCGAACGCATCAAGAGGTCGCCGGGCCGGGATCGAGAAATAAGTGAAATAGGTGCCTCCCGCGATCGATGGGCTGGGCGGCCGGATCATCTGGTTGAACAAGCTCTCGGAAACCGGCGGCAGGCCGGGGACACTGGGTTCGGGGACAATTGACCACGGTTTTGTCAGATATCGCGAGACGGGCGCGCAGTAGCGCGTGCGGCCTTCACAGGCGTGTTGGCACAACAAATATCGCCGGCAGGCGAGCGCGGTGCGTTTCTCCTGTCGTGGAAAGCAGAAATCGATTATTCCGCTGGTGGAGCTGAGGAGGATCGAACTCCTGACCTCGTCATTGCGAACGACGCGCTCTCCCAGCTGAGCTACAGCCCCGTCCAGCGGATGGGGCATTTATCGGGCGCCGTGGTTTCCTGTCAAGGCGGCGTTTCGGCGAAATTCCTGGCTGCCGGGCGTCAGGCCGGCGCGCTGCGGCAGGCGACCCTTGCCGGTTTCGCCTGCAATGGCTACATGTCGGCAACAATTGGAGACTGGCATGCTCGCCCTCATTCAAACAATCGTCATGGCGCTTGACCTCTACTGGTGGATCATCATCGCCTCGGCGATCTTCTCCTGGCTCTACGCCTTCAACGTCGTCAATTCGAAAAACCAGTTCGTCGGCAGTATCGGCAACATGCTCTACCGCCTGACCGAGCCGGCGTTGCGGCCGATCCGCCGTTTCATGCCGGACCTTGGCGGGATCGACATCTCGCCGATCATCCTGCTTCTGGTCCTGTTCTTCCTGCGGCAGTTCATACTCACCACGGTGGCGCCTCTGATCCTGTGAGCCCTTTCCGCCTGCGCGATGGTGGCGTCGAGCTGTTTGTCCGGCTGACGCCAAAGGCTGCGCTGGACAGGCTCGAAGGCGTCGAGACATCAGCGGACGGACGAAGCCATTTCAAGGCCCGCGTCCGCGCCGTGCCGGAAAACGGCGCCGCCAATCATGCACTTGAAAAGCTGATTGCCAAGGCGCTGGGCGTGCCGGCTTCGACTGTATCGATTGTCGCCGGTGGCACCGCCCGGCTGAAGACACTGCGTATCGCGGGTGATCCGGCGGCGTTGGCGAAAAGGATCGAAGGGCTCGGCCAGCAGTCCTGATGCCCTTCGGTGGGGGTCAATCCCCCAGCGGCAAACGGGGATCGTCGACTTTCAACGTGTTCACGCTCTGCTTGATGCGGCGCAGATTTTCGAGAACCCTTGGTCCGCGCGTCTCGGCGACCGACGTGACGATCATGTCGACGATCGACAGCAGCGCATAGCGCGACGATGTCGGCTTGTAGATGTTGCCGTCTTCCAGCGACTGGAAATTGATGACCGTGTCGGCGACCTTGGCGAGTGCGGAGTCCGGCGGGGTGATGGCGATGGTGGTGGCGCCATATTGCTGGGCGACCTGCGCCGCATCGATGACCGATCGCGCATAGCCGGAGACAGAGAAGGCGATCAGCGTGGTGTCGGGCGTGGCAACGGCTGCGTACATGCGCTGCAGCTGTCCGTCTATCTGCGCCAGCACCGACACGCCCAGCCTGAACAGCCGGTTCTGCATCTCGGTCGCCATCATCGACGAAATGCCGCCGGAACCGATGCACAGCACATTGCCGGAAACGGCGATGCGTGCGGCGACGGCGACCAGCGTCGTCATATCGAGGTTTTCGCTGGCGCGCTGGATGGCCGATATCGCCGCTTCGGTGATGGCGGACGCGATGCGCTGTTCGCGGGCATCGCGGCTCAACGGCTCCGGTGACAGATACTGGCCGCCGATGGCGATGGCTTGCGCCAGATAGAATTTGAAGTCGCGCACCCCCTCGCAACCGAGGTTGCGGCAGAACCGCGTCACCGTCGGCTCGCTGACGCCGACGCGCGCGGCAATTTCCGAAATCGCCGCCTTGGAGACAAAGTCGAGGTCTGCCAGCACGAAGCCGGCAAGCTTGCGATCCGACTTCGTTCCGTCCTGCAGCGTCAGTTGCAAGCGCGTGATGATGTCGGCCGGCGTCTTCATGCTGATGTTTTCATAGAGGCAGGCCCGTCGCCTTGTCGAACAGGTGGACGTTGCCGGGGTCGACGGTCACCGGCAGCAGGTCGCCCGGCCTGACCGGCACCCTGTCGCGGAACACGGCGCGCACTATATCAGCGCCGATGGCGCCATAAACATGGGTTTCGGAGCCGGTCGGCTCGACGACATCCACCTTGATCGCCATCGCGCCGGCAGCCTCGCCGATGACGAAGTGCTCGGGCCGGATGCCGGCCTCCACCGCACTGCCCGCGGGTACCTGTTTGCCGGCAAGCGCAAGCCGCCCGCCACCGGCCGATTCGAACCAGGTTTTCTCAGGCGATGTCCTGAGAGAGCCCGAGACGAAACTCATCGACGGGGAGCCGAGGAAGCTGGCGACGAACTTGTTGGCCGGCCTGTCATAGAGCTCCAGCGGCGCCCCGACCTGCTGGATCCGCCCGCGGTCCATCACCACGATGCGGTCTGCCATGGTCATGGCTTCGATCTGGTCGTGGGTGACATAGACGATCGTCGATTTCAACCGCTGGTGCAGCGCCTTGATCTCGACGCGCATCTGCACGCGCAATTGCGCGTCGAGGTTGGACAAGGGCTCGTCGAACAGAAACACCGACGGCTCGCGCACGATGGCGCGGCCCATGGCGACGCGCTGGCGCTGGCCACCCGACAGCTGGCGGGGGTAGCGGTCGAGATAGGAGAAGAGATTGAGAACGCCGGACGCCTTCTTGACCTTATGGTCGACCGACTCGCGCGCCTCGCCGCGTATCTTCGGGCCAAAGCCGATATTGTCCGCTGCCGTCAGATGCGGAAACAGCGCATAGGACTGGAACACCATGGCGATGTTGCGCTGCTGCGGCGGCAGCGCGTTGGCGCGCACGCCGCCGATCAACAGATCGCCGGAGGTGATCGTCTCCAGCCCGGCCAGCATGCGCAGCAAGGTCGACTTGCCGCAGCCGGATGGGCCGACCAGCACGACGAACTCGCCGCTCTTGATATCGAGGCTGATGTTTTCGAGGATCTTGTGCTGCCCGAAGGATTTCGACAGGTCGCGAAATTCGACGTCGGTCATGGTCACGCTCCCAGAATGTCGTCGATGAAGGGCAGGCAACCGGCGGTCAGCCCCGCGTCCACGGGCATCACCACGCCTGTTATTCCAGATGCGCGATCGGACGCAAGGAAAGCGACGGCTTCCGCCACTTCCGAAGCGTTGACGATGCGGCCAAGCGGATAGAGCCGCCGCAGCTTGCCGAGGATTTCGGGATCCTTGGCAAGGCGGTGGTCCCAGGCGGCGGTGCGGATCGATCCGGGGCAGACGACATTGGCGCGCAGGCCGCTGCGGCCGAGCTCGACGGCGATCGCCTTGGCATAGGCGTTGATGCCGGCCTTGGCCGCGGCATAGGCGGGATTGCCGAAATGCGCGATGGCGTTGACCGACGAGATGAAGACGACGCTACCGGAGCCTCGGCTGGCCATCGCCTTGACCAGCGGATCGGCGAAGTTCATCACGCCGGCCAGGTTGAGGCCGAGTTCCTGCTCTATTCTGTCGGGATCGAGCGCCGAAATCGTCTCGGCGCGCGTCCAGCCGGCATTGTTGATGAGAATGTCGGGCACGCCATCCCGCTCGAGGATCGCGGCGATCGCCGTGGCTATCGACGCCTTGTCGAGAAGATCGAAGACGTGGCGGGAAGCAAAATGCGGGCTTTTCAACGCCTCGCTCGACTGATCGCAGCCTATGACCCTGGCGCCTCTATGCGCCATCAGCGCCACGATGGCGGTGCCGAGGCCGCCGCCAGCACCCGTCACCACGACAGTCTTGCCTTCGAATTCGGCCCTGCCTTCGAACTTGGCCCCACCTTCGAACTTGGGTCGCGAAACCACCGTGCGTCATCCTCCGGGAGTCCTGACAGATCGTGCAATGCCTAGGCCTGCGAATGTAATTTTGCAACAAAATAATCTGCTTGCAAGCCTTCAAATCATCGATAATGTAGGAAAGTCACATAAATCTTCTGCTCCGGCAACGAAGAGGCGCGCAGGCGCAAAATCAAAATGGGAGAGATCAAATGAGCCTTGCAAAATGGACAGTCGGCCTGATGGCCGGAATGAGCATGCTGGCAATCGCGGCGCAGGCGGATGCGGGTGAGGTGCGCGTCACCGTCGCCGAGTACAGCGCCAAGACTGCTCCCTATTTCGGCGACGTCAAGAAGGAATTCGAGGCGGCGAACCCGGGCATCACCGTCAAATTCGAGGTGGTGCCTTGGGATGTGCTGCTGCAGAAGTTGACCACCGACATCACCGCCGGCACCAATGCCGATCTGTCGATCATCGGCACGCGCTGGCTGATCGACTTCGTCCAGCAGGATGTCGCCGAACCGCTCGACAGCTACATCAAGCCCGACTTCAAGGACCGCTTCATCGACACCTTCCTGTCGCCCTCGATCATGGACGGCAAGACCTACGGCCTGCCGATCGCGGCCTCGGCGCGCGCCATGTACTACAACAAGGAGCTGTTCGAAAAAGCCGGCATCGCCAATCCGCCGGCAACCTGGACCGAACTGCAGGAAGACGCGCGCAAGATCAAGGCGCTCGGGTCCGGCACCTTCGGTTTCGGCCTGCAGGGCAAGGAGATCGAGACCGACGTCTATTACTACTACGCGATGTGGTCCTACGGCACCGAAATCCTCAACAAGGACGGCACCTCCGGCCTCAGCACGCCAGGCGCGCTTGAAGCGGCCAAGCTCTACAAGTCGATGATCGACGAAGGGCTGACGGAGCCCGGCGTCACATCCAACAACCGCGAGGACGTGCAGAACCTGTTCAAGCAGGGCAAGGTCGGCATGATGATCACCGCACCCTTCCTGTCCAACCAGATCAAGGACGAGGCGCCGAACCTGAAGTATGGCGTGGCGGCCATTCCGGCCGGACCGACCGGCGCGCGCGGCACCTATGGCGTCACCGATTCCATCATCATGTTCAAGAACTCCAAGAACAAGGACGAGGCCTGGAAGCTGCTCGACTTCCTGTTCACCACGGAACAGCGTGCCAAGTTCACACAGGGCGAAGGCTTCCTGCCGGTGAACAAGGAAGAGGCGAAAATGGACTACTACGTCAACAATGCCGATCTGGCGGCATTCACGGCGCTGCTGCCCGACGCCCGCTTCGCGCCGGTCATTCCGGGCTGGGAAGAGGTTGCCCAGATCACGTCGGACGCCATGCAGAAGATCTATCTCGGCGGCGACCCCGAGGCAGGCTTGAAAGACGCAGCCGCCAAGGCCAACGCCGTGCTGAAGAAATAGGGCGTATCTCCCTGCGCCCGTGGCGCGTCCCACTCAGGCGGGGCGCGCCACACATCTCAGCGGAAAAACAGATTCGTCGATGTCAGTGCCGCTCATTGCCCTGCCGGGCATTTCTCTCCGTGACGGGGAGAAAGGGGCTGGCCGCTATGCCGGCAGGAAATTCAAAGCCTGAAGCGCTGCTCCAGACCAGGACTGATATGCGAGATTGACCCGAGCTGGCACGCCAGCACTACTGATGTCCAACACGGTATAAAGCCAGCCGATGCAAAACCGTTTCTTGCCCTATCTCCTGACCTTGCCCAGCCTGTTCCTGGCGGCGGTCGTTATCTTCTGGCCGGTCTGGGACCTGATCCAGATCTCGACGCATGATGTCAACCGCTTCGGCCAGCTTCGTGAATTCAACGACTTCGCCAATTTCGCGGCACTCACTGCCGATCCCGATTTCATGGCCGCGCTCTGGCGCACCGGCCAATGGACCGTGATGGTCGTCGGCGGTGCGCTGCTGCTGTCGATCCCGGTGGCGATGATCCTCAACACCGATTTCCATGGCCGGGGTATTGCCCGCGTCATCATCATGCTGCCCTGGGCGGTGTCGCTGACCATGACCGCGGTGGTCTGGCGCTGGGCGCTGAGCGGCGAAAGCGGCATGCTGAATTCGGCGCTGATCGGCCTCGGCCTTATCGACCACAACATCCAGTGGCTGGCGAGTGCCGAGACCGCCTTTCCGATGCAGGTGCTGATCGGCATCCTGGTGACGGTGCCGTTCACGACGACGATCTTCCTTGGCGGCCTGTCGTCGATCCCCGACGATCTCTACGAGGCGGCGGCGCTCGAAGGGGCGACGCCGCTGCAGCAGTTCCGCGAAATCACCTTTCCGCTCTTAAAGCCGTTCATCAACATCGCCATCGTGCTCAACACCATCTACGTCTTCAATTCCTTCCCGATCATCTGGGTGATGACGCAAGGCGGGCCGGCCAACTCGACCGACATCCTGGTCACCCATCTCTACAAGCTGGCCTTCCGCATCGGCAAACTCGGCGAAGCGTCGGCGGTGTCGCTGGTGATGTTCGCCATATTGCTGGTCTTCACCATGATCTATGTGCGGCTGGCGATGCGGGAGCAACGCGCATGACAAATCGGCTCATGACGGGCAAGCTGAAGCGTTCGATCATCGCCTGGCTGCTGCTGGCGCCGCTGATCGTGGTGACGCTCTTTCCCTTCGCCGTGATGTTCCTGACCGCAGTCAAGCCACGACAGGAAGTGCTGTCGCCGACCTGGTGGCCGAGCGAGTTCCGCTGGTCCAACTTCTCCGACATGTGGGTGGCGACCGGCTTCGGCCAGGCGCTGATGAATTCGCTCTACGTGTCCGTGATCGCCACCGTCGGCGCCATCCTGATCTCGGTTCCGGCGGCCTACGCGATGTCGCGCTTCCGCTTTGCCGGATACGGCGCCTTGCGCCAGTTCCTGCTGATTTCGCAGATGATCTCGCCGATCGTGCTGGTGCTCGGCCTGTTCCGGCTGATGGCCGCCTGGGGGCTGGTCGAGAGCACGACGGCGCTTGGCTTCATCTACATGGCCTTCAACGTCGCCTTCACGGTGTGGATGCTGCAGAGCTATTTCGACACCATTCCGCGCGATCTCGAGGAGGCGGCCTGGATGGAAGGCGCCGGCCGCTGGCTGACCTTGCGCAAGGTGTTCCTGCCGCTGTGCCTGCCGGCGATCGCGGTGACCGCGATCTTCACCTTCATCAATGCCTGGAACGAATTCGTCGTCGCGCTCACCATGCTGCGCAGCCAGGAAAGCTACACGCTGCCGATCCAGGTGTTTTCGCTGGTCGCCGGCCGCTACACGATCGAATGGCACCACGTCATGGCCGCGACGCTGCTGGCGACCTTGCCGGTGGCCATCCTGTTCATCTGGCTGCAACGTTACCTCGTCCGCGGGCTGGCGCTCGGAGCGGTCAAATAGCGCCTATTCACGACGGAGCTTTCATGCGCATTTTCACCGCCTCGCTGGCGACGGAAACCAACACCTTCTCGCCGGTGCCGACCGACCGGGCCTCGTTCGAGATGGCCTTCTATGCCGGGCCCGGCAAGCATCCGGAAACACCGACGCTGTGCTCCTCGCCGATGGTCGCGCTGCGCCGGCGGGCAGTCGCCGAAGGCCTCGATGTCATCGAGGGCACCGCCACCTGGGCGGAGCCGGGCGGCCTGGTGCAGCGACAGACCTACGAGGCGCTGCGCGACGAGATCCTGGGCCAGCTCAAGGCGGCGCTGCCGGTCGATGCGGTGATCCTCGGCCTGCATGGCGCCATGGTGGCGCAAGGCTATGACGACTGCGAAGGCGATCTGCTCGAGCGCGTCCGCGACATGGTCGGACCGGACGTGGTGATCGCGGTCGAACTCGATCCGCACAGCCATCTGACGCCGAAGCGCGTGGCGGCCTCGGACATCCTCGCCTACTTCCTTGAATTTCCGCACACCGATTTCTACGAGCGCGGCGAACATGTCGTCGAGCTCGGCCTGGCAGCAGCGCGCGGCGAGATCAAGCCTGTCATCTCGACCTTCGACTGCCGCATGATCCAGGTACTGCCGACCAGCCGCGAGCCGATGCGCTCCTTTGTCGACCGTATCAAGGCGCTGCATGGCAGGGACGGCGTGCTGTCGGTCTCGGTCATCCACGGCTTCATGGCGGCCGATGTGGCCGAGATGGGCACTCGCCTCCTGGTCGTCACCGACAATGACAAGGCCAAGGGCGACGCGCTGGCTGAGAAGCTGGGGCGGGAGCTCTACGCGCTGCGCGAGAAGACGGCGATGACCATGCTGAGCGCCGCCGACGGCATCGATCGGGCGCTGGCCGTGCGCGCTGAAAATCCGGGCAAGCCGGTGGTCATTGCCGATATCTGGGACAATCCTGGCGGCGGCGTTCCCGGCGACGGCACCTTCGTGCTGCGCCAGATGCTGGCGCGTGGCCTGGACAAATTTGGCGTGGCGACGATCTGGGATCCGATCGCAGTCACCTTCTGCCTGGCGGCGGGCGAGGGCGCGGTCATCGACTTGCGTTTCGGCGGAAAGGCCGGGCCGCAGGCCGGCGAACCGATCGACGCACGCGTCAAGGTGCTGAAGGCGGTTCCGGAGGGTTGGCAAAGTTTCGGGCCAAGCCGGGTGACGCTTGGGCCGACGGCCTTGGTTCGCATCGAAGGCACCGAGGTCGATATCATCCTCAACACCAATCGCACGCAGACCTTCGAGCCGGATATCTTTTCCAATATCGGCGTCGATCCGCTGGCCAAGGACATGCTGCTGATCAAGTCGACCAATCATTTCTACGCCGGCTTCGAGCCGATCGCCGCCGAGATCATCTATGTCTCGGCACCGAGTTCGTATCCCAGCAATCCAGCGGTGACCAACTACACCAAGCTAACGCGGCCGATCTGGCCGCGGGTGGCGGATCCTTGGGAGGGTGACGCTGATATTCTCCCCCCTTGAGGGGGAGATGTCGCCGAAGGCGACAGAGGGGGTCGGTCCAACCAGGCTCGGCCTTCTTCTGCGCGAGGTCGGCGCTTCACGCGCGACGACCCCCTCTGGCCGCTTCGCGGCCATCTCCCCCTCGAGGGGGGAGATTACCCAGCGCTACACCAGCCCGCGCTTCACCATCATTGCTTCCGGCGACGGCATCTTGCCGCGAAACGCCGTATAGAGCTCTTCCGGGTCTTTCGAGCCGCCGGCGGCGTAGATGTTCTTGCGCAGCCGCTCGGCGAGTGCCGGGTTGAAGGGGTCGCCCGTCTCCTCGAAAGCGGCAAAGGCGTCGGCATCGAGCACTTCCGACCACATGTAGGAGTAGTAGCCGGCGGAGTAGCCGTCACCGGAAAACACGTGGCCAAAATGGGGGGTGCGATGGCGCATCGCGATAGTGTCCGGCATGTCAAGCTTTTCGAGCGTTTCGGTTTCGAAACGAAGCGGCTCCTGCGGCGCATCCGCCCGCGCATGATAGGCCATGTCCATCAAGGCGGAAGCGGTGAATTCCACAGTTGCAAAGCCAGCGCCGAAAGTCCGCGCGGCCAGCATCTTATCGAGCAGCGCCTTGGGCATCGGCTTGCCGGTCTTCACATGCAAAGCGTGCTTTTCCAGCACCGCCGGCACGGTCAGCCAGTGCTCGTAGAGCTGCGAGGGCAGTTCGACGAAATCGCGGCTGACCGAGGTGCCCGCTACCGACGGCCAGGTGACGTCGGTCAGCATGCCGTGCAGCGCATGGCCGAACTCGTGGAACAGCGTCTTCGCCTCGTCGACCGACAGCAGAGCCGGCTCGCCGACCGGCGGCTTGGCGAAGTTCATGATGTTGTAGATCACCGGTTTCGAGCCGTGGCCAAGCCCATAGCCGGATTGCAGCGCGCTCATCCAGGCGCCGGATCGCTTTGACGGCCTAGCGAAATAATCGGCGAGGAACAGGCCGCGCTCGCTGCCGTCGGCATTTTTCACCACGAACACGCGCGCGTCGGGGTGCCAGGCGGCAATGCCCTTCTTCTCCTCGAAAGTGATGCCGAACAGCCGTGTCGCCACGTCGAAGCAGGCGTCGATGATCCGGTCGAGCTGCAAATAGGGTTTCAGCTCGGCCTCGTCGAAAGCGAACTTCTCCGCACGCAGTTTCTCCTGGTAAAAGCGCCAGTCCCAGGCGGCGATTTTTTCGTTGCTGCCTGCCTGCGTCGCCAGCCGCTGCAGGTCGGTCCGGTCGGCCGCGGCCTTTTCCAGCGCCTTCTCCCACACGGGATCAAGCAGCGCGTGCACCGCCTTCGGCGTCTTGGCCATGGTGTCGTCGAGCTTCAGCGCGGCGAAGGAGGGGTAGCCGAGCAGCTTCGCCTTTTCGGCGCGCAGCTTCAGCATGTCGCGTACTACGGATGTGTTGTCGGTGGCGCCGCCATTCTGGCCGCGCATGGTGAAGGCGCGGAAAGCGGTCTCGCGCAGGTCGCGGCGCTCCGAAAAGGTCGAGAACGGCTCATAGATCGAGCGCGACAGGGTGACGGCATAGCGACCCTTCTGGCCGCGCATTTCGGCGGCTTCGGCCATCGAGCTTTTCAGGAAGTCCGGCAGGCCGGCAAGGTCGGCCTCGTCGAGCAACAGCGCCCAGTCGCGCTCGTCGGCCAGCACATTCTGCCCGAAGCTGGTGCCGAGCGAGGACAGCTCCTCGTTGATTTTGGCCAGCCGCTTCTTGCCCTCGGCATCAAGCTTCGCGCCCGAGCGGACAAAGCCTTTCCAGGTCTTCTCCAGCACGCGCAGCGTCTCGGCGTCGAGCTTCAGGCTCTCGCGGCGCTGATAGAGATCGTCGATGCGGGCAAACAGCCTCTCATTCATCGAAATCGCCGAGAAATGCCTGGACATCTTTGGCGAGATGTCGCGTTCCAGCGCCTGGATCGTTTCATTGGTGTGGGCGCCGGCGCGGCACCAGAAGATCGACGAGACACGGTCGAGCGCCTCGCCGCCGAGTTCCAGCGCGGCAAGCGTGTTCTCGATGGTCGGTGTATCTTCATTGCCGGCGATCGCTTCGATCTCGGCCTCATGCGCCTTCAGGGCCGCATCAAGGACCGGGGAAAAATCGCCGTCGCCAATGCGCGTGAAATCAGGCAGGCCGAGCGGCCCTTGCCACGCGGTCAGCGGATGGGCGGCGAGGTCGACGGCTTTCGTGGAATGCATGGACAGTCTTTCGTTGATGAAGGCGGCGGGGTGGGTCGGTACCGATGTAGGACGCGGCCGGCGGACCCGCAATATCACAGGTGGCCGATATCCGCCTCAGAAGCCGTCGCAGTTCTCGGCGATCGCCGCTTGCGAACTGGCGGTGATGCGGTTGTCGGCCACCGCGAAGGTTTCCTGCATCAGCATGTCGTTGTTGGGGAAATCGTAACAGGCGACCACCGTGGTGACGCCGCCTTCGCTCTTCTCGATCCTGTGCCGGATCGCAGCACCGGCAACCGCATCTTTCCATTCGTCGATGGAGGCGATGAATTCCTGCTTGCTTTGCACAATGCCGAGGTCGTCCAACTTGATGCGGACATCGTCGGCAAGCAGGTCGGACAGTTCCGTGCGGTCGGCGACCAGCAGCGCCGAATACCAGCGGCTGATGATGGCGCGATCATCGGCGCGGGCGGCAATAGTCGCGATCAGCAGCGCGGCCGCCGTAAAAACGGTCGACCGGAGGTTCACCACCTTGCGCGCCGCTGCGTTCATCCCAGCTCCGGCCGCTCGAAATCGCCGGTCTCCTTGTTCATCACCCAGAGTTCACCAGTCGAAATGTCGAACCAGGCGCCGTGCAGCGACAGCCGACCCTTGCCTTCGAGGATCGAGACGCAAGGGAAGGTCCGGAGATTGGCGATGGAATAGCGAATCGAAATCCGCTCCAGCGCGGTCTGACGCTCCGACGCCGTCATGAAGGTGCTGGAGGACACGGTTTCGGCGGCCGGTGCGATGAGACTCATCCATTTGCCGATGAAGTCGCCGGGTGACAGCGGTGCGAAATTGGTGTCGAGCGCGGCGCGGATGCCGCCGCAGCGGCCATGGCCCATGACGACGATATTCTTGACCTTCAAGCTCTGCACGGCGAATTCGAGCGCGGCGGAGGTCGAATGGAATTCGCCGTCCGGTGCGTAGGGCGGCACCAGATTGCCGACATTGCGCAGCACGAAGAGTTCGCCGGGCCCGGCGTCGAAGATCGCCTCGGGGGCTGCGCGGGAGTCGCAACAGGCGACGATCATCGTTTCCGGCGCCTGGCCTTCGCGGGCAAGCTCTCGATAGCGTCCGCTCTCGGTGAGATAGCGGCCGCTCATGAAATTGCGGTAGCCGGCGAGGAGATGGTCGGGAAGGTGAGGCATGGGCGGCTAAGGCCTTTCCGGGTTGGAGGCGGCAGCTCGTTGCAGTCGAGAGAAGCCTCTAGCGGCAAAAGCCCGTCGCGAGCAATGCAGAATTGTAGGAGCTTGTCGTAAAAGCCAGGCACGAAGCGCGACTCTCGCAGGCACCCTCACGCCCAAATGGCAACCGGTATGCCAACACGATCGATGAGCGGCGGGTCGGGAAACGGACGTGCCTCGCCATCGGCGATGCGGCCGGCGATCAGCATCATCGCCGCTGCGTCAAGGAAGTCATCGGCGGCCGCACCGCGTGGTGGCGGCTGGTCGAGGAAGCCCATCTCATAGCCATGCCGGCAGAGCAGCGCCTTGCGTTCCGCCATGCCGTCCGGATTGATGCTGCCCTTGATCTTCTTCGGCAGCCGCATGGCCCGATCGCCATTCAGCCGGCAGAAGGCGACCTCCGGATGCGATTCGAACACACGGCCGCGAAGATCGGGTCGCGCGATCAGCAGTGCGTCGATCTCGCGGATCTTGGCAAAAATGCCGAACGCCTGGATCGACACGCCGCGCGGCGGGTCGGATGTGGTTTTGGCCACCTCGCTTGCCCTGATATGCGCGGCATACCAGGCTTCCATGGTGGTGAAGTCGTTGGTGTCGGCATAGAGCGCGGCGCGGGACGGGATCGAAAAGACGCTGGATTGGCGTGCCCCGAGCAATGGCCGCACCAGCGCTTCCGGGCCACGTCCGCCTTTGCCCGAAAGCTCGGGCAGGCCGATCGGCATGTCGACCGCGATGACCGCATCGTCGGGGAATGACGCAAGCAGGGCAGCGAAGCTTGCAAAGACAGCGACGGAAGGTGCCATGCCAAACGCGCCCCGGACGGCAATCCAGCCGGCCTTGCAGCCGTCGACGCCGACAAGCAGGGCCTCAGTCGATGTCACGCCCGGCGGTCCCGCTCCGGATGCGTGAGGTGGCGAAGCTGCACCATTGCCATCGGGTGCGACAGGCTCTGCGCATCGGTTTCGAGCTGCAGTTCGTCGCCGCCGCGCTTGGCGGTTCGCGCCAGGATCTCGTAGACCGCCGCCGTCGTCGATTGCAGCGCCTTGATCGGCGGCTGGCCGGACAGGATGCGCGCCAGGTAGACGGCCGCCGTCAGGTCGCCCAGGCCATTCGGCGGCTTGTCGATCAGGCGATGCTCGGCAAGCAGCGCCTGGCTGCCGTCGAGCAGCAGGTTGCCGGTGCCGCCCGTCATCATCGACGGCGCCGAGGTGACCAGCATGGTCGATGGCCCGGCATTGAGCGCCGCCGCGATCACCGATTTCAGGTCGGGCAACGGGGCGCCGGCCATCCATTCCAGTTCGTAGCGGTTGGGGGTGGCGATGTCGGCGATCGGCATCAGCCGGTCGCGCATGGCGATGGCGGTCGGTTCGGGCACATAGAGCCCGCCCGAATCACCCATCACCGGATCGCAGATATAGACGGCGTCAGGCGTCTTTGCCTTCACCGCGGCGACCAGCGAGGCGACGGCCTCGGCCTGGCCGGCCTCGCCGAGATAGCCGGACAGCACGGCGCCGACCTCACCCAGCCATGGCGCGCGCTCGAGATCGGCCATCAACGCCTTGAACTGGTCGAGCGGCGGCACGATGCGCGTCGCTCGACCATGGCCGGGATGCCAGGGCAGGATGACCGTCGGCACCGCCCAGACCGGAAAGCCCAGCGTCTCCAGCGCGAACACGGCGGCACGGTTGCCGACCGAGCCGCGCGCGACATGGCTGGAAATGACGATGACCGCACGCGGCGCGTCGGTTTGTTCGGCGCTCATTGTTGTTTGATTCCTAACTGCCCCGGATGATGTAAAGCACGAGCCAGATCATCAGGCCCAGCGCCAGCAGCAGGCCGAGTGTCCGGCCAATGCGGGTGCCCCAGACTTCGATAGGATCGGCAGGATCGGCATCGGCCGCGGTGACGTGATCGTGCAGGCCTTTCGTGGCCCGCGCGACAAACGAGTTGCCGGCCGGATCCGTCTCGCGCGCCACGCGCTCGAGGATACGGCGCGATTCCTTCTCGCTGTCCTGGCGTTCCGCCATGATGATGTCCCGTTTCGACAGGACCTTATCGCGTTCGCACGGTCAATCACAGGGCCTTCGGCATCGGGCGTGCCACGCAAGCGCCTGCCGGTCGAGCGTTTTCTTGCGCGCCGATTGTGGTAATGCTTCGCATGCAACTTCTACCGAGGGACCCCATCATGCTTGCCCAGCGCCTTGCCTCACCGTCCATGTTCCGCACGCTGCCCGCCTTCCTGATCATGGCGATCGTGCTGCCGCTGCTTGCCGGCTGCGGCTACAACACCATCCCGACGGCAGAGGAAAGCGCCAAGGCGGCATGGAGCGAGGTGCTGAACCAGTATCAGCGCCGCGCCGACCTCATCCCCAACCTGGTCGAGACGGTCAAGGGCTACGCCTCGCACGAAAAGGACACGCTCGACGCGGTGGTCGAAGCCCGCGCCAAGGCCACCCAGATCACGGTGACACCGGAAACGCTGAACGACCCCGAAGCCTTCAAGAAGTTCCAGGACAGCCAGGCCGGCCTGACCAGCGCGCTGTCGCGGCTCTTGGCCGTGGTCGAGAACTATCCCGACCTCAAGGCCAACCAGAATTTCCTGGCGCTGCAGGCGCAGCTCGAAGGCACCGAAAACCGCATCGCGGTGGCGCGACGCGACTACATCCTGGCGGTCAAGGACTACAATCTGACGCTGAGGACCTTCCCCTCGGTGCTGTGGGCGACCTTCTGGTTCCGTGGCAACCAGCCCTTCGCCAATTTCACCATCGAGGACGACAAGCTGCAGACACCGAAGGTCGATTTCGGCACGAAGCAGGGCGGGTGATCGGCGGGCCAAACGTCGTGATCTTGCAGACCGATGAGGGGCGACGCGTCATTCGTCTTGTCGCCGTCGTGCTCCTCATCCTTGCGCTGCCATTCTCGGCCTTCGCCGCTGATCTCCCGGCGCTGACCGGCCGTGTCGTCGACAATGCCGGCATCATCGATTCGGCGACCAAGGCGGCGCTGACCCGGAAGCTTGCCGATTTCCAGACAAAAGGCTCCGACCAGATCGTTGTCGCGACGATTCCCAGCCTCGACGGCGAGGAGATCGAGCCTTACGCCAACCGGCTGTTTCGCTTCTGGAAACTCGGCCAGGCGAAGGAAAACAACGGCGTCCTGCTGCTGGTGGCGCCGAACGACCGCAAGATGCGCATCGAGGTCGGCTACGGCCTGGAAGGCACGCTGACCGACCTGCACACCAAGCTGATCATCGAAAACGACATGGTGCCGGCCTTCCGCGCCGGCGATTTCTCCGGCGGGATCAGCAAGGCCGTCGACGACATGATCATGGTGCTGGAAGGCAATCCGGAGGAGCTGGAGGCGCGCGGCGAGCGCAACCAGCAGGCGCCCTTCGATTCCGACGACCTGTTCTTCGCCGTCTTCATCAGCATCTGGGCGATCATCTTCTTCGGCAGCATCGCGGTTTCCGTCCTGCCGCCGATCTTCGGCCGGAAGCTTGGGCCCGGCCGCTATCGCTGGCTCGGCATGACCTTCGAGCCACACCGGCGATCCTCCGGTGGCGGCTGGTCGTCGGGAGGTTCCGGCGGTGGCTGGTCCTCGGGTGGCGGTGGCGGCTTTTCCGGCGGCGGCGGTTCGTCAGGCGGCGGCGGATCGTCGGGAGGCTGGTGACGGCATGACGATCCGCAGCATCAGCCTGTCGAGACCCGGCCGCTTCGCCTCGGCTGTCCTGATGGCTATGGCGGCGCTGTTCCTGGGGTTTGCGGCCCACGCCGCCGACCTGCCGGCGCTGACCGGCCGTGTCGTCGACAATGCCGGCATCATCGATACCGCGACCAAGGCGGCGCTGACGCGGAAGCTTGCCGATTTCGAGACAAAAGGCTCCGACCAGATCGTCGTCGCGACGGTTCCCAGCCTCGATGGCGAGGAGATCGAGCCTTACGCCAACCGGCTGTTCCGCTTCTGGAAACTCGGCCAGGCGAAGGAAAACAACGGCGTCCTGCTGCTGGTGGCGCCGAACGACCGCAAGATGCGCATCGAGGTCGGCTATGGCCTGGAAGGCACGCTGACCGACCTGCACACCAAGCTGATCATCGAAAACGACATGGTGCCGGCCTTCCGCGCCGGCGATTTCTCCGGCGGCATAGAAAAGGCCGTCGACGACATGGTGATGGTGCTGGAAGGCAATCCGGAAGAACTGGAAGCGCGCGGCAAGCGCAATCCCGCCGATAACAGCACTTCCATCGATCCCATCGTGGCGGTGTTCCTGATCCTGTGGGCGACGATGTTCTTCGGTGGGCTGGCGATGGCGTTCCTGCCGCCGATGTTCGGCACAAAGCTGTCGCCGGGCGTGTACAAATGGCTGGGCATGACGTTTCGTTACGGTCGCGGACCGAGCGGGTCCTCGGGCCGCAGCGGCTGGACAACGGGTTCGTCGTCGGGCAGCGGCTGGTCGTCGGGAAGTTCGAGCAGTGGCTGGTCTTCGGGGTCAAGCAGCAGTGGCGGGTTTTCCGGCGGCGGCGGCTCATCCGGTGGTGGCGGTTCTTCAGGAAGCTGGTGAGACAGATCATGGCAACACGACCAATCAGCCCGCAGGATCATGAGCGCATCGCGACCGCGATCCGCGCCGCCGAATCGAAAACCGACGGCGAAATCTACTGCGTCGTGGCGCATGCCAGCGACGGCTATTTCTTCCCGGCCGCCTTCATGGCGACCGTGGGCATGCTGATCGTCAGCCTGGCCGTCGGCTATGGGCTGGAAGCCTGGTGGCTGTCGATCCGGCTGCCGCATTTCGTCCTCGCCCAGCTCCTGGCGCTGGCCTGTGTGCTGGCCTTGTTGTGGGCGCTGCCCGGCCTGCGCATCCATCTGGTGCCGAGGCGGCTGCGCTATCAGGCGGCGCATGCCAACGCGATCAAGCAGTTCCTCGCCCGCAACGTCCACCGCACCACGGCGCGCACCGGGGTTCTGGTCTTCGTCTCCATCGCCGAGCGCTATGCCGAAGTGGTCGCCGACTCGGGCATCGACGCCAAGGTCGGCCAGCATGTCTGGGATGGCGTTGTGCGCGACCTTACGGCGCATGCCGGCGACGACCGGCTTGCCGACGGCTTCGTCAAGGTGATCGAGAGGGTGGGGGCGGTGCTGGCCGAGCATTTCCCGGTCACGGTGGGTGACAGCAACGAACTGGACGACCATCTGGTCGAAATCTGAGTTCTTCCAGAGGGACTTCGAAGGCACCTCGCTGATGCGACGATCGCCTGTGAGAAAGCCGGCGGCGGGCCGCCCGGACTCTTGCAATCGGGCGATGCGGGTTTATGGTTAACAAATCATGAATACGCTGACCATCGACATCAGGAAGGCCGACCCGCGCGATGCCAGCGCCATCGCCGAGGTGCATCTGGAGGCCTGGCGCGGCGCCTATTCCGGCATTATTCCGCACCGCACCCTGACATCGATGATCAACCGCCGCGGCGCCGACTGGTGGGCGAATGCGATTCGCCGCGCCGCCACCGTTCTGGTGGTCGAAATCGGCGGCAAGATCGCCGGCTATGCGACGATCGGCAAGAACCGGGCCCGCGAACTGCGCCAGCAGGGCGAAATCTACGAATTGTACCTGCGCCCGGAATATCAGGGCATCGGGCTTGGCAGCCGGCTGTTCGCGGCGGCCAGGGCGCGTCTGGCCGATCATGGGCTGAAAGGCATGGTGGTTTGGGCGCTGGAAGACAACCAGAACGCGCTTGCCTTCTATGCCGGCGCCGGCGGCCGCGATGTCGCCGAGGGCGTCGAGATCTTCGAGCAGAAAGCGCTGAAGAAGGTCGCTTTCGTCTGGGAATGACAGCCCGGCTTTTCGGCCGCCCGCGTCTTCCGATCGTACCCAGCACCATT
The DNA here is from genome assembly GCF_040318045.1 of Mesorhizobium sp. M1338. Classification (NCBI taxonomy): domain Bacteria; kingdom Pseudomonadati; phylum Pseudomonadota; class Alphaproteobacteria; order Hyphomicrobiales; family Phyllobacteriaceae; genus Mesorhizobium; species Mesorhizobium sp. M1338. Next base: position 303,740 of record NZ_JAMYLL010000003.1, on the reverse strand, counting down.
CGCCGCATTGCACCATGGCGCGCCGCCCGCTATCGATCTCTCATCAAAAGAGGGACAAAGCCATGCGCATTGAAGCCATAGCCAGTGGAAAGAATCCGCCTGAGGACGTCAACGTCATCATCGAGGTGCCGATCGGCGGCGAGCCGATCAAGTATGAGATGGACAAGGAGGCCGGCACGCTGTTCGTCGACCGCTTCCTGCACACCTCGATGCGCTACCCCGGCAATTACGGCTTCGTGCCGCACACGCTGTCGGGCGACGGCGATCCGATCGACGTGCTGGTCTGCAACACACGCGCGCTGGTGCCGGGCTGCGTCATCAACGTGCGGCCGATCGGCGTGCTGATCATGGAAGACAATGCCGGCCAGGACGAGAAGATCATCGCCGTGCCGTCGCCGAAGCTGACGCTGCGCTACGAGAACGTCACCGAATACACCCAGCTGCCCGACATCACGCGCCAGCAGGTGCAGCACTTCTTCGAGCACTACAAGGATCTCGAGCCCGGCAAATGGGTCAAGATCGAAGGCTGGCACGATTCCAAATATGCCAAGAAGATGATCGTCGACGCGATCGAGCGGGCCAAGGCGGGCAAGTAGCCCGCCGTGCTCAGTTATCCACCCGGCCGAAAGCCGGCACGTTGCCGATGACGGTGTGCCTGTCCTTGCCGCAGGCGAAGGTTCGCGCCTTGTCGTCGGCAAGCTTGCGCGCCTGATCGTTGGCGCCTGGATTGCCGGTGGCAAGCACCAGGCCGACGGTGCAGCCGTCGCGGGCCCCCATCTGGCCGACCTTGGCGACGAGCAGTACCTCGGTCGGTTTTTTTTCGTCATCCGCGTTGCTGATCGAGCGGCGATGGATGACGGCAAAGGGCACCGCAGTCTCGCCCTTGGTCTCGATGCGCCATTCGATCTTGGCTCCGGATGAATTGAAACCGGAAAAGCTCTCCCAGACCGTTGTCATGTCGCCGCCGGGCGGAAAACCGTAGAACAGCGATTCACGAGCATCGTCGTAGGCGATCAGCACGGGATAACCGCGAAAACCCGAACAGGCGAGTTGGGCCCAGTCGCCGTCGCCTTCCTCGGCCTGCGCGTAGGTCACGCAATCCTTCTTCGAGTCGAGATCGGTGTAGGCGCTTGCAATGCCATCGGCGTGTGCGGCCTGGCAGAAGCCGGCGAGGGTGAGCGAAATCAGCAGGCTACGCATCGCGGACATCTCCGTTGCAGGGCATCGCAGCGTAGCGCCAAATGCTATTTCTTCAAGCTGGCTTCAATCAGCAGATCGGCGTTGCGGGCGACCGACTGGGCCGGGCCGCCGAGCCCGAACAACTGGCCGCTGATATAGGCGCCTTCGATCAGGAGCAGCAGGCCGTCGCCCAGCGTGTCAGGGTCTTGCGCGCCCATCGCAACCGCCATGGCGCGTAGGCGGCGGCGCAATTCCTGCTTGTTGGCCTCGCTGACCACGCGGGCCGGATGGCTGTGGTCGGGATATTCGACCGCCGCATTGGTCATGCCGCAGCCGCGATAGTCCGCCACTTGCGTGCGCTTGCCGATGCGGGTCAGGAAGGCCTTGAGCTGCGCGCGCGGGTCGCCGGGATGAGCGGCGACCGCCTCGTCGAAACGCTCCCAGTATTCAAGATCGTATTGCCTGAGATAGGAAGCGGCCAACTCATCCTTGGACGGAAAGCTGCGATAGAGGCTGGGCTTGGTGACGCCGGCGCGTTTGACGATCTCGTCGACGCCGATCGCCCTGATGCCGCGCCGGTAGAACAGATCATAGGCCACATCGAGTATCTTCTTGGCGGCTTTCGGCGGCGCCGATGCATGACCGTCGCTGATGGTCAGATCAATATTTTTGTCCGTTGGCATCGTGTGACTCGATTGACAATGTTACCGATCGGTACGTATACCTGTCCGCACCCTGTAACGTACCGGTCAGTAACATGATAACTCAATCTCGTCCCTTTGGCCAGCGCTACGCCTTCGTCGTGGTCGGCATCATCTTTCTCTGCCTGCTGGTCGCGGCCGGCCTGCGGTCCGCACCCGCCGTCATGATGCTGCCGCTGGAGAATAGCTTTGGCTGGCGGCGCGACGTCATCTCGCTGGCCGCTGGTGTCGGCATCCTGCTTTACGGTCTCACCGGTCCATTCGCCGCGGCGCTGATGGAGCGCATCGGTCTACGGCGCACGCTGCTCGCCTCGCTTATGGTGATGTCGGGCTCTACCGCCCTCAGCCTGCTGATGACCAAGCCCTGGCATCTGTTCATCACCTGGGGCGTGTTCTCGGGCATCGGTTCCGGCGCTGTCGCCAGCGTGCTCGGCGCCACCATCGTCAATCGCTGGTTCAAGACCAATCGCGGCCTTGTCATGGGATTGATGTCGGCCTCCAGCGCATCGGGCATGCTGGTGTTCCTGCCGCTGATCGCCGCGTTGGCGCAGTCGGGCGGCTGGCAGCCGGTCGTCATTGCGGTGGCGATCGCCACCGCGGCCCTGATACCGCTGGTCTGGCTGCTGGTGCCGGAGCGGCCGGCCTCGATCGGCATGGTGCGCTACGGCGCCGATGCCGACGACCTGCCGCCGGCTCCGCCCGCGTCACAGGGCAATTTCCTCGCGCATACGTTCTCGACGCTGCGCCGCGCCGCCGGCACGCGGGTGTTCTGGTATCTGTTCGCCACCTTCTTCGTCTGCGGCTTCACCACCAACGGGCTGGTCGGCACGCATCTGATCGCCTTCTGCGGCGACATGGGCATCGGCGAGGTGCAGGCCGCCGGCCTGCTGTCGATGATGGGCATTTTCGACCTGATCGGCACGACGCTGTCGGGCTGGCTCACCGACCGCTACGATCCGCGCAAGCTGCTTGGCGTCTATTACGGCATTCGTGGCCTGTCGCTGATCTACCTGCCCTATTCCGGCTTCTCGGCGACCAGCCTGATCATCTTCGCCGTGCTCTACGGCCTCGACTGGATCGCCACTGTGCCGCCGACGCTAAGGCTCGCCAACGAGGCGTTCGGCGATCGCAGCGGACCGATCGTGTTCGGCTGGATCGTCGCCGGCCACCAGATCGGTGCGGCGACCGCGGCGGCTTTCGGCGGCACCATGCGCGAATTGCAAGGCAATTACGAACTGGCCTTCCTGATTGCCGGCATGACGGCGATTGCCGCCGCCTGTATCTCGCTGCTGATCAATACAAATCGCCCGGCGTTTGATCCGGAGCCGCAAGCGGCTTGAGCTGCTCTTCCCTTCTCCCCTTGTGGGTCCCACAAGGGGAGAAGGGAAGATGTGGTTGTTACCAAAACTTCATCGTCCCGAGATGCGCCTGAAACATTGACGCTGGACCTTGGTGGCACCGTTCAAGCCATCCAGGAAACAGCCATGAACAAGCTTTCGATGACCCGCCGCGCCTTCGTCACGTCCGCCAGCGCCATTGGCCTGGCCGGGGTCTCGAGCCTGGCGCTGCCATACTATTCGCGTGCCAATCAGCGGCCGGCCTTCACCCATGGCGTCCAGTCGGGCGATGTCGACGCCATCAGCGGCATGGTGTGGACGCGCACCGACCGCCCGTCGCGCGTCATGTTCGAGGTGTCGTCGACGGAGAGTTTCGCCAATGCGACGCGCCTGGCACCGCTCGATACATCACCGGCCAGCGACTATACGGTCAAGCGGCTTCTCACCGACCTCGCTTCCGATCAGGACATCTTCTACCGCATGACGTCAGCCGATCTAGCCGACATCAACGCCGTTTCCGAGCCGATCACAGGTCGCTTCAGGACGGCGCCGGCGTCGAAGCGCGACATCCGCTTTGCCTGGTCGGGCGACACAGCCGGCCAGGGCTGGGGCATCGACGAGACCGGCATGAAGACCTACGCCACGATCGGCAGGCACACGCCCGATTTCTTCCTGCATTCGGGCGACACCATCTATGCCGACGGCGCCATGAAGGACGAGGTCGACCTGCCCGGCGGCGGCAAGTGGAAGAACGCCGTGCTGATCGACGGCAAGCGCAAGGTCGCCGAGACGCTGGACGAATACCGGGACCAATGGAAATACAACATGATGGACAGGAACGTGCTCGGCCTGAGCGCCATCTGCCCGACCTTCTACCAGTGGGACGACCACGAAGTTCTGAACAACTGGTCGGACTCGAAGGACCTCAGCGCCGACAATCGCTACACGGAGAAGTCCATCCACGTGCTGGCGGCCCGTGCGGCGCGCGCCTTCCACGAGATGACGACGATCCGCTACGAGCCGTCCGAGCCCGGCCGCGTCTATCGCAAAATCGCTTACGGGCCGCTGCTCGACGTGTTCTTCCTCGACATGCGGTCCTATCGCGGCCCCAACGGTCCGGACATGCAAGATGAGATGACACCGCAATCGCGCATACTGGGCGAACAGCAGACGAAATGGCTGAAGCGCGAACTGGCGAATTCGAAGGCGACCTGGAAAATCATTGCCGCCGACATGCCGCTCGGCCTCGTCGTCTGGGACGACGGCGCCAAGAAAGTCGGTGCCGAAGCGGTCAGCAATGGCGATAGTGGCTTGCCAAAGGGACGCGAGCTCGAGATCGCCGACCTGCTGCGCTTCATCAAGAACGCCGGCATCAGCAACACAGTCTGGCTGACCGCCGACGTGCATTACACGGCCGCCCACCACTACAACCCGGACAAGGCGCGGTTCCAGGATTTCAATCCGTTCTGGGAATTCGTCTCGGGCCCGATCCATGCCGGCACGTTCGGCCCCAATGATTTTGACATGACATTCGGGCCGGAGCTGAAGTTCATCAAGGCGCCGACCGCCGAACAGGGTCAGAACCTGCCGCCATCGGCGGGCCTGCAATTCTTCGGGCTAGTCGATATTTCAGGCGCCAGCGAGCAGATGACGGTGCGGCTGATGGATCGCGACGACAACGAACTCTACAAGGTGACGCTCGACCCGGTGCGGTCGGCGTAAGCGCGCGGTCTGTTGGAAAAGCGTCCCGGACGCCCGCCACGTCTTAGTCTGGGTAGCAGACCATTGGAATGTTCGGCCAGACGGCGCTGTCGCAGTTGGCGGTATCCTGCCTATGCTTGAAGGAGGCGCTGACCGGGCCGGTCACCATCGGGTCGACACCGTCGGGTGCGTCGGCGAAGACCTGCTCGGCTGTCTGCGTGCCGGACTGCGCGACGGGGCGCGTCTCGCGCAGCGTCGCGGCCGACTGCGCGGCGTTGGCGGCCAGCAGGATTGCAAAGGCCGCGGACGCGATGAGTGGCCAAAATCGGTTGAGTTTATCGGTCATGATTTTCGAACTGCCCGGACCCGGAAAGGTTCCCGCCTTGGTTAACAAAATCATCTCACACGCGGATGCTTAAGATTTGATGAGTATTTGGTGGCGCGCCTCCTCTTTCGCAACTGCGAAAAACCCTGTATGAGCCGCGCAACCGAAAGAGGCAGCGCCTTTTGGCCTGCTGCCTGCAACGCTTCCGAGACCAGAACATGAAAATCCGTAATATCGCGATCATCGCGCACGTCGACCATGGAAAAACCACCCTCGTCGACCAATTGCTCCGCCAATCCGGCTCCTTCCGGGACAACCAGCGTGTCGCCGAACGCGCCATGGATTCCAACGACCTCGAAAAGGAACGCGGCATCACCATCCTGGCCAAGGCGACCTCGGTCGATTGGAAGGACACCCGCATCAACATCGTCGACACCCCCGGCCACGCCGATTTTGGCGGCGAGGTCGAACGCATCCTGTCGATGGTGGACTCAGCCATCGTGCTGGTCGACGCGGCCGAAGGGCCGATGCCGCAGACCAAATTCGTCGTCGGCAAGGCGCTCAAGGTCGGCCTGAAGCCGATCGTCGTCATCAACAAGATCGACCGTCCGGACGCCCGCCATGTCGAAGTGGTCAACGAGGTGTTCGACCTGTTCGCAGCGCTCGACGCCACCGACGAGCAGCTCGACTTCCCGATTCTGTACGGTTCGGGCCGTGACGGCTGGGTTTCGGAAAACCCGGAAGGACCGAAGGACCAGCAGCTGGCGCCGCTGTTCGACCTCGTCATCAAGCATGTGCCGGCGCCGACCGTGCATCCCGGCCCGTTCCGCATGATCGGCACCATCCTGGAAGCCAATCCGTTCCTCGGCCGCATCATCACCGGCCGCATCGAATCAGGCACGTTGAAGTCCAACCAGCCGGTCAAGGTGCTGCACCATGACGGCACGCTGGTCGAAACCGGCCGTATCTCCAAGATCCTCGCTTTCCGCGGCCTTGAGCGCCAGCCGATCGAAGAAGCCCAGGCGGGCGATATCGTCGCCATTGCCGGCCTGTCGAAAGGCACCGTCGCCGACACGTTCTGCGATCCGGCGGTGAGCGAGCCGCTGCATGCGCAGCCGATCGATCCGCCGACCGTGACCATGTCCTTCCTCGTCAATGACAGTCCGCTGGCCGGCACCGAAGGCGACAAGGTGACCAGCCGCGTCATCCGCGACCGCCTGCTGCGCGAGGCCGAAGGCAATGTCGCGCTGAAGATCGAGGAATCGCCCGACAAGGATTCGTTCTTCGTCTCCGGCCGCGGCGAATTGCAGCTGGCCGTGCTGATCGAGACGATGCGCCGCGAAGGCTTTGAAATCGCCGTGTCGCGTCCGCGCGTCGTCATGCAGAAGGGCGAAAATGGCGAGCTTCTCGAGCCGGTCGAGGAAGTCGTCATCGACGTCGACGAGGAGCATGCCGGCATCGTCGTGCAGAAGATGTCGGAGCGCAAGGCAGAGATGGTCGAACTGCGTCCGTCCGGCGGCAACCGCCAGCGCATCGTCTTCCACGCGCCGACGCGCGGCCTGATCGGCTACCAGTCGGAACTGTTGACCGACACGCGCGGCACCGCCGTGATGAACCGGCTGTTCCATGCCTATGAGCCCTACAAGGGCGAATTGCCTGGCCGCACCAACGGTGTGCTGATCTCCAACGAGCAGGGCGAGGCGGTGGCCTACGCCATGTGGAACCTGGAAGACCGCGGCCCGATGGTCATCGACCCGGGCGTCAAGGTCTATCAGGGCATGATCATCGGCATCCACAGCCGCGACAACGATCTCGAAGTGAACGTGCTCAAGGGCAAGAAGCTGACCAACATCCGCGCCGCCGGCAAGGACGAGGCGGTGAAGCTGACCCCGCCGATCCGCATGACGCTGGAGAAGGCCTTGGCCTGGATCCAGGACGACGAACTGGTCGAAGTGACGCCGAAGACGATCCGGCTGCGCAAGCTCTATCTCGACCCGAACGAGCGCAAGCGCTTCGAGAAGTCGGCCAAGGCGGTCGGCGCGGCATAAGCTTCTTTATTTCCAAAGAGGGGGCGGAGCAAACCAATGCTCCGCCCCCTCTTTCGTTCATCCACCGGCAGCCGACATAATGTCGTCCTGGTCTACTTCACCGGCCAGATCCATGCGGATGGTCATTCCCTGGCGGGCCGGCTTGCGCAAGGCTTTGGCACCGTCGGGATGAACGACCAGCAATCGTCGCTCTTCCAGCGCTTGAAGCCGTGATCGCGAGATGCCGAGTTCGCCGGCGAGCAGCCGATCGAGTCGCAGCGACGTCGGTATTTCGAGGCCAAGCTGGAGCTCCAGCGCGGTTGCCGTCTCCCTTGCGCCGCCAAGCCTGCGCTTGTGAACGGCGACATCGGGAAATTCCTCGAGGCGCCCGATCCGGTTTCGCAGCGCGACGACATCGAAGGCATGGCGGCGGGCCAGTCCCGGATCGTTGCTTTCGAGCGCCCGCAGCCAAGCAGGCTCGATGTCGCGGCGGTTACAGCGCTCGAAAATGCCGAAATTCCAGGAATTGTCGCAGTCGATGCAGCGGTAGATCAGCCAGACATCGATGCGCTTGCCGTTGGCGTTGACGCGGAATTTCCCGCTGCTGCAATAGGCTTTCACAGTGCCGCAGCGATTGCAGTTGATGAGCGGTCGCGGTGCGATTTTGGGCGCGATAGCCCAGTGGATGCGCAGAGTGCCGGACATGCCGATAAGCCCTTCCCGTCGGGAAGTTCATCAGGCCGGCGATGTCGAGATGCCCATGCGGGCACGGCGTGGCGATAGGCTGCGGTTTTTGGAAATCGGGTGTCACGGGCAAAAGCCGCGCGACGCGGTTCAGCAGTGCCAAACCGGTCTCGAACCGCCGCCCAGAGGAACACATGAAAATGAAAACAGACACCGCGAATGCGGCGTCATGCAGTGTGTCGGGGGAGTTGACGAGACCGGCGGTTACGTAGGCAAAGTGAAGCTCAAAATTGTTTCGCGGCAGCACTTCTAGCCGCGAGATGCAGGCCGGGCAAGGGGTTCGGCAGTTGATGCATAACAAGAGTCGCACAGTTGCTGATGTCGGCGCCGCCCCTCATCGCCCTGCCGGGCACTTCTCCCCGTATAGTGACCTATTGGATTCACACATCTTTCTGCGGCGGCTAAAGAAACGTGAAATCAAAGACTTAAGTGAGGGCGATGTCGTCATGATCCCTTGGCGGCGCTAGTGTGTGAATGCCATAGGTATAGTGACGGGGAGAAGGACGGCTTCGCAAAGGATTTCGCCAATCTCCAACGTTGCGGAAAAGATGCCAAGGTTGCGGCCAGCCCCCTTCTCCCCGTCACTATACGGGGAGAAGATGCCGGCAGGCAGATGAGGGGCGGCGCAAACGCCTCTTCAGAGGCGAAATTTCGCTGCCAAATCGCCGTCGATCGGCTATCCTTCGCTCTCTAACGTTGAAGGCCCTGGCCATGCACCTCACATCGCTCCTGATCTTCGCCGCCGCCTTGTTCGTTGCCGCCGGCTCGCCCGGTCCATCGATCGCGGCGCTCGTCGCGCGCGTCATTTCGAAAGGCTTCCGCGACGTGTTCCCGTTCCTGCTTGCCATGTGGATCGGCGAGGGCATCTGGCTGTCGCTGGCGGTATTCGGGCTGGCCGTGGTGGCGCAGACCTTCCATTTCGCCTTTGTCGTCGTGAAATGGGTCGGCGTCGCCTACCTCGCCTACCTTGCCTGGAAGATGTGGACCGCACCTGTCGACGCGAAAGAGGGCGAGATGCCGCGCGAGGATTCTCCGGCAAAGCTGTTCTTCGCCGGCATGGCGGTAACGCTCGGCAATCCCAAGATCATGATGTTCTATCTGGCGCTGCTGCCGACCATCATCGACCTCGCTTCGGTCAGCATCGTCGGCTGGGTCGAGTTGACGGCGACCATGGCCGTGGTGCTTGTCGCCATCGATCTGGCCTGGGTGCTCGCCGCATCACAGGCGCGCAAGCTCCTGAAGAGCAAGCGCGCCATGAAGATCGCCAACCGCATCAGCGCCACGACGATGGCCGGCGCGGCCGCGGCGATCGCGGCGCGGTCATAACCCGTCACATCATCTCAATGATGGGCGCGATCTCGACGCTGAAACCCGGGTCCATCAGGATCGGGCAATCCTTGGCCTTGGCTACGGCATCGTCGATATCTTTCGCTTCGACGATCGTGTAGCCGGCAGTCGGATTGCTGCCGCCATTGTTCTCGACCTTGCCGCCGGGTAGCACCATCTTCGACATGCCGACCGGATTGCCGCCGTCGACCACGGCCGAGCCGAGCTTGCCATACCAGCCGTTCCAGGCGTCCATTGCCGCTTTCCGCTCGGCCTCGTCGGTCGGCATCTTGCCCGAGCCATGATAGACGTAGAGATACTTCGCCATGTTCTCCTCCCTTGGTGAGCGGCATCGAACCGGCATGCGGTCATGCCGCCTGCCGATCATCGGACCAAACCGGCAAACAAGCAATGAGAATGCGAGACAGCTAATATAAGGCCCAGTCGGGTTGCAGCCGCCAGCCTCACCGCGCCATAGCGTGATATTCGTCGTTTGGCCGCATATCGATCGCCGCGGCCACCCGGTTCGACATGTTGAAGAAGGCCGCGGTCGAGGCGATGTCCCAGATGTCGCGATCGGTGAAGCCGGCCTTGCGAAGTGCTGCCCGATCGGCCTCGACAATCTTCGCCGGCTCCTCGGTCAACTTGACGGCGAATTCGAGCATTGCGGTCTGCTTGGGCGAAAGATCGGCGGCGCGGAAATTCATCACCATCATTTCGCCGAGCGCCGGGTCGCCGGACAACTGGCGTACCGCCGCGCCATGGGCGGTCAGGCAATAGTAGCAATGATTTATCGAAGAGACGGCGACCGCGATCATCTCCCGCTCCAGCTTCGACAGGCCGGATTCTCCGAGCATCAAATCGTTGTACATGTCGGTGAAAGCACGCAGCTTCTTGTCATCGAAGGCGTAGGCGCGCAGCACGTTGGGGACGAGGCCGAGCTTCTCCTCGCATTTGGCGAAATAGGTCTTTGTCGCCTCGCTCAGATCTCCCGAGGCAAGGTCAAGCGCGGTGATTTTGCCAGTCATGGGTCATTTCTCCTCGTTGGACGGCGTCTTGTTGCGGAATTCCGATATTTCTTTGCAAGCCGTCAAACCTTTGTCGCCAAACAGCGGTCATCTGCTACCATAGTCGTAAAAGCATTGACGGGAGGGAAGTGCCTCATGGCCAGCGTGAAATCCGCGAGCAAGCCGAAGAAAAAAACCACGGCAGCGACAAAAGCGGAGGAAAGGCCAGCCAGGCTCGCCGACTATCTGCTCGCCCGCGCGCCGGCTGAAGATCTCGCCGCCTATGAAATGGCCGATCTCGAACGCGCCGCCGATCTCGCCGGCCAGGCAATCGCCGTTCACAAGAAAGGCGAGTGCGTCGTCGCCGTCGACGCCGATTCCGGCGTTGTCCGAGACGGCCGCCCGGTGACGGTCATCACGGTCGTCAACGACAACATGCCGTTCCTGTTCGATTCCATCCTTGGCGAAATCACCGAGACGTCAGGCGAGCCGATGCTGGTCACCCATCCGGTCATCGTGGTTCGTCACGGCAAAGGCGGTGTGGAAGAGATCCTCGGCGACGGCAATTTCGCCAAGGATGACGGCAGCCACGACCGGCTGAGCGTCATCCATGTCCACATACCGCGGCTGACCGCGGAGCAGGCGAGCGGATTGACCGAGCGGTTGCGCAAGACGCTCCGCCAGGTTCATGCCGCCGTCCACGACTGGAGACCGATGCTGGCCCGCCTCGATCAGGCGATTTCCGAATTCCGCTATTCGGCGGTGCCGCTCGACAAGAAAAGCGTTGCCGAGGCGATCGCTTTCCTCGAGTGGCTGCGCGACGACAATTTCACCTTCCTCGGCATGCGCGAGTTCAAATACACCGGCGGCGAGGAGAGCGGCACACTGGAGCGCGCCGACAAGGCCGGCCTCGGCATCCTCGCTGATCCCGATGTGCTGGTGCTCAGGCGCGGCACCGAAGCGGTGACGACAACGCCGGAGATCCGCGCCTTCCTGCATGGGCCGGAGCCGCTGATCGTCACCAAGGCCAATGCCAAGTCTTCCGTGCATCGCCGCATCTATCTCGATTACATCGGCGTCAAGACCTACACCGCCAAAGGCACGCTGGCGGGCGAATTGCGCATGGTCGGCCTGTTCACCTCGACCGCCTACACGCGCTCGGTGATGAAGATCCCTTATCTCCGGTCAAAGGCCGAAACCATCATCGCCAAGTCCGGCTTCGACCGGCACGACCACTCCGGCAAGGCGCTGATCAACGTTTTGGAGAGCTATCCGCGCGACGAATTGTTCCAGGTGCCGGTGCCGATCCTGAGGAAGCACGCCGCCGCCATTCTCGGTCTGGTCGAGCGGCCGCGGGTCCGGGCGCTGGTGCGCGCCGACCAGTTCGACCGCTTCGTCTCGATCCTCGTCTTCGTGCCGCGCGACCGTTACGACAGCGTGGTGCGCGAGAAGATCGGCCTCTATCTGAAAACCGTGTTCGAGGGCCGGCTGTCGGCCTACTACCCGGCATTCCCCGAAGGCGGGCTGGCGCGCGTGCACTTCATCATCGGCCGTTCCGGCGGCAAGACGCCGAAGGTCGAGCAAGCGACGATCGAAGCCGCGATCCGCGACATCGTGCGTACCTGGGAAGATGCGCTTTCAGATGCGGCGGAGGCCAATGGCGCCGACCAGATGTTGAAGAGCATCGCCGCGCGGCTGCCGGAAAGCTACCGCGATTCGTTTAGCGCGGCGGTAGCGCTGGCCGATGCCGGGCGCATTGCCAAAATCAGCGCCGGCAATCCGATCGCCATCAACTATTATCGCCATGGCGAGCAGAAGCCGCACCAGGCAGCGCTGAAGATCTATCACCACGGCAGCCCGGTGGCGCTGTCGCGGCGCGTGCCGGTGCTGGAAAACATCGGCTTCCGCGTCATCAGCGAACGCACCTTCGAAGTCGGTGACGGCCAGTCCGGCCAGATCAGTAGCGGTCAGCCCGGCATGATCAATAGTGATCAGCCCGGCATGATCAGTAGTGATCAGCCAGGCCGGGTCTTCATCCACGACATGGAGCTGGAGAACAGCTACGGCAAGCCAATCGATCTGACCGATGGCGGGGCGCTGTTCGAGGACGCGTTCTTGTCCGTCTGGCGCGGCGACGTCGACAATGACGGCTACAATGGCCTTGCCCAGACCGCGGGCCTGTGGTCGGGCGAGATCACCGTCCTGCGCGCCTATGGCCGCTATCTGCAGCAGGTTGGCATTCCGCAAAGCCAGGATTTCATCGCCGCCGCGCTCAATCGCTATCCCGATATCGCGCGCGGCCTGCATGCGCTGTTCATCGCCAGGCTTGGCCCGACAGCCGAGACCGAAGGCGTGGTGGCGGCAAAGCACCTCAAGGCAAAGATCAAGGACGCGCTGGAAGACGTTCCCAACATCGACGACGACACCATCATCCGGCGCTATCTCAATCTGATCGAAGCCTCGCTGCGCACCAATCATTTCGTTGCCGATACGAAAGAGAAAGGCCAGTCGCTGGCGATCAAGCTCGATTCGCATGCGGTGGAAGGCTTGCCGGCGCCGCGGCCGTGGCGGGAGATCTTCGTCTACGGTTCTGAAGTCGAGGGCCTGCATCTGCGCTTCGGTCCGGTGGCGCGCGGCGGCCTGCGCTGGTCGGACCGCGCCCAGGACTATCGCACCGAGGTGCTCGGCCTGGTCAAGGCGCAGCAGGTCAAGAATGCCGTCATCGTGCCGGTCGGCGCCAAAGGCGGCTTCTACCCGAAGAAGCTGCCGATGACCGCCGGCCGTGACGCGATCTTCGAGGCCGGCACCTCGGCCTACAAGAACTTCGTCTCCAGCCTGCTGTCGATCACCGACAATATCGGCCTCGAGGGTGTCATCCCGCCGGCCGGCGTCGTGCGCCGCGACCCGGACGATCCGTATTTCGTCGTTGCCGCCGACAAGGGCACGGCGACCTTCTCCGACATCGCCAACGCCATCAGCGAGCAGCACGGCTTCTGGCTCGACGACGCTTTCGCCAGCGGCGGCTCGGCCGGCTACGACCACAAGAAGATGGGCATCACCGCCAAGGGCGCATGGGAAGCCGTCAAGCGGCATTTCCGAGAGATCAACCGCGATATCCAGACCTCGCCTTTCACTGTCGTCGGTGTCGGCGACATGTCGGGCGACGTGTTCGGCAACGGCATGCTGTTGTCGCCGAAGACCCGGCTGATCGCCGCCTTCGATCATCGCGACATCTTCATAGATCCCGATCCGGATATGGCCGCGTCGATGGCCGAACGCGAGCGCATGTTCGCTCTCCCCCGCTCGAGCTGGCAGGACTACGACAAGACCAAACTGTCGGAAGGCGGCATCGTCGTCTCGCGCAACCAAAAGTCGATCACCCTGCCGGCTGCGGCGGCGGCAGCGATCGGCCTTGGCAAGACGACCGCCACGCCGGTCGAGATCATGACCGCCATCCTGAAGGCGCCGGTCGATCTTCTGTGGTTCGGCGGCATCGGCACGTATTTGCGAGCATCGACCGAGACCAATGCCGAGGTCGGCGACCGCGCCAACGATGCCATCCGCGTGACCGCGCTGGACGTGCGCGCCAAGGTGATCGGCGAGGGTGCCAATCTCGGCGTCACCCAGCGGGCGCGCATCGAGTTCGGCATGAACGGAGGCCGTTGCAATTCCGACGCCATCGACAATTCCGGCGGCGTCAACTGCTCCGACGTCGAGGTCAACATCAAGATCGCGCTGGCGTCAGCCATGCGCAAGGGATCGTTGACGCGCCCTGCTCGCAACAAGCTGCTGGCCGAGATGACGGACGAGGTCGGCTCGCTCGTCCTGTCCAACAACTACCAGCAGACGCTGGCACTTTCGATCGCCCGCAAGCGCGGCCTCGCCGACATCGCGCATCAGAGCCGTTTCATGACGGCGCTGGAGGCGCGCGGCCTGCTCGACCGCGCCGTCGAGACGCTGCCGTCGCCGGCGGCACTCGCCGAGCGCGAAGCGCGCGGCGAACCGCTGACCAGGGCCGAGCTCGGTGTGCTGCTCGCCTATGCCAAAATCGTGCTGTTTTCCGACATCGTCGCCAGCGACGTGCCGGACGACGCGCATTTCGACCGCGACCTGATGGGTTATTTTCCCGACCGGATGGCGAAGAAATACGCCGCCGAAATCCACGGCCACCGGCTGCGCCGCGAGATCATTACGCGCGTCGTCGCCAACGATCTGGTCAATCGCGGCGGCCCGTCCTTCGTCAACCGGCTGCAGGAGGCCACGGGGCGCACCGCTGCCGACGTGGTGCGGACCTTCGCGGTGGTGCGCGACGGTTTTGCCTTGCCGGCGCTCTATCGCGAGATCGACGCGCTCGACAACCAGATCGATGGCCAGGTGCAGCTCGATCTCTATCAGATGGTCAGCCGGCTGATCTATGTGACCAGCGGCTGGTATCTGAAGAACGATGTCGGCACGGCAGCCCTTGGCCAGCGCATCGCCGAACTGCTGGAAGCCCGCAAGGCGCTGGAGCCTAGGCTCGTTTCGCTGCTGCCGGCCTTCTCGCGCGAGCGGATCGAGGAGAAGCGGCACGGGCTGTTCAAGAGCGGCGCGCCGGAACGGCTGGCCGAGCAGCTGGCGCTGAGCGAGGTGGCGGAACTCATCCCCGACATCGCGCTGACGGCGCGCACCGCCGGCGCCGACATCGTCGCGGCGGCCACAGCATTCTTCGCCGTGAGCGATGCCTTCCGCATCCCGCGTGTCGAGGACGCGGCACGCTCGATCACGCCGTCGGACTATTACGACCAGCTGGCGCTTTCGCGCGCCACCGACATGATCGGCGCCGCGCGGCGCGGCATCGCGGTGGCGGCACTCACCGGTCATGCCAAGACGGCCGATCCGGTGGCGGCCTGGCTGGAAGCTGGCGGCGAGCGGGTGGCGCGCATCCGCGAGCGGCTGCAGGCGCTGACCGAAGGCGGCGACATCACCGTGTCGCGGCTGTCGGTCGCTTCCGGGTTGATGAGCGACTTGACGGGGATGTGAGTTGGTTTGTTTTCACCCGGCTGTCGCCACCTTTTCCCCGCATAGCGACGAGGGAAGGGATTCGGCCGCAATGCTGGCTTTCTCGCGACGCCGATGATTGGCGAAACCGTCAATGACGACGTCTTTCTCTCCGTCGCTATACCGGGAGAAATGCCCGACAGAGCCATGAGGGCGGCGCAATGCTTGATATTTGCATGAATGCTGGAAAAATGCAGACATGGCGCCCGATACGGGCACGGCCGGGGGAATCATCATGGCGGTAGAGGCGGTGCAGCGCGCGTCTGGACGTGGTATCTGGGGATGGATGCTGTTCGACTGGGCCGCGCAGCCGTTCTTCACGGTCATCACCACCTTCATCTTCGGGCCGTACTTCGTCTCACGCATGGCGAGCGATCCGGAAACCGGCCAGGCGGCCTGGGGTTACGGCATTGCCGCGGCGGGCCTGGTCATCGCCGTGCTGTCGCCGATCCTGGGCTCGATCGCCGATCAGACCGGCCCACGCAAGCCGTGGATCGCGTTCTTCGCCGCGGTCAAGGTCACCAGCCTTAGCCTGCTTTGGTTCGCGGCTCCCGGTTCGAACCTTTTCCTGGTCGTGTTCTTGTTCTCGCTGGCGTCGGTCGCGGCCGAGTTTTCGACCGTGTTCAACGATTCGATGATGCCGCGCCTGGTGCCGAAGAGCGAGATCGGACGGATTTCCAACATGGCGTGGGGCCTTGGATATCTCGGCGGCATGATCGCGCTGATCTTCGTGGTCGCCTGCATGGCCGGTTCGCCGGAGACGGGCAAGACGATCATCGGCATCGACCCGCTGTTCGGGCTCGACCCGAAACTCGGCGAGGACGCCCGCGCCACCGGGCCGCTGTCGGCCGGCTGGTACTTCCTGTTCATCCTGCCGATGTTCTTTTTCACGCCCGACGCCCTCAAGGGCCTGCCGATCGGCCCGGCGGTGCGAGAGGGGTTGGCTGAGCTGAAAGTAACACTGGGTGAGGTGCGCAAGCGCAGCGGTATCTTCCGCTTCCTTGTCGCCCGCATGATCTATCAGGACGGCGTCAACGCGCTGCTGGCGCTGGGTGGTACGTTTGCGGCTGCAATGTTCCATTGGTCGATCACCGAGATCGGCATTTTCGGCATCATTCTCAATGTCGTCGCCATCTTCGGCTGCCTGGTTGCAGCCCGTCTCGACACGGCGCTTGGTTCAAAAACCATCGTGATGATCTCACTGGTCCTGCTCGGCATCGCCACGATCGGCATCGTCTCGACCGGACCGGGTTACACTTTGTTCGGCCTCTGGATGATGCCCGGACCAGACAGCGGCGGCCTGTTCGGTACGACGGCGGAAAAGGCCTACATCTTCTTCGGCCTGTTGATTGGCGTGGCTTTCGGGCCGGTGCAGGCGTCGTCGCGTTCCTACATGGCGCGCAGCGTTACCGCCGCCGAATCCGGCCGCTATTTCGGAATTTATGCGCTTGCCGGGCGGGCGACCAGTTTCCTGGCGCCGTTCATGGTCGCGTCCGTCACCTTGGCCAGTGGCTCGGCGCGCCTCGGAATGGCGGTGATCGTGCTGTTCCTTGGGCTCGGCATGGCGATCCTGGTCAAGACGCCCTATCCGGCGGATCGACCGGCGGAGTGAGTTTACCCTCCCCCTTGTGGGGAGGGTCGATCCGCGAAGCGGAGCGGGGTGGGGGTGCGGCGCCGCCCCCACCCCGTCTCACGAATTTTGCTTCGCAAAAATCGTTCACCGACCCTCCCCACAAGGGGGAGGGTAAGGTACTCAATGCCGGAAATGCCTCACGCCCGTAAAGACCATGGCGATGCCATGCTCGTCGGCGGCGGCGATGACGTCCTTGTCGTTCATCGAGCCGCCAGGCTGGATTACGGCAGTGGCGCCCGCGGCGATGGCGGCCAGCAGTCCGTCGGCGAAGGGGAAGAAGGCGTCGGAAGCGACGACCGAGCCCTTGGTCAGCGGTTCGGCAAGGCCCGCAGCCTCGGCGGCGTCGAGCGCCTTGCGCGCGGCGATGCGTGAGGAATCGACCCGGCTCATCTGGCCGGCGCCGATGCCGACGGTGGCGCCATCCTCGACGTAAACGATGGCGTTGGACTTGACGTGCTTGGCGACGCGGAAGGCGAATTTGAGGTCGTCCATTTCGGCCGATGTCGGCGCGCGCTTGGTCACCACCTTCAACTCAAGGTCGTCGACGACGGCATTGTCGCGGCCCTGGACCAGCAGGCCGCCGGCGACGGATTTGACCGTCGTACCAGGCGTGCGCGGGTCCGGCAGGCCACCGGTGACCAGCAGGCGCAGGTTTTTCTTTGCCGCCACGATTGCCGCTGCCTCGTCGGTCGCGCCGGGCGCGATGATCACCTCGGTGAAGGTCTTGACGATTTCTCCGGCGGCGTCGGCGTCGAGAATGCGATTCACAGCGACGATGCCGCCGAAGGCCGAGACCGGATCGCAGGCCAGCGCCTTGGCGTAGGCCGCCTTCAGCGAGGTGCCTTCGGCGACGCCGCACGGGTTGGCGTGCTTGATGATGGCAACCGCGGCGGAACGGTCGGGATCGAATTCGCCGGCCAGTTCGAAGGCGGCGTCGGTGTCGTTGATGTTGTTGTAGGAGAGCTGCTTGCCCTGCAGCTGGCGTGCCGTGGCGACGCCGGGCCGCTTGTCGCCATTGAGGTAGAAGCCGGCGCTCTGATGCGGGTTCTCACCGTAGCGCATTACCTCGACCAGCTTGCCGCCAAAGGCGCGCCAAGTCGGGTGCTCGATCTCGAGCGCTTCGGCAAACCAGCCGGAGATCGCCGCGTCATAGGTGGCGGTGCGGGCAAAGGCTTTGGCCGCCAGTTTCTTGCGGAAATCCAGCGACAGCGAGCCGATGTTCAGCTCCAGCGCGTTCAGCACCGAGGCGTAGTCGCCGGGATCGGTGACGATGGCGACATAGGCGTGGTTCTTGGCCGAGGCGCGGATCATTGCCGGTCCGCCAATGTCGATGTTCTCGACGATCGATGCGTAATCGGCGCCGGAGCGGCGGACCTCCTCGAACGGATAGAGATTGGAGACCACGAGATCGATCGGCTCGATGCCGTGTTTGCGCATTGCAGCCGCATGATCCGGGTCGTCGCGCACGCCAAGCAGCGCGCCATGCACGTTGGGATGCAAGGTCTTGACCCGTCCATCCATGATCTCGGGAAAACCGGTGAGCTCGGAGACGTCGCGCACAGCAAGGCCGGCTTCGGCGATTGCCTTTGCCGTGCCGCCGGTCGAGACCAGCTCGACGCCGGCCGCCGCCAGCGCCTTGGCGAAATCGATGAGGCCGGTCTTGTCGAAGACGGAGAGCAGGGCGCGACGCACCGGAACGAGGTCAGGTGCTGGAATGTTCTTGGCGGCGACGGCCATGGGCTGGCGGCCTTTCACGGCTGGTGTGATGGATGCCGCGCCCGTAGCACATGCCATCGGGAAATCAAACCGGAAGCGGCGCCTGTCTCTTTGTTTTGCCGCATGGTGTTTGTCCGAAAGGTCCGCAACTTTCGGCATCATGCTCGACACGATCAGTTGATTTCCGGGTAACCGGCGATGCTGGTGCGCGTCAGTTGCCAGTGGACTTCGGCGACTTCCGAGGCCTTGAAGGCAAGCACGATCTGGCGGCTGCGGCGCGGGCCGCCAAGACCGGCGAAATAGATCGATTCCTCGACCTCCGGCACCACCTCGGTGCACGTAAATACCCAGGTGTCGGCCTGATCGACGGTCATCACCAGGCGATCATGCTCGTCCTGCAGCAGGTTGATGTCGGGGTGGACGTGGAAGCGGACGGTGACGAAGTCGCGGCCGTTGTTGCGGATCGCCGCATTGCCGGGCCGCTGGAAGCGGTCCCTGCCGGCCAGCACATTGCCGTTCGAGGACAGCTTCAGTTCGCGCTCATGCAGGAAGCCGAAGCGCGGGACATAACCGTCATGGCGGGCGATGAACCCCTGAACGCCCTTCTGATCGATGCGCTTGCACTGCACATGCTGGGGGCCGCCGATCAGCGGCGAACCGAGCAGGTCGTTGACGCGCAGCGAATGGCTGAAGCGTGCCGACGAGGTGTCGTTGATGGTGGCGGTCGAGTGCGCGGCCGTGGCGCGCGCCAGCGGCCGGAATTCAGCCGCGCCATAGGTGTCGATGCCGGCATTGACGATATAGTGCTGGCGCCCGGACGACAGTTCGAAGGCGAGGCAGCTGGCATGTGCGGCGTTGGACACGTCGATCGGCGGCGGCAGGCCGGTGTCGGCGATAACCGTCACGCCCCCCATCGACAGGCGCTCATAGCCGGAATGCGGCGCATGCAGCAGTGGCGCGCCGGCGGTGTCGTCGTGGCGAAGGATGGTGGCGATGCGGTCGTGGATGGTGGCGCCCATGCCGTTGAAGCGAGCGAGGCTGCCGTCCTGATGGCGGAAGAAGCGCAGCGCCGGCAGCATGCGGTCGATGGCGCCGATCAGCGCCTGCGGCGGCGTTTCCGCCTGGTTGGCATAGGTTTGCCGCAGCGGCAGAAGGTCGGCGAGGATTTCCAGGACGACCATCGGATTGCGCGAAATATGCCCGCCGTCGGCGAGGATCTGGCGGTCGAGTTCCGCGGCAAGGTTGCGGGTCGCGCCGCGCAGCGCCGATGCCGGTGCCGGCAGGGACAAAGCGGCGAAGGCGAGCGCGATGCGGGCGCGCAGCCTGTCCTTGCCGTCCGGCATCTCACGCGCCATCGACCTGAGGTAGCGGATCTGGACGGCGAGCGATTTCAGGAAGGCGCGGTAGAAGGGGAACTCGGCCCCCTGCAGCACGACGGGGGAGTGCTGCAGCCAGGCGATGATGCGCTTGGCGGCGGTGCCGGGCTCCCAGGCGACGCCGGAAATGTGGCTACCATGCATGACGATCCAGTCGGAAACCAGGGCGCGGGCATTGGCGGCGGCAAGCTCCGTACCGGCGGCGCGCATGTGGCGCAGCCAGCGAAACCCGTGCAGCGTTTTCTGCCAGCCATGATTGGGCACGTTGATCTGGAAAGGTGACTTGCCGCCGGTTTCGACCAGATGCCCAGACAGGGGATAGCGACCGTAGTAGATTTCGAGTGCGATCTGTGGGTCGGCGAGGCGCAGGTCCGGCGGTGCGATCAGCACACGTTCCGGCGTGCGGCCGGAATAGCGCCAGCGGTAGACCGGCCCGGCACGCAGGCGCCGGCGCGTTTTGCGCCAGAACTCCTTCGCGACAAGCGTCCACAGACGCGTCGTGCTGCTGGCAGCAAGTGCCAAAACCCCTCCTGATCGTCCATTACCCCGACGCCGAGTTTACATGATTGCAGGACTCGTGCGAAGGCGAATTCCATGGGACGCCGCCGGTTCACCCGGTTTTGCCCCCGATCATCGCTAAAAAGCCAGTAAATCCGGGGGCAGTTAAATCAAAGCGCGTCGCGCCCGACCGGTTGAATGCAACGCGCTTTGGTCTTCTGTTTATGCATGTCGTTGTCCCAAAACCGCTGCACACTTTTGGGCGACATGCATTAGCCGGCTCGGCGGATGCGAGCCGCGAAGAAGCCGTCGAGGCCGGAGATCCCGGGCGAACCAAGGTCGAGGTCGGCGGGCGTGGTGCGCAGCGTGCCCTGCGGCGTCAGGAATGGATCGATGCCGGCGATCTCGCCTTGCCGCAGCGGATCGTTGGCTATGTCGGCCGTGCCGGCCAGAAAGGCGCGATAGAGGTCCTCGCCTTCGAGCGGGTCGAGCGAACAGTTGGAAAAGACGATCCTGCCGCCGGGTTTCACCAGCGTGACGGCGCGGGCGAGAAGCCTGCGTTGCAGGTCGGCGAGTTTCTCGACATCGGCCGCCGTCTTGGTCCATGGCACGTCGGGATGCCGCCGCACCGTTCCGGTGGACGAGCAGGGCGCGTCGAGGAGAACGGCGTCGAACAATTCCTTCGGCTCGTATTTGAGCAGGTCGGCCTGGACGATCTCGGCGGACAGACCGAGACGGTCGAGGTTCTGCGTCAGCCGCACCAGCCGGTTTTTCGAGGTGTCGACGGCGGTGACCCTGGCGCCGGCGAGAATGAGCTGCGCGGTCTTGCCGCCGGGGGCTGCGCAGAGATCGGCGACGCGAAGTCCCCTGACATCGCCGAACAGCCGGGCCGGCAGACTGGCCGCGGCGTCCTGGACCCACCAGGCGCCTTCGGCGAAGCCTGGCAGTTCGGTGACGGGGCCAACGAGATTCTCCACCCGAATTGTGCCGGTCGGCAGGACGATGCCGCCGAGCTTTTCGGCCCACAGCTCGGGATCGGCCTTGACCGAAAAGTCGACCGGCGCCTCCACGCGGTGGGCTGCCAGGATCTTTCGGGCCTTGTCATTGCCGTAAGTGGCCTTCAGCCGGTCGGAAAACCATTTGGGCGCTTCGTCGGTAGCGGCGAGAGCGGCAGGAAGTTCCGTTTCCTTGGCCCGCGCCAACGTGCGCAGCACGCCGTTGACCAGGCCGGAGAATCGCACCGTGCGCGGATCGGACTTTGCATGGGTCACGGCCAGGTCGACTGCTGCGCTGTCGGGGATATCGAGGAACAGGATCTGCGCGGCCGCCACATGCAATATGTGCGACAGTGCGGTCGCGTTGGGCGGCAGCGGCTTCTCCAGGCGCCGCGCCAGCAGCCCTGAAATGGTCATGCGATAGCGCAGCGCGGTGACCAGAATGGCGCGGACCAGGCCACGATCACGCAAATCGAGCGCCTTGTATTGCGGATGGCCGTTCTCGTGGTCGGTCAGCCCGTCAAGCGGGGTCCTGGCATCGATGACGGCGGCAAGCAGGCGCGCCGCTGCCTTGCGGGCGGCGAGGCCGGCAACGAGGTCGCCGCCGTCCCTGTGTTCCTGGTCACCTGAAACCGTACGTCGAGGTCCTCTGTCCGCCACGCTCACGACCACCGGCCCTTGGGTCCGGTCGGGTTGCGACCCCACGGGTTGGATTTCGGCTTGGCGGGTTCCGCCGGCATCTCGGGCTGTGCGACCTCGTCCCATGGCCCCGATGGCCGCTGTTCGTCTGCTCGCGGCGTCTGGGCCCGGCGCGGAACCTGAGCGCCGCCGCCTTGCATCTGCCGCGCCATCGCCTGGAGAGCAGCGATGCGGTTTTCTGTGTTCGGGTGGGTGGAAAACAGACTGTCCATATGCTCGCCGGAAAGAGGATTGATGATGAAGAGATGCGCGGTCGCCGGGTTGCGCTCGGCATCGGGGTTGCGGATGCGTTCGGCGCCGCGGGCGATCTTGTCAAGGGCCGATGCCAGCCAGAGCGGGTGTCCACAGATTTCGGCGCCGCGCCGGTCGGCCTCGTATTCGCGGGTGCGGCTGACCGCCATCTGCACGATCATCGCGGCAAAGGGCGCCACGATCATCGCCGCCAGCACGCCAACAAAGCCGAACGGGTCGTTGTTGTCGCGATTGCCGCCAAAAAAGAAGGCGAAATTGCCGAGCATCGAGATGGCGCCGGCGAAGGTGGCGACGATCGTCATGGTCAGCGTGTCGCGGTGCTGCACATGGGCGAGTTCGTGCGCCATGACAGCCGCGACCTCTTCGTGCGTCAGTGCCTGCAAAAGACCGGTGGAGGCGGCGACCGCCGCGTTCTGCGGATTGCGACCGGTGGCGAAGGCATTCGGCTGTGGGTTGTCGATCAGATAGGTCTTCGGCATCGGCAGGCCGGCCTGTTTGGCCAGCGACTGGACGATGGCGTAATATTCGGGGGCGGTCCTTTCGTCGACCTCGACGGCGCGGTTCATCGACAGCACCATCTTGTCGGCGTTCCAATAGCTGAACAGATTGGTGCCGGCGGCGATCAGCAGAGCGATCATCATGCCGCCGGTTCCGCCGATCAAAAAGCCGACGCCCATGAACAGTGCCGTCATCGCCGCAAGAAGCATGGCGGTGCGAAGTGTGTTCATCGTCTGCTCCTGTCCAGATGGTAGCGAAAAAGGGTCGATCGTTGTGGGTTCATCGCTATATGATGGGAAACGCCAGTTCCTGTTTCAATCCGCCGGAAATATCGCATGAACGACGAAACCAGTAAAACCGATGCCGACCCTGGTCGTGACGTTGGGCCAAAGGCACTGACGCCGGAAGCCAGACGTGCGCTCGCGGAAGCCGAAGCAAGACGCATAAGATATCTGGAGAAGGAAGCAGCGGCGCCGAAGGAAATCGGCGGCCGCGGCGGCAAGGAGCCTGGTCGCTATGGCGATTGGGAGGTCAAGGGCCTGACCAGCGACTTCTAAGGTATGTTGATATTCAGGTGATGCTGGTCTGCAAGCCTGACCTGAATCTCAACACACCTTTAGACGGCGTTGCGCTAGATATCTAGGCGGCGCTGCGCTGCGGCTCGAGCGCGATCCAGCCATCTTCGTGGACGGTGACGCCGATCATCTCATAGCCGGCGATCGCGGCATGCTGCGTTGGCAATGGATGCTGGTGCGTGGCGTTGACGACCATGACCGCAGACCCCGCCGCCTCGGCGGCCGCGATGCCAGCCGGAGCATCCTCGAACACAAGGCAGTCGCGCGCATCGAAGCCGAGCCGTTCAGCGCCAAGCCGGAAGCAATCGGGCGCCGGCTTGCCGCGGGAAACATCTTCCGCCGCGACGATGACGGCCGGGACAGGGATGCCGGCGGCCTTCATGCGCAACAGCGCCAGCTCGCGTGGCGCTGAGGTCACGATCGCCCAGCGCTCGGGCGGCAGCGCGTCGAGAAACGCCACGGCGCCGGCGATCTGGAGAATACCATCCAGATCGGCCGCCTCGGCCTTCAGCAGCAGATCAGCCTCGTGCGCCGGGTCGACGCCAGGGAGTGCCAGGCTGGTGATGGTCTCGATCGCCCGCACGCCATGGATCGTCGGCAGGAAGGCGGCGACGTCCAGGCCCTGACGGCGTGCCCATTCGCTCCACACCCGTTCCGCCGAGGCGATGGAATTGATGAGCGTGCCATCCATATCGAAGAGGAAGGCCGCGAATTTTCTGCCTGAGTACATGATTTTCCTTGAGTTTTTGGGGGAGCGCTTGTGGCGATCCCGAACCTAACGCCTCGCTCACGGCAGGGGAAGACACGGGTCGGGCTTTTCAATCGGCCAGGGAACCACGGCAACCCCCCCGGCGTTTGAACAAGACTGCTTTCCACGACGATCGAAGGGGGACCGCGATGCTGATCCGGCTCGGCTACGAAATCGCCATCGAATGTAACGCGGCCACCCCGGTGATTTCGCTGCTCGAAGTCCACGAGGAAAGACAGGCCGACATCAAGCGGCAGACGCGGGTGCTGACATCGCCTGCCGTGCCGACCAGGCTCTACCACGATCCATACGGCAATGCCTGCCGCCGGTTCACCGCGCCCGCTGGCGGCTTTCGCATTCTTTACGACGCGGTCGTCGAGGACAGCGGCGAGACCGACGAGGTCAACACGCTGGCCAGGGAGGTGCCGGTGGCGGACCTGCCCGACGAGGTGCTCGGTTATCTCCTGGGCAGCCGCTATTGCGAGACGGATCATCTGAGTGACCTAGCTTGGCAGCTCTTCGGCGACATCCCGCCTGGTTGGGCGCGCGTGCAAGCCATCGTCGACTATGTCCACAACCGGTTGTCGTTCGGCTATGGCTATGCGCGCTCGACCCGCACCGCGGCCCAGGCGCATGAGGAGCGCGTCGGCGTCTGCCGCGATTACGCCCACCTGGCGATCACGCTGTGCCGCTGCATGAACATTCCGGCGCGCTATGTGAACGGCTATCTCGGCGACATCGGCGTGCCGATCGATCCGGCGCCGATGGATTTCTCGGCATGGCTGGAAGTGTTCCTCGACGGCAAGTGGTACACGTTCGATCCCCGCCACAACATGCCGAGGATCGGCCGCGTCGTCATCGCGCGCGGCCGCGACGCCACCGACGTGCCGCTCCTGCACAGCTTCGGTCCGCACCGGCTCAGCCTGTTCAAGGTGTGGACCTACGAACAGGAAGGCAATCTGTTCAACCCGCCCTATCACGGCATCGACAGGACGGTCAGCGCGCGGATGCTGGCCTAGTAGTCGTAAGGCGTCCGATCAGACCATTTCGCGTTCTGTGGTTTCGAGACAGCTGGTCCGCTTCGGCACAGAGGCCCTGTGCCGCAACAGGACGTCGTTGAGCTTTCTTCGATCGCTTCGTCTTGAGGATGGTAACCAGCTCGTAAACGCTGCCGCGGCCCGCGTTGTTCTGTTTACCAGTCATTCACCTTCGCAAAGGTCGAAATCAAGCAAAAACAATGTGTTGCTGAAGGGCGGCGTGCTTTCGGAGGCCGAGCGGCGTCGTCCGGCGGGAATCCTGCATTGCCTTGTCCGCGGCGACGAGGCCGAGGCAAGCGGAGGCTGTAGGATGCGGAATTACGGGGATCTTGTTCACGCGGTCGGCGGGTTCGCCAGGGATCGCGGTGGAAATTTCGCAGTCCTGTTCGGGCTTGCTACATCGGTCCTGGCGCTGGGCGTTGGCTTTTCCGTCAACGTCTCTCAGCTGTACAATGCCAGATCCAGCCTGCAGGGCGTGCTCGACGCCGCGGTTACGTCGACGGCACGTGATCTGACGACTGGCGTCATCGGGGAAGGCGACGCCAACAGGTCGGTGCAGGCCTTTCTTGACGCCAACAGCGCGGCGGGCATCCTGCAGGCCGGCCAGATCGTGCTGGACAGGCTGATTGTCGACAGGACGGCCAAGACGGTCGAGGCGGACGTGCATGCCGATGTCGCCCTGTATTTCCCGATTCTTGGCGTGGGCGACATGAAGCGCGTCACCGCTTCCACGACGGCACTTTATTCGGACAAGACCATCGAAGTGGCGATGATGCTCGATGTGACCGGTTCGATGGGGCCGAACGCATGGGCCAAGACCAACAAGATCGCAGATCTGCAAAGTGCCGCTTCTGGAGCTGTCAGTGATCTGCTGGACAACAACATCGATGCGAAAAACCCACGTGTGCGCGTGGCGATTGTTCCCTATGCCGAGGCGGTGAATACCGGTGGTCTCGCTGACAGCGTCTTCGTCGAGACGAGAGGCGGGCCGAATCTGCCGCCGCCTGTGGATGCTCCCGTTTCGGCGTCGGTGACACCCGCGCCGGACAAATGTGCCAACGAGCGCAAGGACAAGGATGGCTATGCCGACACGTCATCCGACGGGCCTTACACGTCGCGGTGGGACAACAACGGCAAAGAGTATCTGGCTAGAATCAATCGGGATGATCGCATGAGAACGTGCCCGACGCCGGAGCTCATCCCGTTGTCGGCCGACGAGGAGAAACTGCTCGACACGATCGACGATTTCAGCGCGGCAGGCGTGACCGCCGGCGGCATCGCCGTGCAGTGGGGCTACTACATGCTTTCGCCGTCGTGGCGCCCGACGATCGTCAATGCCGGGCTCGGTGCGGGTCCCGCCAATTTCGACAAGAGGAAGGTCGCCAAGGTCGCCATCCTGATGACGGACGGCCAGTTCAATACAGCGTTCGCCGGCGGTAGCGGGGCGTCAAAATCACAGAACGCGGGCCAGATGTCGCGTGGCAATGCCGAAGGTATCTGCGATGCCATGAAGCGCGACGGCATCGAAATCTTCACGATAGGCTTCGACCTGAACGATCCGACCATGACGGCGACCGAACGGGACCAGGCGAAAAGCGTGCTCCAGGATTGCTCCACGGCGGACACATCCTCGCTGAAGCATTATTACGAGGCCGCAACCGGTGCGGAACTGAAGCAGGCGTTCGATGACATCGTCCGGAACATCGAGAAGGTCACCGTTGCCAAATAAGCTCTCAAGAACTGCGGTTCAGTCGTGATCGCCCAAACGGAAAAGGCCGCCGCTTCTCGCGAAGCTGGCGGCCTTCCGTGTTTCCGTCCGTGGCGCGGCCCTATGGCGATGACACAGGTCACCCGCCGCGCATCTCGCGCCTTAACGGGAAGACTGCTTCCCGAAAGTGCAATCCGCTGAGGCCACGTTCTGGAAAACGAAATCACTCGACATCGGATCACCTCCTTTCGATTTGTTGAACACACCCTCATGATGGGGTGCGTTGCAGCAAAAGACAAGGCGTCGGTTTGAAAAAGCCATCCAGGCAGCTCCCGAGCCCGAGGTGGGTTGCGACCAGCCGAGCTGACGGGCAAACTGCCGGACCACGCCATGGTCTGGGAGGAAAGCGGCATGGAGGCAGCCGAGAGGGCAGCTCGGATCGTTCGAACGATCATCGAGACGTTGAAGCCAGGCTTCGCGGTCAGATTGTGGACCGGCGAACGGATCGGCCCCGTCACCGGCCCCGTGCTCACCATCAACGACCAGGACATCGTCTGGCAGATGGTCCGCCACCCCACCTTGTCGACGCTGATCGAAATGTGGATTTCCAAGACCGTCGACATCGAAGAGGGATCGCTATTCGACTTCTACGCGCTGCCTTCGCAGGGCAAGTTGAGGACGAAGCTCAAATCGCTGCCGAAGCTGGCGATCCTGCGAGACCTGCCGGCAGTTCTGTTTTCGCGAAAGCAGATGACGGCGCGGACCGATCTTTCGGGACGCAATCCCTTCGTCAGCGGTTCAAGCCAGGAAGCGATCCAGCATCACTATGACATCTCGAACGCTTTCTATCGGCTCTTCCTCGACGAGCGCATGGTCTACAGCTGCGGCTACTTCAAGGATTTCGCCAACAGCATCGATCAAGCCCAGATCGACAAGCTCGACCATATCTGTCGCAAGCTCCGGCTGAAGCCCGGCGAAAGGCTGCTCGACATCGGCTGCGGCTGGGGAGCGATGCTCATCCATGCCGCGAAGAACTATGGCGTCATCGGCCACGGTGTCTCGCTGTCGGAGGCGCAGACCAATCTTGCCCGTGAGCGCATCCGCGCAGAAGGGCTGGAGGACCGCATCACCATCGAGATAAAATCCTATGCCGAACTCTCCGGCTCGTTCGACAAGATATCGTCAATCGGCATGTTCGAGCATCTCGGCCTTGCCAATCATGCGGCCTATTTCTCGACCGTTCATCGCCTGCTCAATCCGGGTGGCATCTACCTGCATCACGCCATCACCAGGCGCAGCAAGGGCGATATGAAAAAGACCTTGCGCAAAGGACCGGAATACAAGGCGCTGATCAAATACATCTTCCCCGGCGGCGAACTCGACACCATCGGCATGACGCTCGGCAATCTCGAGGCCCATGGTTTTCTCGTCTACGATGTCGAGAACCTGCGCGAGCACTACGCCCGCACCTGCAGGCTGTGGGCCGAGCGCCTGCACGCACGCTTCGGTGAGGCAATCGCCGAGGTGGGCGAGCCGAAGGCACGCCTGTGGCTGCTCTACCTGACCGGCTGTTCGATCACCTTCGAGCGCGCCTCGGCGCAGATTTTCCAGACCGTTGCCACCAAGCGCGCGCGTGGCCCGAGCGGCTTGCCGCCGACGCGGGCGGATCTGTATCGGTAGCTTACCGGAAGCGCATCATGTCGCCGATCTCGATGCTGGCCGGCCGGTCGACCGTGCAATAGACGCCGAGATTGTGCGCGTTGTGGCGAACCAGATTGCGCAGGATCGCCGGATCGTTGTCGAAGCCATCCTGGGCGATGATGGTGAAACCGCAGCGGCGGCACGGTTCCGAGATGGTTAGCAGGAGATCACCGATGGCAAGCTTGCGGCCGATCCATTCCGTCTCGGGAAACGACCCTTCGATTGCCGCCATGTCGACGACGATGTTGGGGCGGAAGCGGCGTGGGTCGGTGGCCCCTTCCGGATGCAGCGCCTTCAAGCGGGCCAGTGAAGCCGTGGTCAGAAGATGGATCGGGGCCTTGCGATAGCGTTCCGCCGTCAGCGGGCCGGAATAGCCCGAGGCGGCGTTCTCCCGGCGAAACGGCCGGATCGAGGCCTCGAAGCCAAGATAGGCCGATACCGCGCGGTCGCTCTCGATACCCGGCGCAGCCAGCCAGTCGCCGTTCGGAACGGCGATCTCGAGTTCGCGGCCAGGCGACAATCGGGTCCGGATGCGCGGCACCTTGTGCCACTTCGCCTCGCGGTCCGGTCGTGCGATCTCGTTGTCGGACGCGTCGACAAGGCCGAACAAGCGGTCGCCGTCGATGCTTTCCGAGCCGACAAGGATCGCGTCGAGCCGCTCGCCGGCGAGCGAACTCGCCGGATAACGCCAAAGCTCGGTGACGGAACCCAGTGCGGTCCTGGTTTGCATCAAGCCTTCTTGTTTTGCCGGTTGGCGATCAGGTCGTCGACGACGGCCGGATCGGCCAGCGTCGAGGTGTCGCCGAGTGCCGAAAAATCATCCTCGGCGATCTTGCGCAGGATGCGGCGCATGATCTTGCCCGAGCGGGTCTTCGGCAGGCCGGGCGCGAACTGGATCTTGTCGGGCGAAGCGATGGCACCGATCTCCTTGCGGACATGGGCGATCAGCTCCTTGCGCAATTCCTCGCTCGGCTGCTCGCCGGCCATCAGCGTGACGTAGCAGTAAATGCCCTGGCCCTTGATATCGTGCGGATAGCCTACGACGGCGGCTTCCGAAACCTTGTCGTGACTGACAAGCGCGGATTCGACTTCCGCCGTGCCCATGCGATGGCCGGAGACGTTGATGACATCATCGACGCGGCCGGTGATCCAGTAATAGCCGTCGGCGTCACGGCGGCAGCCGTCGCCGGTGAAGTACTTGCCCTTGTAGGTCGAGAAATAGGTCTGGATGAAGCGGTCGTGGTCGCCATAGACGGTGCGCATCTGGCCGGGCCAGGAATCGGAGATGCAGAGATTGCCGTCGGCGGCACCCTCCAGCACCTTACCTTCGCCGTCGACCAACTGCGGCTTGACGCCGAAGAACGGCCGCGTCGCCGAACCTGCCTTGAGATCGGTGGCGCCAGGCAGCGGCGTGATCAGGATGCCGCCGGTCTCGGTCTGCCACCAGGTGTCGACGATCGGCACCTTGCCGTTGCCGACGACGTTGAAATACCACTCCCAGGCTTCCGGGTTGATCGGCTCGCCGACCGAACCCAGCACGCGCAGCGACTTGCGCGACGTCTTGGTGACATGTGCATCGCCGGCGCCCATCAGCGCGCGCAGCGCCGTCGGCGCGGTATAGAAGATGTTGACCTTGTGTTTGTCGATGACGTTCCAGAAGCGCGACTGCGACGGATAGTTCGGTACGCCTTCGAACATCAGCGTGGTGGCGCCGTTGGCGAGCGGGCCGTAGACGATGTAGCTGTGGCCGGTCACCCAGCCGACATCGGCGGTGCACCAGTAGATGTCGCCGTCATGGTAATCGAAGACATATTGGTGCGTCATCGAGACGTAGACGAGGTAGCCGGCAGTGGTATGCAGCACGCCCTTCGGCTTGCCGGTCGAGCCCGAGGTGTAGAGGATGAACAGCGGATCCTCGGCCTTCATCTTCTCGGGCTTGCACTCGGCCTTAACCGTCGCGACCTCGTCATGGTACCAGACGTCGCGTCCGGCCACCCAGCCGGTCTTGCCGCCGGTGCGGCGCACGACCACCACCTTTTCGACTTTCGTTCCGGCCTTCGCGGCGATCTCGATCGCCTTGTCGGTGTTGTCCTTCAACGGGATCGGCTTGCCTCCACGCAGGCCCTCGTCCGCGGTGATAACGAAGGTCGACTTGCAATCGTCGATGCGGCCAGCCAGTGCATCCGGCGAAAAGCCGCCGAAGACGATGGAGTGGATGGCGCCGATGCGCGTGCAGGCCAGCATCGCATAGGCGGCTTCCGGGATCATCGGCATGTAGATGGTGACGCGGTCGCCCTTCTTGACGCCGTGCTTCTTCATCACATTGGCAAGCCGGCAGACGTGCTCGTAAAGCTCGTTGTAGGTGATCTTCTTGTCGTCGTAGGGATTGTCGCCTTCCCAGATGATGGCGGTCTGGTTGCCGCGCTTCTTCAGGTGCCGGTCGATGCAGTTGACCGAGACGTTGGTCAGCCCATCCTCGAACCATTTGATCGAGACCTTGCCATCGAAGGAGGTGTTCTTGACTTTGCCGTAGGGCTTGAACCAGTCGATGCGCTTGCCGTGCTTGCCCCAGAACTTGTCCGGGTTCTTGACGCTGTCGGCATACCATTTCAGGTAGGTGTCATTGTCGATCAGCGCGTTTTTCTTCCACGCCGGCTGGACGCGATGGACATGAGCCTCGGACATTCCTGACTTTCCTCCCAAACCGATCCGCCGACTTGAAACGCCGGCGGGATCGCGGCAAAGCCGCCGCGAATTCGGCGGCATTATTACCAGTTCGTCCGCCATCGCAATATTAGACGTTGGATTCGCGTGGCGGGATGCCGCAGGGACTTTCTCCAGGGCTGTCAGCACTCAGTTCGGCTCGCTGCTAACTGCATGTTTTCGCGCGGAAAACCCGTTTTCGATCAGGAAAAATCAATAGACAGTTAAGCAACGGCGCGCACAATCTGACGTTGGGAGGAAAGGAGACTCAACCAGAGACCGCCCAAGGGGACCGCCATGCGCGACCATTCCGAAATGGATCTGATGTTCAAAGGCTATGGCCTGACCACGGCCAAGATTCTCTATCATTTTCCCGACCACCCGCATCTGCTACAGAGCTTCATCTGGCAAGACTACGATCTGGCGCCGAAGTTTCCGGTGCTGATCAAGTTCATCGAATTCTGGAAGGCCGAGCTGGACGGGCCGCTGCATTCGATCAGCTACACACACCAGAAGCTGATCGCACCGAACGAATGGCGGAAGGTCGACGGCGAGTTCGTGCTGCATTAGTTTCTTGGCGCAGAAGTTTGACGCCAGCGAACCGCATACCTTGGCGATTGGCGGAAACGCCCATCATCTTCGTCATCCACGGGCGGAGCAAGGAGCGTAGCGACGCAGCGCAGACCCGAGGATCCATGCCGCGATTTCAGAGCGTTGCTGCGGTCCAGAATCTGCTCCGTCGCATTCCTCGACAGCCGTCACGGAATGGATCCCAGGGTCTCCGCGACGGAGCTTCGCTCCTGCTTCGCTCAGGGATGACGAAGTTGGGGAAGCATCGGCCAATCTCGAACGTTCCGCCGACACGAACGATCACGATATCAAACCGCCGGCGGGTTGAGCCGGGCGAAACCTTCCTGGCGGCGATAGGGAAAATACGGGTAGGGCGCGGTGACTTCGCTCGCCGCGTCGAGCTTCTTCATCTGATCCGGCGTCAAACTCCAGCCGACGGAGCCGAGATTCTGGCGCAACTGTTCCTCGTTGCGGGCGCCGATGATGACGGATGACACGGTCGGGCGCTGCAGCAGCCAGTTGATGGCGATCTGCGGCACGGTCTTGCCGGTTTCTTCGGCCACCGCGTCAAGGGCATCCATGATCCGGTAGAGATGCTCGTCCTCGACCGGTGGCCCGAAGCTTGCTGTGTCGTGCAGCCGGCTCTTTTCCGGCAAAGCCTGGCCACGGCGGATCTTGCCGGTCAGGCGGCCCCAGCCGAGCGGGCTCCACACCAGCGCGCCGACGCCCTGGTCGAGGCCAAGCGGCATCAGTTCCCATTCGTAATCGCGGCCGACCAGTGAATAGTAGACCTGATGCGCGACATAACGCGGGTAGCCGTGCTTGTCGGCTTCTCCCAGCGACTTCATCACTTGCCAGCCGGAGAAATTGGAGACGCCGACATAGCGCAGCTTGCCGGCGCGCACGAGTTCGTCCAGCGTCGACAGCACCTCCTCGATCGGCGTGCCGGCATCGAAGGCGTGCAGCTGCAAAAGGTCGATGTATTCGATGCCGAGGCGCCTGAGCGCATCGTCCACGGATTTGATCAGCCGCGAACGCGACGAGCCGTAATCGGCCGGACCGTCGCCCATCGGCAGCGAAGTCTTGGTCGAGATCAGCACTGCATCGCGGCGGCCTTTTATCGCTTCGCCAAGGACCTCTTCCGAAGCGCCGTTCGAATAGACGTCGGCGGTGTCGAACAGGTTGACGCCGGCCTCGAGGCAAATGTCGATCAGCCGCCGCGCTTCCCTGGCATCGCTGTTGCCCCAGGCGCCGAACAGCGGGCCGGAACCGCCAAAGGTTCCCGCGCCAAATGAGAGTGCGGGCACTTTCAGGCCCGATGCACCGAGGCGTCGATAGTCCATTTTCTTGCTCCTGGTGGTGTGGAAAAAAGGGTGTCGAAAGCGATCCGGTTTAGGTATTCACGACCGGACGGAGGCAGGCGCGCCGAGCGTGGCGATGCGATCGAGACGCAATGCCAAGCCCGCCACGGCGAGCGCCGCGAGCGGCAGCAGGGCGGCGACCCAGGTCAGCGAACCAAGGCCAAGGCCATGCGCAATCACCGCACCACCAAGCCAGGCGCCCGCGGCGTTGCCGAGATTGAAGGCGGCGATGTTGAAGGACGAGGCGAGACTCTGGCCGGCACCTTGCGCCCTGTCCAGCACCCACATTTGCAGCGGCGCCACGGTGCCGAAGGCGGCAGCACCCAGCAACCCGACATAGATGACGGCCATCACCTGGCTGTGGATGGCGAAGGTCATGGTTGCGAGCACCATCGCCAGCACCACGAGACTGCCCAGCACGGCGGGCACCAGCCAGCGGTCGGCGACCTTGCCGCCGGCGAGATTGCCGGCGATGAGACCGCCGCCGAAGACGAGCAGGATCGGCGATACCGCCGCTTCCTTGAAGCCGCTTATCTCGGTCAGCAACGGGGCGATGTACGTGAAGACGGCGAAGACACCGGCATAGCCGAGCACGGTGGTGGCGAGGCCGAGCAGGACGGGCGCGCGGCGCAGGACGGCGAGATCGGCGCGCAAATCGCTCTTTTCGGGCGCCGTCCGGCTGCGCGGCACCAGAGCCAGGATGACGGCGAAGGCCGCCAGGCCGACCAATGTCACCGCCCAGAAGGTCGCCCGCCAGCCAAAGGCTTGGCCGAGCCACGTGCCGAAGGGCACGCCGAGGATGTTGGCGATGGTCAGGCCGGTGAACATGAGCGCGATCGCCGAGGCCTTCTTGTTAGGCGCGACCAGCCCGGTGGCGACCACGGAGCCGACGCCAAAGAAGGTGCCATGGGCAAAGGCGGTGATGACGCGGGCGCCCATCAGCGTCCAGTAGTCCGGCGCCAGCGCACAGGCGAGATTGCCGAGCGTGAAGATCGCCATCAGCGCCAGAAGCACGGTCTTGCGCGGCCAGTTGCCGGTGGCGATGGTCAGCAAGGGCGCGCCGATGACGACGCCGAGCGCGTAGCCCGAAATGAGCTGGCCGGCGGCCGAGATCGAGACGCCGAGATCCTTGCTGACATCGAGCAGCAGACCCATGATGACAAATTCGGTGACACCGATGCCGAAGGCACCGGCGGCGAGCGCGTAGAGAGCAAGAGGCATGGCGGTTTCCATTTCGATGGCGACGAGCGCCGTCCCGCGCCCCGACCCGAAAGATCGTGTTGCCATGCATTGTGAACCAGACTTGCCTCGGGCACATTTTCTGTGAAATAGATTCACAGATGGCTAGACCCGACGTCAATCGCTCCGGCGAGATCGAAGTGTTCGTGCGTGTCGTCGAGGAAGGTAGTTTTTCCTCCGCCGCACGCGCATTGCGGATGACGCCGTCGGCGGTCAGCAAACTGATCGCGCGGCTGGAGGCCCGGTTGGGCGCGCGGCTGGTCAGCCGTTCGACGCGAAAACTGCAGCTGACGCCGGAAGGCACCGCGTTCTACGAAAGCGGCCTGCGCATTCTCGCCGACATGGCGGCGGCCGAGCAGGAGGCCGCGGCGGGTGCGGCACCGCGCGGACGGCTGCGCGTCAACAGCTATGTGCCCTTCGGAGTGCACCGGCTGATCCCGCTTCTGCCGCGCTTCCTCGAGCGCTACCCCGAGATTTCGGTCGATCTGGTGCTGAGCGACAGCGTCATCGACCTGATGGCGGAACGTGCCGATGTCGCCATTCGTGCCGGGCCGCTCAGCGAATCACGGCTGATGGCGCGCAAGCTTGGGCAAAGTCCGGTGGTCGTCGTCGCGGCGCCCTCATACCTCGAAACGCACGGCACGCCGCCGACACCGGCCGATCTCGACAGCCGCAACCGCATGGGCTTCGGTTTCGTGCGGCACCTCGACGGCTGGCCTTTTCTCGATGCGGCCGGCAATTCCATCATGGTTCCAATCATCGGCAACACGCTGGTGAGCGATGGCGAGGCGATGCGGCTGATGGCGCTGGCGGGCGCGGGCATCGCCCGGCTGGCCCGCTGGCATGTGGCGGCCGATATAGCTGTCGGACGGCTGGTGCCGATGCTCGAGGATTTCAATCCAGGCGACGAGGAGGCCACCCACGCCGTCTATGTCGGCCAAGGCCGGCATCTGCCAGCGCGGGTGCGCGCCTTTCTCGATTTTCTCGGGGAAAACGTTCGGCTGAGCTGACTGGTACTCGGGAGCCCATGGGCTCCCGAGATGTCGGCGTTGGCCGCGTTATGCTTTCGGCGAGAACGGGGCCGGGCGTCGGCCCGCGGCCTGACGCTCCAGCATCCAGCCGGGATATTCGGCCGGCAAGGCGCTGATCTCATCGAGGCGGACGAGATCATCGGTGTCGAGCTCCAGCCGTGTCGCCGCAAGATTCTGCTCCAGCTGCTCCATGCGGCTCGCACCGATGATGACGCTCATCACAAAAGGCTTGGCCAGGACATAGCCGAGCGCCACGGTGGCGACACTCACGTCATGCTTTTTGGCGATCTCGCGCATGACGGCGACAGCCGCCCAGGCACGGTCCTCGTTGACCGGTGGGAAGTTGAAGGAAGCGCGGCGTCCTTCGCCATTGCCCGGTGCACCGGGGCCGTATTTGCCCGACAGCAGTCCGCCGGCCATCGGCGACCACACCATCAGGCCGAGCTTCTCCTCATTGAGCAGCGGCACGATTTCGCGTTCAAGGTCGCGACCGGCGATCGAATAATACGACTGGACGGTCTCGAAACGAGCAAAACCCTTACGGTCGGCGATGCCGAGCGCCTTAGCGATGCGCCAGGCCTGCCAGTTGGAGACACCGACATAGCGGACCTTGCCGCTGGCAACGAGGTCGTCGAGCGCCCGCAGCGTCTCGTCGATCGGCGTCACCGTGTCGGTGCCGTGCAATTGATAGAGATCGATATGGTCGAGCTGCAGCCGCTCCAAGCTGGCGTCGACCGAGTCCATGATGTGGCCGCGCGACGAGCCGCGCTGGTTGGGGCCGTCACCCATGGCGCCGTGGACCTTCGTGGCGATGACCACGTTCTGTCTGTCGACGCCGAGATCCCTGAGCGACTGGCCGAGCAGCCGTTCGGACTGGCCGAAGGAGTAGACGTCGGCGGTATCGAAGAAATTGACTCCGGCGGCGAGCGAGCGGGCGACGATCTCGTTGACGCCCTTCTGGTCGAGGCTGGCGATCAGGCCCCATTGGGCATTTTCACCGGCGGCACCGAACGTCATGGTGCCGAGGCATAGTTCGGAGACGAACATCCCCGTATTTCCAAGCTGGTTGTAA
The DNA here is from genome assembly GCF_040318045.1 of Mesorhizobium sp. M1338. Taxonomy (NCBI): domain Bacteria; kingdom Pseudomonadati; phylum Pseudomonadota; class Alphaproteobacteria; order Hyphomicrobiales; family Phyllobacteriaceae; genus Mesorhizobium; species Mesorhizobium sp. M1338. The sequence goes on along the minus strand of NZ_JAMYLL010000003.1, from coordinate 266,944 downwards.
TGCATGGTCGAGCTCCAGAGAGTGCTGTAACATCCGAGTAAATAGGAACGGAACGTTTCGTTTCCAGCCCTTGCTCAAAAAATTCCTCATCTGGCCGGGCGTCGATAGTGCCTGCCGGCGTTCAGCCGGCCAGCAGCGCCACGATCGCGAAAGCCGTCATGCCGAAAGCGACGGCGGCGAGCGGCAGCAGAATTTCAAGCAGCGCTCGCTTGGTGGTGACGCGGTTGCCCTGGCCGAGATCGAATTCGCCAGCGATCCAATCCTCGAAACTGCCGACGTTCGAGGGTGTCCAAAGCCGGCGCCGATGCCGAATATGTCCGGCGATCGCCGGCAGCGCCACCGCGATGACGAGGAATCCTGTCATGACGACAAGAAGGTAGTCGGCGTAGCTGCTGCCGCCGAAACCCACCCAGGCAGACAGCGCATACCATCCGGCAAGCCCGGCCATCGCAAGATAGACGTCTGAATGCAGCTGTCGGAGACATGCCTGTTGTGAGGCCGGTCACTGGGCTGCTGCCCTTGGTGGGCGTGTTGGTTGCTCATGATGCCTCCTTCGACATTGCAAAGGAACGGCCATGATGGTCGCTCGGGTTCCCTGCTGGAATTAGGGAACGCCACCGACTTCGCAATGCGGTGCCATGACGCGGCTACCTAGCTCCGAAGATCGCCGAACCAACCCGGACACTGGTGGCGCCGAAGGCGATCGCCGTCTCGTAGTCGCCGGACATGCCCATCGACAGTTTGGCGACGCCGGCCTCTTGGCCAAGCTTCTCCAGCAGGGCAAAGTGCGGACCGGGATTTTCGTCGGCCGGCGGGATGCACATCAGGCCTTCGATGGCGAGGCCATGCACATCGCGGCAGCGGGCGACGAAGGCGACGGCCTCGCGCGGCTCGATGCCGGCCTTCTGCGGCTCGGAACCGGTGTTGACCTGGACGTAGAGTTTTGGTGCCAGGCGTTGCCTGGCAATCTCCTTGGCCAGTTCGGCGGCGATCTTCTCGCGATCGACCGTCTCGATGACATCGAACAACGTCACCGCTTCCTTGGCCTTGTTGGATTGCAGCGGACCGATCAGATGCAGTTCGATATCCGGGAAAGCCTCCTTCAGCGCCGGCCATTTGCCTTGCGCTTCCTGCACCCGGTTTTCGCCGAAGACGCGCTGACCGGCCTCGATGACCGGGCGTATATCGGCGGTGTCAAAAGTCTTGGAAACCGCGACCAGCGTCACCGCGCCAGCTTGGCGGCCAGCCTCGTGTTCTGCCGCAGCAATCTTGGCCTTGACCGTGAAAAACCGCTGAACGGCGTCGCCCATATGTAAATCCCGCTGTTTTGGCCCGCGTTTTTGTCAGACGCGATACCCATATGGTTGACGGGTTTGCCAAACCATGGTGAACACCCGGACCACATTCCCTGAACTGCCGAGCCGTCGCCCGCGGTTCGCGCATGCTTTTAAGTGAAAATAATCCCATGGCAACCGAACGATACAATCCGCGCGCGTCAGAGCCCAAATGGCAGAAGGCCTGGGACGCCAAGAAGCTGTTCGAAGCGCACAATGACGATCCGCGCCCGAAATACTACGTGCTGGAGATGTTCCCCTATCCGTCGGGGCGCATCCATATCGGCCATACCCGTAACTACACGATGGGCGACGTCGTGGCGCGCTACAAGCGGGCCAAGGGCTTCAACGTGCTGCACCCGATGGGCTGGGACGCCTTCGGCATGCCGGCCGAGAACGCGGCGATGCAGAATAAGGTCCATCCCAAGCAATGGACCTACCAGAACATCGCCACCATGCGCGAGCAGCTCAAGGTCATGGGCCTGTCGCTGGACTGGGCGCGCGAATTCGCCACCTGCGACGTCGACTACTACCACCGCCAGCAGATGTTGTTCCTCGATTTCGTCGAGAAGGGGCTGGTGACGCGCAAATCCTCCAAGGTCAATTGGGACCCGGAGGACATGACCGTGCTCGCCAACGAGCAGGTCATCGACGGACGCGGCTGGCGCTCGGGCGCGCTGGTCGAACAGCGCGAACTGACGCAGTGGTTCTTCAAGATCACCGACTTCGCGCAGGACCTGCTGGATTCGCTTGAGGGCCTCGACGAATGGCCGGAAAAAGTGAAGCTGATGCAACAGAACTGGATCGGCCGCTCGGAAGGCCTGCTGATCCGCTGGCCGCTGGCGGATGCTGCCGGTGGCGAGCATGAGCTGGAAGTCTATACGACACGGCCCGACACCATTTTCGGCGCTTCCTTCATGGCCGTCGCCGCCGATCATCCGCTGGCCAAGAAGGCCGCCGAGAGCAATCCGGCGCTGGCCAAGTTCATCGAGGATATCAGCCATGTGGGCACCTCCGCGGCGGCGCTGGAGACGGCTGAGAAGAAGGGTTTTGATACCGGCGTCCGGGTTGTTCACCCGTTTGACGACACATGGACGCTGCCTGTCTACGTCGCCAATTTCGTGCTGATGGAATACGGCACCGGCGCCATTTTCGGCTGTCCGTCCGGTGACCAGCGCGACCTCGACTTCGCCAACAAATACGGCCTGCCGATGATCCCGGTGGTGATGCCGGAGGGTGAGAATCCGGCGAGTTTCCAGATCATCGATGAAGCCTATGTCGACGACGGCGTGATGATCAATTCGCGCTTCCTCGACGGCATGAAGCCGGATCAGGCTTTCGACGAGGTGGCGAAACTGCTGGAACGGAAGACCATCGGCAACCGGCCGATGGCCGAGCGCAAGGTGAATTTCCGCCTGCGCGACTGGGGCATTTCGCGCCAGCGCTACTGGGGCTGCCCGATTCCGATGATCCATTGCGAGGATTGCGGCGTGGTGCCGGTGCCGAAGGCCGACCTGCCGGTCAAGCTGCCCGACGATGTCGATTTCGACCGGCCGGGCAATCCGCTCGACCGGCATCCGACATGGCGCCATGTGAAATGTCCGCGCTGCGGCAAGGATGCGCGGCGCGAAACCGACACGATGGATACGTTCGTCGATTCGTCCTGGTATTTTGCCCGCTTCACCGCACCCTGGGCGCATGAGCCGACGGATCCCATGGCGGCCAATGAATGGCTGCCGGTCGACCAGTATATTGGTGGCATCGAGCACGCGATCCTGCATCTGCTCTATTCGCGCTTCTTCACCCGCGCCATGCGTGAGGCCGGCCATGTCGATCTGGCCGAGCCGTTCAAGGGCCTGTTCACGCAAGGCATGGTGGTGCACGAGACCTACCGCGTCGGCTCGGCATCGAATGGCCGCTGGCTGGCGCCCACCGAGGTTCGGCTGGAGGACGTCGACGGCAAGCGCCGCGCCATCGAGATCTCTACGGGCGAGACGGCGACGATCGGTCCGCTCGAAAAGATGTCGAAGTCGAAGAAGAACACGGTCAGTCCGGAAGACATCACCGATGGCTACGGCGCCGACACGGCGCGCTGGTTCATGCTGTCGGATTCACCGCCAGAGCGCGACGTCGAGTGGACCGACGAAGGCGCCGCCGGCGCGCATCGCTTCATCCAGCGCATCTGGCGCCTGGTGTCGACGGCGGCCGAGACGCTGGCCGGCATCGAGCCAACGGCGGCTGACAGCGGCGAGGCCGTTGTGGTTTCCAAGGCCGCGCACAAGATCCTGAAGGCGGTCGGCGAGGATATCGAGAAGCTCGCTTTCAACCGCGCCATCGCCCGTATCTACGAACTGGCCAACGCGCTGACCACGCCGCTCAATGAGGTGGCCGAAGGCAAGGCCGAAGCGGTGCTGAAAGGCGCCTGCCGGCAGGCCGTGGAGGTTCTGGTGCATCTGATCGCACCGGTCATGCCGCATCTGGCCGAGGAGTGCTGGGAAACGCTCGGCGGCACCGATCTGGTTGCCGAACGGCCGTGGCCGGTGTTCGATCCGGCGCTGGTCGTCGACAACGAAGTCACCTATCCGGTGCAGGTCAACGGCAAGAAGCGGGGAGATTTGACAATTGCCCGCGACGCGGACCAAGGTGCTGTCGAAAAAGCGGTATTGGCTCTCGACTTCGTGCAGAAAGCGCTCGAAGGAAAGGCTCCGCGCAAGGTGATCATCGTGCCGCAGAGGATCGTCAATGTCGTTGCCTGATCAGGAAAAGACAGGGCTGAGCCGTGTGCTGCGCCATATCGCGTTCGCCGGCCTGGTCGGCTCGCTCGCGCTTGTCTCGGCCTGCACGGTGCGGCCGCTCTATTCGAGCGCGGCGCTGTCGGGTTCGCAGGCGAGCGCCAGCGCCGAACTGGCTTCGATCGCCATCAAGCCGGTCGGCTCGCGTTATGCCCAGCAGGTGCGCAACAATCTGATTTTCGGGTTTGGACGAGGTGCCGGCGAGCCGGCCTCACCGGCCTATTCGCTCAATCTCGGCGTGACCGAAGCCGTCGAATCAGCGGCGCTTGTGCAGGTGGGAACCAACGAGGACGAACCGACCGCCGGTTCCGTGACGCTGACTGGCAACTATACGCTGTCCGACGCGAAGTCCGGTGTGGTCATCGCATCCGGCAAGCGTTCGATCACCTCGTCGTTCGACAGGCCGCGTCAGGAGTTCGCCGCGTACCGGGCGCAGATCGATGCCGAGAATCGCGCCGCGCGCGAACTGGCCGAAGCGCTGCAACTGTCCATCGCCCAGGATCTGGTCAGGCACGCGAAGGCCGGCTAGCGCGGCTTATCGGTCTAGCGCCCAAGCATCATCAAACTCCCCACGGCACAGCGAGCAGATCGCGCCACCGGCGTGCGCTGTGAGATGACGATCCGGCGGCGTCGTCCGCAAAGGTTTGTCACGACGATTTCGCTGCCCAAGGATCGTTGCCGATCCATCCGGGAAGCAACTGTTAACCACTCGCTCCCTATTGCTCGGCAGACATTTCAGAGTGAGTCTTGAGAATGGAAGCCAGGCGTTTTTCCCGGGTCAATTTACTGAAGGCAGCGTCGCCCGATGATCCCGAGGTGAAGCGTTACGACGGCATCGGCGACAAGGGCGGGCAGCGAACGTCTTCAGCTGCGGCAGGCAATCTTGATCGTCCGGCTCACACGGGACTGGACGGCCGGCGGCCCGGCACACACCAGGCCGGCTATTCCGCGCCGGTTGTCGATCTCGGCGGCAACAAGCGGCCCTATATGGAGCCGAGGGGTAGCTCGAAGGAGGCGCCTTCGAAAGTCGGCGATATCGAAAGTCCTGCCTGGCAAGAATATTTCTTCCTCGCGCCCAACGTGCGTTTTACCCGCACACCAGACTATGAGGCCAAGAAGCATCGCCCGCGGCACGAGCGTGTTGTCGAGCAAGGCGATGCAGACGCGCTCCCAACGCAGCAGGCAGTCGTGCAACCCATGGTCGACGAGGCATCCTCCGCGCCCTCGCTCCTGGCATTGCCGGCGTCGGTGAAAAGCCACGCCTCCCAGCCGCTGGCCGACCGAGGAGCCGCGCAAAGGCCGTCACCGCGGACCGCGGCTTTCGTTCCCCCGGGGCGCGCCAGGGAGAACGCGCGCGTCGTTGCTCCGGTGCCGCCGGTGACGGCCGCAACGGGACGAGCTTCCGCGCGCGGGATTGCCGCTCCGGGCGCGCCGATCAAACCGGCCACTGCCGAAAAGCCGCGCTGGCCCTATCTTTCGGATCACGCCTTCTTCGAGGCCATGGCACCCTATCTGGTCGATGTTTCGTCACAGGCCCGGCAGGCCAGCCCAGCCTCGCCTGCACCGGTCGCCGCGGTGCCTGTCGCCGCTGCGTGGGTCGGCATCCGCCCGCCGATAGTGACCGATGCCACCTCGCTGTTTCGCGTCATCGAATGTCTTCCAGGCCAAGCCTCGAAGCCGTTGCCGGATGTTTGGCCGGCAACCTCGAACGAGGCTCTCGCCCAGGCTGAAGTGCCAGCGAGCAACGCGTCACTGAAGGCCCAGCCCGCTGCAATCCCCGCTGCGGCGCGCGATGCCGTTCCCGTGCCCGCCCTCGCAAGTGGAGACGCCACTATCAGGGTGGCGACCGCGCGTCCTTCTTCACGCTTGCCTCGGACCGGCAAAACTGTGCCATCAAAATCGGGCGATCCCTATGAGCTTCCCCCGGAAGACCTGTTGCAACAGCCACCGGAGGGACAAGGCTTCTATATGTCGCAGGAGCGGCTCGAGCAGAACGCCGATTTGCTGGAAAGCGTGCTCGAGGATTTCGGTGTGCGCGGCGAGATCATTCATGTTCGCCCCGGCCCGGTCGTCACGCTCTATGAGTTCGAGCCGGCGCCGGGCGTCAAATCCTCTCGGGTCATCGGGCTTGCCGATGATATCGCCCGCTCCATGTCAGCGATTTCGGCGCGCGTCGCGGTCGTGCCTGGCCGCAACGTCATCGGCATCGAGCTTCCGAACGAGACGCGCGAAACCGTCTATTTCCGCGAGCTGATCGAATCGGAGGGCTTCCGCAAGACCAGCTGCAAGTTGGCGCTTTGTCTGGGCAAGACGATCGGCGGTGAGCCTGTTATCGCCGAGCTGGCGAAGATGCCTCACCTGCTCGTGGCCGGAACCACCGGCTCCGGCAAGTCGGTTGCCATCAACACCATGATCCTGTCGTTGCTCTACCGGCTGAAGCCGGAAGAATGCCGGCTGATCATGGTCGATCCCAAGATGCTCGAGCTCTCCGTCTATGACGGCATCCCGCATCTTCTGACGCCCGTCGTCACGGACCCCAAAAAAGCCGTCACCGCGCTGAAATGGGCGGTGCGCGAGATGGAGGACCGCTACCGCAAGATGGCGCGGCTCGGCGTGCGCAACATCGATGGCTACAATGAGCGCGCAGCCGCTGCCCGCGACAAGGGCGAGACGGTCGTCATGACCGTGCAGACCGGCTTCGAAAAGGGCACCGGCGAGCCGCTTTTCGAACAGCAGGAAATCGACCTTGCGCCGATGCCGTACATCGTCGTCATCGTCGACGAGATGGCCGACCTGATGATGGTCGCCGGCAAGGAGATCGAAGGCGCGATCCAGCGTCTGGCACAGATGGCGCGCGCTGCCGGCATTCACCTGATCATGGCAACGCAGCGCCCCTCGGTCGACGTCATCACGGGTACGATAAAGGCCAACTTCCCGACCCGGATTTCCTTCCAGGTAACATCAAAGATCGACAGCCGCACCATCCTTGGCGAGCAGGGCGCCGAACAGCTGCTCGGCCAGGGCGACATGCTGCACATGATGGGTGGGGGGCGCATTTCCCGCGTGCATGGTCCCTTCGTTTCAGATGCGGAGGTCGAGCACGTCGTGGCGCATCTGAAGGCTCAGGGCCGGCCTGAATATCTGGAAACCGTGACAGCCGAAGAGGATGAGGAAGAAGCCGAAGCCGACCAGGGCGCGGTGTTCGACAAGGGATCGGTTGCAGCCGAGGACAGTGATGCAATCTACGACGAGGCGGTCAAGGTGGTGGTGCGCGACAAGAAGTGTTCGACGTCGTACATCCAGCGCCGCCTCGGCGTCGGCTACAACCGCGCCGCATCCCTGGTCGAGCGGATGGAAAAGGAAGGGCTGGTCGGCGCCCCCAACCATGTCGGCAAACGCGAAATCATCATGGGCCGGCGCCAGCAGGCGAGCACGCCTGTCGACGATGGCACGGATTGATAGGCAGGTCGTTTGAAGCGCATATGAAAAAAGGCCGGTTGCCCGGCCTTTTTGCTGTTGAAAACGGTGTGACCTCAGCCGATCTTCTGGCCGGTCTTTGCCCAGTCGGCGAGGAAAGCGGCGAGGCCCTTGTCGGTCAGCGGATGGTTGACCAGCGCCTTCAGGGTCGCCGGCGGCGCGGTAACGACATCGGCGCCGATCAGGGCGGCCTGCTTGATATGGTTCACGGTGCGAACCGAAGCGACGAGGATCTCGGTCTGGAAATCGTAATTGTCGTAGATCTGCCGGATTTCCTGGATCAGCTCCATACCGTCCGAGCCGGTGTCATCGACGCGGCCGACGAAGGGCGAGATGAACGACGCGCCGGCCTTGGCCGCCAGCAGCGCCTGGTTGGCCGAAAAGCACAGCGTGACGTTGACCATACGGTTCATCTGGGTGCGGATCGTCTTGCAGGCCTTCAGTCCGTCGAGCGTCAACGGTACCTTGATGCAGACATTGGGCGCGATCTTGGCCAGCACCTCGGCCTCCGCCATCATGTCCTTGAATTCGGTCGCCACGACCTCCGCCGAGACCGGACCCTCGATGATATCGCAGATCTGCCTGGTGACGTCGGCGATCTTGCCGCCCGATTTGAGGATCAGCGACGGGTTGGTGGTGACGCCGTCGAGCAGTCCCAGATCGTTCAGCTCACGGATATCCTTGATGTCGGCGGTGTCGACAAAAAATTTCATGGCGGGTCTCCTGAAGATTTTTATGTGCATGCCATGCACATTCGGGGTCGGCCTTTGATCTAGACCAAAGTCAGGGCAAGGTCACGCCTCATGATCGAAGATTCGCCCTTTGTCGCGGCCGCACCGGTGCTGGTGCCGATGCCCGCCGAACGCCCCTACACCTATGCCGTGCCCGCCGGCATGCGCGTGGTGCCGGGCTCGATCGTGCGCGTGCCGCTCGGCCCTCGCCAGGTCGCCGGCATCGTCTGGGATGGCGCCGTCGAGAAGGTCGACGCGAAAAAGCTGCGCCCCATCGAACAGGTCTTCGACTGCCCGCCGATCGATCGCGCGATGCGCCGCTTCGTCGACTGGGTGGCGCAGTACACGCTGTCGCCACCGGGCATGGTGGCGCGCATGCTGCTCAGGGCACCCGAAGCATTCGATCCCGAACCATGGATCGAGGGGCTGCAGCGCACGCTTCTCGCACCCGATCGGATGACGGCTGCCCGAGAGCGTGTGCTGGAGACGGCTGAAGGCGGGCTGGCCTGGACGCGGTCCGGCCTCGCCCATGCTGCCGGCGTGTCGTCGACGGTGATCGACGGCCTGAGGGCGCAAGGCGTGTTCGAGACGGTGATGATCCCGCCGCGCCCGGTCGTGGCGGCACCCGATTCCAGCTACGCCATACCGGAATTGATGCCGGACCAGCGCGACGCCGCGCTGATGCTGCGCTCCAATGTCGCAGCCGGCGTGTTCAACGTCGCGCTGCTCGACGGCGTCACCGGATCGGGCAAGACGGAGGTTTATTTCGAGGCGGTGGCGGCCGCGCTCGACCAGGGCAAGCAGGTGTTGATCCTGCTGCCGGAAATCGCGCTGACGCATGCCTTTCTCGAGCGCTTCCAGCAGCGCTTCGGTGCCAAGCCGGGCGAATGGCATTCCGACCTGCCGCCCAGGATGCGCGAAAAAGTCTGGCGGCAAGTGGCGGAAGGCGGCGTGCGGGTCGTCGCCGGCGCGCGCTCGGCGCTGTTCCTGCCGTTCAAGGAGCTCGGCCTGATCGTCGTCGACGAGGAGCACGACCCTGCCTACAAGCAGGAAGACCGTGTTTTCTACAATGCGCGCGACATGGCAGTGGTGCGCGGTCATATCGGCAGTTTTCCGGTGGTGCTGGCATCGGCGACGCCATCGGTTGAAAGCCGCGTCAATGCGAGCCAAGGCAAATACAACAGAGCCGTCCTCTCTGCCCGTTTCGCCGAGGCGGCGCTTCCCCATCTCAAGGCAGTCGATATGCGCCGGGCACCCCCGGCGCGCGGCGGCTTCCTGTCACCGGTGCTGCTCGACCAGATGCGCCAGACGCTGGAGAGGAAGGAGCAGTCGCTGCTGTTCCTCAACCGGCGCGGCTATGCCCCGCTGACGCTGTGCCGGGTCTGTGGACACCGCTTCGGCTGCCCGGTCTGCTCGGCCTGGCTGGTCGAGCACCGGTTTCGCGGCCAGCTCGTCTGCCATCATTGCGGGCACAATGAGCGCCGCCCCGAAGCCTGCCCGGAATGCGGCACGCTCGATCATCTGGTCGCCTGCGGGCCAGGTGTCGAGCGCATCGCCGAAGAGGTCGTCGCGCATTTTCCCGACGCGCGCACCATCGTTTTGTCGTCCGACCTGATGGGCGGCGTGCGGCGGCTGCGGCTGGAGCTGGAGGCGATCGCCAATGGCGAGGCCGACATCGTCATCGGCACACAGCTCGTCGCCAAGGGCCACAATTTCCCCAACATGACGCTGGTGGGCGTCGTCGACGCCGATCTCGGTCTTGCCAATGGCGATCCGCGCGCCGCCGAGCGCACCTTCCAGCTGCTCAGCCAGGTGACCGGCCGCGCCGGCCGCACCGGCAAGAAGAGCCTTGGCCTGCTGCAGACCTTCCAGCCCGAGCATCCGGTGATGCGGGCGATCGTCTCCGGCGACGCCGAGGCGTTTTACGAGCGCGAGATCGCCGAGCGCGAGCGGGCCGCCCTGCCGCCCTTCGGCCGGCTGGCCGGTGTCATCGTCAGCGCGGTGACGCGGGCCGAAGCCGAGGGCCATGCGCGCGGCCTGCGCCGCGCCGCGCCCGAGGCCACCGACGTGTTCGTGCTCGGCCCGGCCGAGGCGCCGCTGTCCCTGCTTGGCGGCCGTCACCGCTTCCGCCTGCTGATCCAGGGCGAGCGGCGCGCCGACATGCAAGGCTTTATCCGCACCATGCTGGCCAACGGGCCGAAGCAGCGCGGCTCGGTCAGGGTGCAGGTCGACATCGACCCGCAGAGCTTTTTGTAAGTTGAACGCCGTCGGCCACTCTCGGCAAATGGGTTCATCGAGAGCGGATCAAAATTCGACGTCCCTCAATGGCGATTCATTTCGCTCAAGTTCGATGCCGCCCGGATACCGAAGCAAAAAGTCCCCGAAATTTTCCTGGCTGTCTTGCGGATAAAGCTTTCGCCCTTCAGCAACCGGAATGACCATGGTGGTCGGCCTGCCGTTTCTCGTGACAATGGTTGGCTCGTCGTTTCCTGCGGCCTCGACGATTGCCGAGAGTCTCGCCTTGGCCTGCCGAAGCTCAATAGTTTTCACGACGACCTCCCTTATAGTCTCGTGTGTTTATGATATCGGGATTACCCAGCAAAGGAACAGCCCTTATGAAAACCCTTGGCCTTCTGGGCGGCATGAGCTGGGAATCGACCGCCATCTACTATCGCCTGCTGAATGAGGTCGTGCGCGAGCGGCTGGGCGGGCTGCATTCGGCCAAATTGCTGCTGTGGTCGTTCGACTTCACCGAAATCGCCGAGCGGCAGCATCGTGGCGACTGGGACGGCGCCGGCGTGCTTCTTGTCGAAGCGGCGCGCAAGCTCGAGGCGGGCGGCGCGGAAGGCTTGCTTCTGTGCACCAACACCATGCACAAACTGGCCGACCAGGTGCAGGCGTCGGTGTCGATCCCGCTGATCCACATCGCCGACGCCACGGCGGTCGCGGTCAAGCGCGCCGGCATGCAGCGCCCGGCACTGCTGGCGACGCGGTTCACCATGGAGCAGGATTTCTACAAGAGCCGGCTCGCCGACAAATACGGCCTGCGGCCCGTCGTCCCCAATGCTACCGGGCGCGACATGGTCCATCGCGTCATCTACGAGGAATTGTGCCAGGGTATCGTCACCGAAGCCTCCAAGGTTGCCTATATCGCCGAGACCGAACGCCTGCGCCGCGAAGAGGCCGCCGACAGCGTCATCATGGGCTGCACCGAGATCACCATGCTGATCGGTCAGCAGGACTTCGACATCCCGGTCTTCGATACGACGCGCATCCATGCCGAGGCGGCGGTCGAATTCGCGCTGGGCTGACAGGCTTCCGCAAATTGCCGGACTCCATCTGGCGTCGTTTCTTTCCTTCGCTAGAATGCCCGGAATTTCAAAACAGGCATTCGAGGGGACAAGATGGATTTTGCGCTTCCGTGGCCGACGAGCCAGGGCGAATGGCTGGCATGGTCGAGCGCCGTCGTCACCGTGTTGCTCGGGCTTTTGTTCTTTCTGGCACCCAGCCTCGCCTTCCGTGCCCTGCGCTTGCAGGTCAAGCCCGAGAAGGCGGCGGCGATCGCCGAGGGGCGCGGCAGGATGTCGGGCTTCTATCTGGGTGTCGGCCTGTGCTGTATCCTGCTGGCGCAGCCGCTGATCTACATGGCGCTCGGCTTCTCCTGGCTGTTCACCGCTTTTGGCCGGCTGCTGTCGATGATGTCGGATGGCGCCAACACGCCTTTCAATTGGGTTTCCATCGTGGTGGAATTGGTGCTGGCGGCGTTGCCGCTCGCCTTTGCCTTCGGCTTTCTGCCTTGAATCGTTGGGTATTCCGCGATGGAAGACGGGTGACTTTCGCCGGATGCGACAATAGTGCCTGAAAACCATGCGGAACGACGCATTGCGGTCTTAAAATGCCTGTGCTAGACGGCAATCGACTTTCGGCCGGGGATAGCGGAAGCCGCGCCTCCGTGCTCGAAAAAATGCAGTAAGGTCAAAGATTTAGCCAGAGTTTTTGCTCGCGCCAACAATCTACGGCCTGTCAGACAAGAGAAAAGACGGTCCGTGGCTCAATCGTCATCGCCAATCTCAGGTGTCGCAGAACGCTATGCGGGTTCGCTGTTCGAACTCGCCCTGCAGGCAAATTCCGTCGCCAAGGTCGAAGCCGATCTCAACAGCTTCGAAGCCATGCTCGCGGGCAGCGCGGACCTTACCCGGCTGATCAACAGCCCGGTGTTCTCCAGCGAGGACCAGGCCAAAGCCATCGCGGCGATCGCCGACAAGGCCGGGATCACCGGGCTCACCGGCAATTTTCTGCGCGTCGTCGCCAGAAACCGCCGGCTGTTCGCCATTCCCGGCATGATCAGGGCGTTCCGCCAGATCGCCGCCGAACATCGTGGCGAAACCGCTGCTGAAGTGACGTCGGCTCACGAGCTGACGGCTGCCCAGCAGACCGAACTCAAGGCCGCGCTGAAGAGCGTTGCCGGCAAGGACGTGGCCATCTCCGTCACCGTCGATCCGTCGCTGCTCGGCGGGCTGGTGGTCAAGATGGGCTCGCGCCAGATCGATACGTCGCTCAAAACCAAACTCAATTCGCTCAAGCTTGCACTGAAAGAGGTCGGCTGATGGACATCCGCGCCGCGGAAATTTCCGCAATTCTGAAAGACCAGATCAAGAATTTCGGCAAGGAGGCCGAGGTCTCCGAAGTTGGACAGGTGCTGTCCGTCGGTGACGGCATCGCCCGCGTCTACGGCCTCGACAATGTCCAGGCCGGCGAAATGGTCGAATTCCCCGGCGGCATCCGCGGCATGGCGCTCAACCTCGAAGCCGACAATGTCGGCGTCGTCATCTTCGGCGCCGACCGCGACATCAAGGAAGGCGACATCGTCAAGCGCACCGGCGCCATCGTCGACGTTCCCGTCGGTCCCGGCCTGCTCGGCCGCGTCGTCGACGCGCTCGGCAATCCGATCGACGGCAAGGGCCCGATCAAGGCAGTCGAGCGCAAGCGCGTCGACGTCAAGGCGCCCGGCATCATTCCGCGCAAATCGGTGAACGAGCCGATGTCGACCGGCCTCAAGGCCATCGATGCGCTGATCCCGGTCGGCCGCGGCCAGCGCGAGCTGGTCATCGGCGATCGCCAGACCGGCAAGACCGCCATCATCCTCGACACGATGCTCAACCAGAAGTCGGTGCACGACAACGGCCCCGAAAAGGAAAAGCTCTACTGCGTCTACGTCGCCGTCGGCCAGAAGCGCTCGACCGTCGCGCAGTTCGTCAAGGTGCTGGAAGAGCGCGGCGCGCTCGAATACTCGATCATCATCGCCGCCACCGCTTCCGACCCGGCGCCGATGCAGTTCCTGGCGCCGTTCGCCGGCGCCACCATGGGCGAGTACTTCCGCGACAACGGCATGCATGCGCTGATCAGCTATGACGATCTGTCGAAGCAGGCCGTCGCCTATCGCCAGATGTCGCTGCTGCTGCGCCGCCCGCCGGGCCGCGAAGCGTATCCCGGCGACGTCTTCTACCTGCACTCGCGCCTGCTTGAGCGCGCAGCCAAGCTCAACGACGATCTGGGCGGTGGTTCATTGACCGCTTTGCCGATCATCGAAACGCAGGCCAACGACGTGTCGGCCTACATCCCGACCAACGTGATCTCGATCACCGACGGTCAGATCTTCCTCGAAACCAACCTGTTCTTCCAGGGCATCCGTCCCGCGGTGAATGTCGGTCTGTCGGTCAGCCGCGTCGGCTCCGCCGCGCAGATCAAGGCAATGAAGCAGGTCGCCGGCTCGATCAAGGGCGAGCTCGCGCAGTACCGCGAAATGGCGGCTTTCGCGCAGTTCGGCTCGGATCTCGACGCCGCCACGCAGCGCCTGCTCAACCGCGGTTCGCGCCTGACCGAACTTCTGAAGCAGCCGCAGTTCTCGCCGCTGAAGACGGAAGAGCAGGTCGCGGTGATCTTCGCCGGCGTCAACGGCTATCTCGACAAGCTGCCGGTCAACCAGGTCGGCAAGTTCGAGCATGGCCTGCTCAGCCACATGCGTGCGGCCGGCAAGGACGTTCTCGAAGCCATCCGCAACGAAAAGGCGCTGTCGGATGATCTGCGCGCCAAGCTGAAGGCCGAGATCGACGCTTTCGCCAAGACCTTCGCCTGAGCGAAGCGCAAGACGGGATCAGGTTTGAAGCATGCCTTCATTAAAAGACCTTCGTAACCGTATCGCCTCGGTCAAGGCGACGCAGAAGATCACCAAGGCGATGCAGATGGTCGCCGCGGCGAAGCTGCGCCGTGCGCAAGAGGCCGCTGAAGCAGCGCGCCCCTATTCGGAGCGCATGGGTTCCGTGCTGGCCAACATCACCCAGGCGATCGGTGGCGGCGGCGATGCCCCGGCGCTGATGACCGGCACCGGCAAGGACGACGTGCATCTGCTCGTGGTCTGCACAGCCGAGCGCGGCCTGTGCGGTGGCTTCAATTCGCAGATCGCCCGCGTCGCCCGCGACCACATCCGCAAGCTGCTGGCCGACGGCAAGCAGGTCAAGATCATCTGCGTCGGCAAGAAGGGTTTCGACATCCTGCGCCGCGACTATGCATCGCTGATCATCGACCGTGTCGATCTGCGCGAGGTCAAGACGCTCGGCTTCGTCAATGCCGACGCCATCGCCAAGAAGGTCATCCAGCTCTTCAACGAGGGCGGCTTCGACATCTGCACGCTGTTCTATTCGCAGTTCAAGTCGGTGATCAGCCAGATTCCGACCGCGCAGCAGATCATCCCGGCCGGCATTGCTTCGGCTCCGGCGGAAGTGACGGATGGCGGCAACGCCGTCTACGAGTACGAACCGGAGCCAGGCGAAATCCTCTCCGACCTCATTCCGCGCAACATCTCGGTGCAGGTTTTCCGGGCGCTGCTCGAAAACGCGGCCGGCGAAATGGGCGCCAAGATGAGCGCCATGGACAATGCGACGCGCAACGCCGGCGAGATGATCAACAAGCTGTCGATCACCTACAACCGCCAGCGGCAGGCGCAGATCACCAAGGAACTGATCGAAATCATTTCGGGCGCCGAGGCGCTCTAGGCGCGGTCCGCGGGTCATCGACCCGCGACCGGACCGCGTGAAACAAAGGACGAAAAAGGGTAAAGACGATGGCGAAAGCAGCGACCCCCCAGAAGGCGGCCCCCAAGGCGGCAGCCGCGAAGACCGCGGCCCCCGCGAAAGCGGCGGCCAAGGCTCCAGCAGCGAAGGCGGCTCCGCCCAAGACGGCCGCAGCACCGGTGAAGGCCGCCGCGGCCAAGACATCGGCAGTGGCCAGCAAGGCAACCGGCGCTGTCGGTAAGGTCCGCCAGGTCATCGGCGCCGTCGTCGACGTCCAGTTCGGCGATCACCTGCCGGCGATCCTGAACGCGCTCGAGACGACCAATGTCGGCAACCGCCTGGTGCTCGAAGTTGCCCAGCATCTGGGTGAAAACACCGTCCGCTGCATCGCCATGGACTCGACCGAAGGTCTGGTTCGCGGCCAGGACGTGCGTGACACCGGTGCGCCGATCACCGTGCCGGTCGGTCCGGGCATGCTCGGCCGCATCATCAACGTCATCGGCGAGCCGGTCGACGAAGAAGGTCCGGTCGACGCGATCGAAATGCGCTCCATCCACCAGCCAGCTCCGACCTATGTCGAGCAGTCGACGGAAGCGCAGATCCTGATCACCGGCATCAAGGTGCTCGACCTACTGGCTCCCTACGCCAAGGGCGGCAAGATCGGCCTGTTCGGCGGCGCCGGCGTCGGCAAGACCGTGCTGATCCAGGAACTGATCAACAACATCGCCAAGGCGCATGGCGGCTATTCGGTGTTCGCCGGCGTCGGCGAGCGCACCCGCGAAGGCAACGATCTCTATCACGAGTTCATCGAGTCCGGCGTCAACAAGAAGGGCGGTGGCGAAGGCTCCAAGGCGGCACTCGTCTATGGCCAGATGAACGAGCCGCCGGGCGCGCGCGCCCGCGTCGGCCTGACCGGCCTGACGGTCGCCGAATATTTCCGCGACCAGGGCCAGGACGTGCTGTTCTTCGTCGACAACATCTTCCGCTTCACGCAGGCGGGCTCGGAAGTGTCGGCTCTGCTCGGCCGTATCCCGTCGGCCGTCGGCTATCAGCCGACGCTAGCCACCGACATGGGCGCGCTGCAGGAACGCATCACCACCACCACCAAGGGCTCGATCACGTCCGTGCAGGCCATCTACGTGCCTGCCGACGACTTGACCGATCCGGCACCGGCGACCTCGTTCGCCCACCTTGACGCGACGACGACGCTGAACCGCGCCATCGCCGAAAAGGGCATCTACCCGGCGGTTGACCCGCTGGATTCGACCTCGCGCATGCTCGACCCGCTGGTCGTCGGAGACGAGCACTATGGCGTCGCGCGCCAGGTGCAGTCGATCCTCCAGCGCTACAAGTCGCTGCAGGACATCATCGCCATCCTGGGCATGGACGAGCTGTCGGAAGAGGACAAGCAGACCGTGGCCCGCGCCCGCAAGATCGAGCGCTTCCTGTCGCAGCCGTTCTTCGTCGCCGAAGTGTTCACCGGCGCGCCGGGCAAGCTGGTCGACCTCGCCGACACCATCAAGGGCTTCAAGGGCCTCTGCAATGGCGACTACGATCACCTTCCGGAAGCTGCCTTCTACATGGTTGGCGGCATCGAGGAAGCAGTCGAGAAGGCACAGCGCCTGGCGGCTGAAGCAGCATAAAAAGCGAATAGCGAATAGGGAGTAGCGAATAGGGAATATGGGCCGGCGAATTCTTCTTCTGACTATTCGCTGGTCGCTATTCGCTATTCGCTAGATTGACATGGCTGAAGCTTTCAAGTTCGAACTGGTCTCGCCGGAGCGCCTGCTGGTTTCCGAGCAGGTCGAATCCGTCGTCATTCCGGGCGCCGAAGGCGAGATGACCGTGATGGCGCATCACGCGCCGGTCATGACCACGATCAAGCCCGGCGTCGTCACGGTGAAGACCGTGTCGGGCGGCGAAGAACGCTATGTGGTGTTCGGCGGCTTCGCCGACATCGTTCCGGCCGGCTGCACGCTGCTGGCGGAATCGGCTGTCGCGGTGAAGGATGTCGACCGCGCCGATCTCGCGCGCCGCATCCAGGAAGCCAGGGAAGACGCCGCCGACGCCAAGGACGACCAAGCGAGAAGCAAGGCCGAACAGTTCCTTAGCCAGCTCACGACGCTGGAAGCTGCCATCCTGCCGGCGTAAGGGCCGGCTATCTCCTCGCCATCCGGGTAGAGCGAACGCGAGGCGGAGCGCAGTAGCGCAAAGGAGCGTTCTGTAGCGATCCTTCACGCCCCCCTCTGTCCTGCCGGACATCTCCCCCACAAGTGGGGAGATCGGCCGTCATCGCGGCTTTCGCAAATCTCCAGCGTTGTAGGGTTGGCGCCGGCATCCGAGCTGCCAATCTCCCCCTCGAGGGCCCTCGTGGGGGAGATGTCCGGCAGGACAGAGGGGGGCGCTGTCCCGCCGACGTCAACGGTCTGCGCCCATCACAACCATCAAGTCATAGCTCAGGATTGCTCGCAAGGGCTGGCCCGCCCTGCTTGAGATGGACGATGTGGGTGGCCACGAACTCGATCAGCGTCTGACGCGAGGCGTGGTCCTTGGCGAAGCCGGCGAGGTCGAATACAGCCGCTACCGTCTCTTCCGTCGGCAGATTCCGACCGAAAAGCGTGGCCAGTGCTGAGTCAAGCGGATCAGTGAAATGGCCCTCCGGCAAGGTCTTGCCGCGCGCCTCGCAGGCCGCGATCCAGGCGGCGATCACCAGCGTCAGATGTTCGGGCACAGCGCCGGCCTCGATGCTCTCCAAGGCGGAAGCGACGATGCGTTGCGGCAGTTTCTGGCTGCCGTCATTGGCGATCTGCGCTGTGCGGTGGGCGAGAGCGGTGTTCGAAAAACGCTCGGCCAGTTCAGCCGTATAGCTTGCCGTATCCAGCCCGGCATTCCTCGGTAGCGTCGGAATGGCCTCGGCCCAGAGTGTATCGACAAAGGCCCGTATCGCCGGATCGGCGAAGGCGCGGTCGACGGTGGCGTGACCGCTGAGCAGGCCGAGATAGGCGATGCCCGAATGCGAGCCATTGAGCAGCCTGAGCTTCATGTCCTCGAACGGCCTGACGTCGTCGACCATGGTGACGCCGAACTGTTCCCAGGCCGGGCGGCCCCCCGGGAAATTGTCCTCGACCACCCATTGGCAGAACGGCTCGGTCATCACAGGCCAGGCGTCCTCGACGCCGAGTTCTTCTGCGATCCGCACCCGGTCGGCATCGGTGGTTGCCGGTACGATGCGATCGACCATGCTCGACGGAAAGGCGACCGCATCGGCGATGTGTTTGGCGAGCCCGGCATCGCCCTTCGCATCGAGCTTGGCATCCCGCAATTCGGCGAATTCGATCAGCAGCCGGTGCAGCGTGGCGCCGTTGGCCGGCAGGTTGTCGCAGCACAGCACGGTGAAGGGCGCCGTGCCGGCGGCGCGTCGCCGGGCAAGCGCCTCGGTCAGAAAACCATGCGCCGTCTTCGGCGTCTGCGGCTCTGCCAGGTCGTGGACGATATCGAGATGAGCGGTATCCAGTCCACCGCCCGCTGCCCGCAGATACGCCTTTTCGGTGATCGTCAGCGTGACGATGCGGGTGCGCGGATCGGTCAGCGCGGCCAGCACCGCGCTTGGGTCTTCCGGCGCCACCAGCATCGAGGCGATCGAACCGATGACGCGAAGCTTTTCCTCGCCGCTGCTTCTGATCGCCAGCGTATAGAGGCCGTCCTGCGGCGTGAGCGCGTCGCGTGTGTCGGCGCTGCGCAGCGACACGCCTGTTATGCCCCAGCCTGTCTCGCCAGCAGCCAGGCAGTCGTCGACATAGGCCGCCTGATGGGCGCGATGGAAGGCGCCGACGCCGAGATGCACGATGCCCGGGACGACGCGGCTGCGATCGTACAAAGGTGTCGCGATCGAAGCCGGCAATGCCCGCGCCGTTATCGAGGAAAGGCGTTTGGTCGTTGTGGCGCGGCTGGTTCGGTCGGATGGCATGAAAAAAGCCTCAGGGAGTGGTCGGCAAGCGGCGTAACATTCGATTTCCTGCCACACAATGGGCCGAAAAGTCATCATACAACAATCTAATTTTTGTATGTTGACATTATTTCTTGCCGACCCTACCGATAGCCGCTCTGGGAGGATGATCGTGGCACTGACCGATGCGGATTTGCTGTTTCCCGCCGAGGCGCATTCGCGCTCGGTCGCCCGCGATCTTTATGCCGGGATCAAGGATCTGCCCCTGGTCAGCCCGCACGGTCACACCGACCCGCGCTGGTATGCGCTGAACGAGCCGTTCCCGGATCCGGCGCAACTGCTCATCGTCCCGGACCACTACATTTTCCGCATGCTGTTCAGCCAGGGCGTCCGCCTCGAGGATCTCGGCGTGGCGACGCTGGACGGCGCGCCTGTCGAGACCGACGGCAGGACGATCTGGCGGCGCTTTGCCGAGCACTATTTTCTGTTTCGCGGCACGCCGACCCGGCTGTGGTTCGACCATGTGCTGGCGCATCTGTTCGGCATCGACGAACCGTTGACCGCCGCGACCGCCGACAGCCACTACGACACCATCGCGACGCTGCTGCAGTGGGAGAATTTCCGCCCGCGCGCGCTGTTCGAGCGCTTCAACATCGAGGTCATCGCGACGACCGAAGGCGCGCTCGACGATCTCAAATGGCACCAGATGATCCGCGACAGCGGCTGGGAGGGCCGCGTTATCACCGCCTACCGGCCGGACGCGGTCGTCGATCCCGACTTCGAAGGATTCTCGGCCAATCTCGACCGGCTCGGCGAAATCACCGGCTGCGACACCGGCAGCTGGGCCGGCTATCTCGATGCGCATCGCCGGCGGCGCGCCTTCTTCAAGAGTTTTGGCGCGACCTCGTCCGATCATGGCCATCCGACGGCGGAGACCGCCAATCTCTCGGATGCGGCGGCCGAGGAGCTGTTCAATCGGATTCGCCGTGGTTCCGACGACGAGCGCGAGCGCAAACTGTTCCGCGCGCAGATGCTGACCGAGATGGCCAAGATGAGCCTCGACGACGGGCTGGTGCTGCAGATCCATCCCGGCTCCTGGCGCAACCATTCGCCGGCAATCTTCCAGAAGTTCGGCCGCGACAAGGGCTTCGATATCCCAACCCGGACCGACTATGTGACGGCGCTGAAACCGCTGCTCGATTGCGTCGGGTTGGAGCGTGATCTCACCATCATACTCTTCACGCTCGACGAGACCAGCTATGCGCGCGAACTGGCGCCGCTCGCCGGCGTCTACCCGGCGCTGAAACTCGGGCCGGCCTGGTGGTTTCACGACAGCCCGGAAGGCATGCGGCGCTTCCGCGAGATGACCACCGAGACGGCCGGCTTCTACAACACCGTCGGCTTCAACGACGACACCCGCGCCTTTCCATCCATTCCGGCGCGTCACGATGTGGCGCGCCGGGTCGACTGCGCGTTCCTCGCGCGTCTCGTCGCCGAGCACAGGCTGCGCGAGGACGAGGCGCATGAGCTTGCGCGGGAGCTCGCCTACACGCTTGCCAAGAAGGCGTACCGGCTCTGAGCCGGGCGCTCCGATTTTTAAAAGGGAGGAAGTCATGTTGCATTTTTCGAAATTGACGGCAGCCACGTTTGCCTTCGGCTCACTGCTGGTCGGCATTGCCAATGCCGACACCGTGCTGAGGTCATCGGATACCCATCCCGACGGCTATCCGACCGTCGAGGCGGTCAAATACATGGGCGACCTGATCAAGCAGCGCACCAATGGCCGCTACTCGATCGAGGTCTACCATTCGGCGCAGCTCGGAGAGGAAAAGGACACGATCGAGCAGACCCAGGCCGGTGTCATCGACCTCAACCGCGTCTCGATGGGACCGTTCAACGGCGTCGTGCCGGAAACGGCGGTTCCGTCCCTGCCGTACATGTTCCGCTCGGTCGAGCATATGCGCCATGTCATGGACGGCCCGATCGGGGACGAAATCCTGAAAGCCTTTGAGACTCACGATCTCGTCGGCCTCGCCTTCTACGATTCCGGGGCGCGCTCCTTCTACAACACCAAGAAGGACGTCACCTCGATGGCCGATATGAAAGGGATGAAGTTCCGCGTCATCCAGTCGGACGTGTTCGTCGACATGGTCAATGCGTTGGGTGCCAATGCCACGCCGATGGCCTATGGCGAGGTCTATTCGGCTCTGCAGACCGGTGTCATCGACGGCGCCGAGAACAACTGGCCGAGCTTCGAATCCGCCAAGCACTATGAGGTCGCCAAGCATTACACCATGGACCAGCACCAGATCGTTCCGGAAGTGCTGGTGATGTCGAAGGCGAGCTGGGATAAGCTCGCGCCGGAAGACCAGGCGATCGTCCGGCAAGCGGCAAAAGACAGCGTCGTCAAGATGCGCGAATTGTGGGACGCGCAGGAGAAGAAGTCGCGCGACATCGTCGAGAAGGCCGGCGTCAAGGTCAGCGAGATCGACAAACAGCCGCTGATCGATGCGATGAAGCCGGTCTACGACAAGTATCTGTCGACGCCCGAGTTGAAAGACCTCGCGTCGCGTATCCAGGCAACCAAGTAATCCGTTCGTGGCAAATGATGGCGCGATTGTCCGCGCCATCATCCGGGGGAGGTGTGCATATGAAATCATTTTGGCTCGCAATAGAGCGGCTGCTGTCAGGATTGGCGAGGCTTGCGCTATGGGTCAGCGGCATCGGGCTGACCCTGATGACGGTGATCATCTTCTGGCAGGTATTTTCGCGTTATGTGCTCAACAGTTCGCCAAGCTGGACGGAACCCTTCTCGGTGCTCTTGATGGGTTGGTTCATCTTCCTGGGCGCAGCAGTCGGTGTTCGCGAGCGCACCCATCTGGGTTTCGATGTGTTGCTCTATTTCCTGCCGTCCGCCGCCAAGGCGGTGCTGCGCAGCATTTCGGATATCGTCGTGCTCGCCTTCGGTGCCGGCATGATCGTCTACGGCGTCCAGCTTGCCAGGCTGACCTGGAACACGGTGATGCCGTCTCTGGCTTTCCCGGGCGGCATCGGCTTCCTGCCGGTCATCCTGGGCGGCGCGCTTGTCTGCCTGTTTTCGCTTGAGCGGCTGGCCGGACGGTTTGCCGGATTGCCGGTCGATGCCGATCAGTACGCCACGGGCGAGGAGGGTCTGTGATGGCACTGACGGTTCTGTTCGGCACCTTCGTCTTCCTGCTGATCATCGGCACGCCTATCGCGTTCTGCCTCGGCGTCGCCAGCTTCGCGACGGTTCTGGTGCTGGGTCTGCCCCCGCTTGTGGTGTTCCAGCGCCTCAACTCGGGCGTTTCCGTGTTCTCGTTGATGGCAATCCCGTTCTTCATCTTCGCCGGCGACCTGATGGTGCGCGGCGGCATTGCCGCCCGGCTGGTGGCGCTTGCAGGGTCACTGGTCGGCCATCTGCGCGGCGGCTTAGGTCAGGTCAACATCGCTGCCTCGACCATGTTCGGCGGCATTTCCGGCTCGGCGGTGGCCGATGCCTCGGCGGTCGGCGGGCTGATGATCCCGCAGATGAAGGCGCGCGGCTATGGCGTCGACTATGCCGTCAACATCACCTCCGTCGGCGCCATCATTGCGCTGCTGATCCCGCCCTCGCACAACATGATCATCTATTCGATCTCGGCCGGCGGCCGCATCTCGATCGCCGACCTGTTCACCGCGGGCGTCATACCCGGCTTGCTGTTGGCGCTGTCTCTCATGATCACGGCTTATTGGGTCGCCAGCCGTCGCGGCTATCCGACCGAGCCTTTCGCGGGCTTCGGCCGCGCATTGCAACTGCTTGTCGCCGCGATTCCAGGCCTGGTCCTGATCGGCATCATCTTCGGCGGCGTCCGCTCCGGCATCTTCACGGCCACTGAAAGCTCATGCATCGCCATCGTCTACGCCTTCCTGGTGACGCTTTTCATATACCGCTCGATGAGCTGGAACGACTTCGTCGCCGCCACAACGGCTGCCGTGCGCACGACGGCAATGGTGCTGATGATCATCGGCTGTGCTGCTGCCTTTGGCTGGCTGCTGGCCTATCTCAGGGTCCCCGCCGCGCTCGTCGCCTTCCTGCAGTCCGTGTCCGACAACAAGCTGGTCATCCTGCTGATGATCAATGTCGTCTTGCTTATCCTCGGCACGTTCATGGATATGTCGCCGCTGATCATCATCACCACGCCGATCTTCCTGCCCGTGGTGATGGCCTACGGGGTCGACCCCGTGCATTTCGGCGTCATCCTGATCCTCAATCTCGGCATTGGCCTGTGCACGCCACCGGTGGGGGCGGTGCTGTTCGTCAGCTGCGCCATCGGGCGCATCCCGATCTGGACGGCGATGCGCTCGATCTGGCCGTTCTACGGCGCCGCTTTCGTCGTGTTGATGCTTGTCACCTACATACCGGAAATCTCATTGTGGCTGCCGAGCCTGTTCCACTAGAGTTTTGACGCAATTCCGGACGGAAAACCGTTTCACACTTTTCCTGGAATTGCTTAAGGAGACCATCAAGTGTCCGCTGCATCCGCCGACCTCAAGGTCGAGAGAAAACCCAAGCTGTCGGAAACCGTCGTCGCGGCGATCCGCAGGCAGCTGCAGGCGGGCGAGATTCAGCCTGGCCACAAATTGCCGACCGAGGGCCAGCTGACCGAGACCTTCGGCGTCAGCCGCACCGTCGTCCGCGAGGCGTTGGCCAAGCTTGCCGCCGACGGGCTGGTCGAGCCGCGCCAGGGCGCCGGCGTCTTCGTCACCGAGCACATCTCGACGATGTTCGGCGCGCTGGCCGCCGACATGGGCAGCAAGGATTCGATCGCGCTCAACGTGCTCGAAGTGCGGCTTGCGATCGAGATCGAATCTGCGGGGATTGCCGCCATCCGTCGCAACGCCGCGCAGGAAGCGGCAATCCAGGAAGCTTTCTTCGAGTTCGAGCGGCTGCTGCTTGCCAGCGAGCCGACCGGTCCGGCCGATCTCGCCTTCCACCGCGCGATCGCCAGCGCCACCAACAACCCGTTCTATGTCGAGATGCTCGACGTGCTCGGCCGGCGCGCCATTCCGTGCGACGTGACCTCGCCCTGGTCGACAGAGCTGGTGCAATCCGACAGCTACCAGCGCGGGCTGCAGCGCGAGCATCTGGTGATCCTCAACGCCATTTCATCGGGCGATGCCGAGGCCGCGCGTGAAGCGATGCGGACGCATCTCACCGCCAGCCAGCAGCGCTACCGCGAGCGCCTGCATGCGCGTCAGGCTTTTTACACCGACTCGGTCAAAGCCGCCGCTACCGGCGAATAATTATCTCAAGTCAGGACAACAATGAGCCAGAGCCATATCGACTTCACCTCCCGCTTTGCCATCGATCCGGTCGCCGCCGCGGCGATGGGAACCGACGAGCTGCGCCACAATTTCCACATCGAAGACCTGTTCCAGCCCGGCCGCGTCAGCCTGACCTATACCCATTACGACCGCATGATCGTCGGCGGCGCCGTGCCGACCGGTTCGCCGCTTCAACTGGAGGCGATCAAGCCGACCGGCACCAAGAACTTCCTCGACCGCCGCGAGCTGATCGCAGTCAACATCGGTGGGGCAGGCGTCATCGAGGCCGGCGGCCAGTCCTTTGAATTGCAGGCGCGCGACATGCTCTATCTCGGCATGGGGACAGCCGACGTGTCGTTCGCGTCGGCGGAGAAGAGCGCGCCGGCCAAATTCTACCTGCTCAGCGCGCCGGCGCATCAGGCTCATCCCAGCCGGCTGATCCGCATCGGCGATGCCAAACGCCTCGACCTCGGCAGCAAGGATGCCTGCAACGAACGCTCGATCTTCCAGTTCATCCATGCCGAGGGCGCAAAGACCTGCCAGTTGGTGGTCGGCATGACGCAGCTCGCTCCTGGCTCGGTGTGGAACACCATGCCGTGCCATGTGCATGACCGGCGCATGGAAGCCTATCTCTATTTCGACCTGGCCGAGACGGCGCGCGTCTTCCACTTCATGGGCGAGCCGGACGAGACGCGCCATCTGGTGATGCGCAACGAGGAAGCGGTGCTGTCGCCGGGCTGGTCGATCCATTCGGGCGCCGGCACATCCAACTACGCTTTCATCTGGGCGATGGCCGGGGACAATGTCGACTATACCGACGTTGACCCGGTGGCCTTGGACGAATTGCGGTGAGCGACCTCTCCGCCTTCAGCCTGGCCGGAAAGCGCATCCTCGTCACCGGCGCCAACACCGGCATCGGCCAGGGCATCGCGGTGTCGATCGCACGCGCCGGCGGCGTGGTGATCGGCGTCGGCCGCTCGTCGATGGACGAAACGGCAAGCAGGGTCGCCGCGTTGGGCGAGGAATTCGAGGCGGTGAGCGCCGACCTTGCCGACACGGCTGCCGCCGGCCCGATGCTCGACCGTATCTGGGACGGAAGCGGTCCGCTCGACGGGCTGGTCAACAATGCCGGCATCATCCGGCGCGCCGATGCCGTCGATCTCAGCGAGACCGATTGGGACGACGTCATGGACGTCAACCTGAAGACGGCTTTTTTGCTCTGCCAGTCCTTTGCCAGGCGTGTCCTGGCCGGCGGGCGTCAGGGTAAGATCGTCAACATCGCCTCGGTGCTGAGTTTCCAGGGCGGCATCCGCGTTGCGTCCTACACCGCCTCGAAGCATGGCGTGCTCGGCATTACTCGACTGCTCGCCTGCGAATGGGCGCAAAAGGGCATCAACGTCAACGCCATCGCGCCCGGCTATATCGAGACCAACAACACGCAGGCGCTGCGTGCCGATCCCGATCGCAGCGCCGCCATCCTGGCGCGCATCCCGGCCGGCCGGTGGGGCGAGGCGGGTGATATTGGTGACGCCGCCGTCTTCCTGCTGGCGCCGGCGTCGAACTACATGCATGGCGCGGTGGTGCCGGTGGATGGCGGCTGGCTGGCGCGCTAGCACGGTTCATCGTTTCACGGAAGCGCCGAACTGCGCTACCTCTTTGTTTTGACGCAATTCCGGACGGAAGACCGTTTCACACTTTTCCTGGAATTGCTCTGAGGAGATGACGATGACCGCAAAGATTTTCGCGCATGACGGCGAGGGCGCTTGGACGGCGACGCCGGACGGCAACAGGCGACGCGTTCTCCTGCACACGGACGAATTGATGATGGTCGAGTTCGGCTTCGACAAGGGTGGGGTCGGCGCCTTGCATTCGCACCCACATGTCCAGGCGAGCTACGTCGCCGAGGGTCGCTTCGAGGTGACCATCGACGGCCGGACCGAAATCCTCGCGGCCGGCGGCAGCTTCATCGTGCCGTCCGGTCTGGTTCACGGCGTCAAGGCACTGGAAGCGGGGCGGCTGGTCGACAGCTTTACGCCGCACCGGGCCGATTTTCTCGCCTAGCCGAAGAGATCGAGCAGGGAAGACCCGCGCCCCAAAGGAGGCGCGGGTTGTTGCCTGGGCGCTTGTGGCGCCGCGGTACTCAAGACATGACCGCAGGATGCGGAAGCTGCCGCATGATGGTGAAGATAGTCTTAACGCGCCGGTTCCGAGTGGTGACGATGGCTGATGGCCGCGTTCGGTCGGGTGATGTGCCGTAGCAGGCTGAAAAGCCGCTCGAACGTCTTGCCGTAAGGCGGGCGCAGCAAGGCCCCGGCGCTCAGGCGGGATTGAGCACGCGGTTGCCGGCGGCGAGCGCCGCCGTGACCGGCGCGACGGCGAGCTGGAAAGGATAATTCCAGGGCGCCCGACGACACCGAGCGGCTGCGCGACGAGGCGATTTCTGCCCGGCAGGAACGGCATGGCGGTGGCGACACGACGCTCGCGCATCCAGCCCCTGAGATGGGACAGCGCGTGGCGGATGCCTTGGCTTGTCGGGCCAAGCTTACATCGTGGTGCGTGAGGGAACCAGCGGGGCTGGAGGTGTTCCCAGGGAAGGCCTGCCCTTGCTCAATGCCGTCGATCGGTTGGCCTCCTTCGGCGCCCCCGAAGTCCGACCATCCCTTATACCGGCTTGTTCCTGTTGTGGTGCGATAACAGCTGCGCTAAGCCAAGGCGCCCATGCAGAGAGTCGTTTTGACCGGTTTCCACATCCTCTCCAGTCCACGAAATTCCAGCCCGGTGTCTGCCTGATGCAGGCATCGGCAATGAGCGTCCCAGCCGCGGATCCCAAACGGCGCGTCCTGAAGGACGTGTTCGGCTTCGATGATTTTCGTCCCGGCCAGGCCGATGTCATGGACGCGCTGCTGGCCGGGCGCCATGTGCTGGCTGTCATGCCGACGGGCGCGGGCAAATCGCTTTGCTACCAGGTTCCGGCGTTGGTTCTGGGCGGGCTCACCATTGTCGTCTCGCCGCTGGTCGCGCTGATGCAGGATCAGGTCGCCGCCTTGCGCCTTGCCGGCGTGGCGGCCGACACGATCAATTCCTCGATCGACCGCGATGCCAATATCGCCGCCTGGCGGCGCGTCGCTTCGGGCCAGACGCGCCTGCTCTACCTCGCGCCGGAGCGGCTGATGACCGAGCGGATGCTCGACGCGCTGGCCAGGCTCGATATCAGCCTGATTGCCGTCGACGAGGCGCATTGCATCTCGCAATGGGGCCCGGCGTTCCGGCGCGAGTATGAGGACCTGTCGCGGCTGCGCGGCATTTTCCCCAACGTGCCGATCATCGCGCTGACGGCGACAGCAGACGAGAGCACGCGCACGGATATCGAAGCCCGGCTGTTCGGCGAGCGTGTCGAAACCCTGGTGCTTGGCTTCGACCGGCCGAACATCAAGCTTGCGATCGAGGCCAAGCAGGACAGCAAGCGCCAGTTGCTGCGCTTCGTCGAGCGTCATCCCGGCCGCAGCGGCATCGTCTATTGCCTGTCGCGCAAGAAGACGGAAGAGATGGCGGCCTTCCTCGAAAAGAACGGCGTCACCGCGCTCGCCTATCATGCCGGCATGAGCAAGGAGGCACGTGATGCGAATCAAAACGCCTTCATGACGCTCTCCGGCGTTGTCATGGTGGCGACCATCGCCTTCGGCATGGGCATCGACAAGCCCGATGTCGCCTATGTCTTCCACACCGATATGCCGGGCAGCCTGGAGGCCTACTATCAGGAGATCGGCCGTGCCGGCCGCGATGGGCGGGATGCGGAAGCGCATATGCTGTTCGGCCTTGGCGACATCCGCATGCGGCGGCTTTTCATCGACGATGAGGACGCTGCCGTGGAGCACAAAAGGCGCTCGCATCGCCGGCTCGACACGCTGATCGGCTATTGCGAGACGTCGCAGTGCCGCCGCCAGGTGCTGCTTGGCTATTTCGGTGAAGAGGCTTCGCCCTGCGGCAATTGCGACACCTGCCTCGACCAGGCGCCGCGCGCCGATGGCGGGGCGGAGGCGCGGGTCATCCTGGCGGCCATCGCGCAGAGCGGAGAACGCTTCGGCGCCGGTCATGTCATCGACATTCTGCTCGGTCATGAAACCGAGAAGGTGCTGGCCAGGAACCACCAGAGGCTCGCCAGCTTCGGCAGTGGGCTGGCGCACAAGAAGGATTTCTGGCTGTCGCTGATCCGGCAGCTCGCCGCTGGCGGGTTCCTGGAACCGGATCCGAGCGGACATGGCGGTCTCGCCATCGCCGAAAAAGGCCATGCGCTCGGCCGTGGCGAGATGCCCTTCCACTATCGGGTCGAAGTCCGCACCCGCGCCTTGCGCAAGATGCGAGCGACCGAGGGTATGAACGCCGAAGGCGTGGACGCATCTCTGCTGGCCGCGCTCAAATCCTTGCGCCTGCGGCTTGCCAAGGAGCGCCAAGTGCCGGCCTATGTGGTGTTCTCCGATCGCACGCTGATCGACATGGCCGAACGCTGCCCTCGCGACCTCGACGCCTTCGCCGAAGTGAATGGTGTGGGGGCGGCGAAGCTCAAGGAGTTCGGCGAGGTTTTTCTGAGCGCGATCGAGGGGCATCGGGCGGATGGCGTGGGCTGACGTCAGGCCCTCCCCCTGCAGAGAATACCTAAACCCCTTCTGGCTACGACTTCCGGTCCGATCTTGAGGAACTCAGATCGGCGCCGGATTGACGCCCGCAGCCCTTAGCTGAGCCCCCAGTTTGGTCCGGGTAGCACAGGCGGACTTGTTGCCGGCAATGCACTGATTATTGGCTGACGACCAATCCAGAAGGGCGGTATTTATCCAGCTGCCAGGTGCGCGCTGCTGGCCAAAGCCACCGGCCGGAGTGGCCGGATTGGCAACTGCGGCCGACGCCTTTCCTTGAGGTGCCCGTTTCCAGCCGCTGATGATCAGACAGTTCTTCATGTATTGATCTTCGGCTATCGCATTGCCGAGTGCGTTGCCAAGGCCAGCGCCGGCAACAAAGGCCGGCGATCCGATGGCAAGATAACCTTGGTCCACCGACCCTTTCCGCATCTCACACTGAGCATGCGCAACCTCGAAACTGGGTCCATATCCGATTTGCATGTAGTCGGCTTGATTGCTTGTTTGGCAGCCACCGAGCAGCACAATGGCAGTGAGTGCCATCAATGTTCTTCTTTTCATCCCCAAGCCCTCCCAAGGCCAGGGATCAGCATCTCCTAAAGCGAATATTTCCGCAAGAGACGGCAGTTATTTCAGCAAATTCTCGTCGGCGCGGATCGCAAAGTATATCCGGGTCACCGCGAGAGGTATACCCGGTTATTACTCTTCTGCATCGGAGGGGCGGAGATGTGCGACCACGAACTCGCGGATGGCCCCGGCCGTGGCTGGACGCCTTCGGTGCCGAGCAGCAGGATGTCGGACAGGCATGCTTCGACCGCATTGCGGATGCTGCGAGCGTGGTCCGATCCCCGACGCATTCGACCTTGAGGTCGACGGTCGTATCGTCCTCCACGATTCCCGCTCGCGAAGTCGCGCAGATGGATAGGATCGACAGCCATGTTCCGGTGAATGATCCATCCAGTGCCCTGTCGGCAGCGATCAGGTGCGTGGGCGCTCGTTGATCCGGCAGTCCATGCGCTCGCGGCGCTGTAGATTCGTGAACACTATCAGCAGGCGATGCCGATGCTGATCAGCGTGATCGGCGCCAGGCCGGTAAGCGTGACGAGCAGGCTCTGCCAGGAGTTGAAATCAAACGCTATTTCCCGAGTTCGTGTGTCCGTCTCGTCCTGGCGATGTGGCGGAACAGCAAAGGTTTTTGACAAAGTTTGCCAAAATACCCCATAATGGCAATCAATGGAGGCCGATATGGCGACTATGAACGTATCCTTGCCCGACCCCATGAAAGACTGGGTCGAGGCGCAAACTAGAACAGGTCGCTATGCAAATGCCAGCGACTATGTGCGTGATCTGATCCGCCGGGATCAGGAGCGCAATGACAAGATTGCGGCCATGCAGCGCTATGTCGATGACGGGCTGAAAAGTGGCATCGGGGGTCGTTCCAAAGACGCACTTTTTGCAGCCGCGTTGACGCGGGCCGATGCGACGCGCGGCAACGGGTAATGGGGTTCCGCCTTTCCCTGGCGGCGGAAGAAGACGTTGTCGCTATTGCCGAGCAGGGAGTGCGTCTGTTCGGCGCGGTGCAGGCTAGACAGTATCATGAGGGGTTGTTTGCGGTCTTTGAGTTGATCGCCGCCAATCCGCGCATGGCGCGGGAGCGCCGGGAGATCTCGCCGCCAATGCGCATCCACCCGTGCAAGGCCCATCTTGTCGTGTACCGGATCGAAGCGGACGGCGACATCCTCATTGTCCGAATCCGCCACGGACATGAGGATTGGGCGGGCGACCCTTTCTAGATTGGATTAGGGCCAAAAACTGCCGTATCCTTCCAGATACTCGGTGATTTTCGGCAGCGGAATGGACCGAAGCAGAGTGGCGGAGAGGGAGGGATTCGAACCCCCGATGGGCTTGCACCCATGCCGCATTTCGAGTGCGGTGCATTCGACCACTCTGCCACCTCTCCGCGGTCATGGTCGGCCGTTGCCGGCGCGGCGCACTAGATAACGGCTGAACGGGCAGGTTACAAGGCCAAATCCGTCAGTTATTTGGCTTGCCGGACAAGCGGCGGATTCGCGGCGGGTCCGGTGCAGGGAGACCGAGGCAGGTTGCCGACCAGTCACGCATCCTTGCTTCCACGACGGCAGCGCGGCGCGGTGCTGTCGACACGGCCAGTGCCTGCCGCCAATAACCCGGCGCGGCTGTCTGCCTTGACTCACACTCAACCTTCGGTTAGGGACAGCGCGCAATCGGCGTGGAGGGTTCTTCCGCGCCGCTTGTTTTTTGAACCCGCAGACTGACAAAAAGACGGCTGAACCGCCAGAGGCGGTTCATCAAGGCCGACCGAACAGCGAAAGGCAAAAAATGTTCGCAGTCATTAAAACGGGTGGCAAGCAGTATCGCGTTGCCGCCAACGATCTCCTGAAGATCGAAAAAGTCGAAGCCAATGTCGGCGATATGGTCGAGATCGGCCACGTTCTCGCGCATGGCGAAGGCGAAAATGTCACGTTCGGCGCGCCGTTCGTCGATGGCGCGGTGGTCACCGCCGAAGTCGTCGAGCAGGGCAAGAACCGCACGGTCATCGCCTTCAAGAAGCGCCGCCGGCAGAATTCGCGCCGCAAGATCGGCCATCGTCAGCTTCTGACCACCGTGCGGATCTCCGAGATCCTGCTGGGTGGTGCCAAGCCGACGAAGACGGCAGCGGTCAAGGCGCCGAAGAAGGAAGCCAAGGCAGAGGCAGCCACGGAAGCGAAGGCGGAAGCCGCGCCGAAGAAGGAGCCCAAGGCCAAGGCAGCCGAGACAAAGGCAGCCGAGACCGCGTCAGCGCCGTTGTTCAAGGCGCCGAAGGGCGAGCCGGACGATCTGACCGTGATCAAGGGAATCGGCCCGGTCGCAGCCAAGGATCTGAACGAGCAGGGCATCATCACCTTCGCTCAGCTCGCCAAGCTGACCGACAAGGATGTCGCCAAGATCGACGAGCACATGCCCTTCAGCGCCGACCAGATCAAGGACTGGCGCGAGCAGGCCAAGGAATTGGCGGCGAAGTAATTTTTCTGGCGTTTAGGTCGCCGGATCGGACTTGAAACGGAACGCGAACGCGTTCATAACGCCTTTTAGGCGCCTTGCGGCGCAACGGAGTTAGTTAGATGGCACACAAGAAAGCTGGCGGCTCGTCGCGCAACGGTCGCGACTCGCATTCCAAGCGTCTGGGCGTGAAGAAGTTCGGCGGCGAAGCCGTCATCCCGGGCAACATCATCATTCGTCAACGCGGCACCACGTGGCATCCCGGCGTCAATGTCGGCATGGGCACGGACCACACGCTTTTTGCGCTCGAGACCGGCGCCGTGACGTTCAACAAAAAAGCCAACGGCCGAACCTACGTATCGGTCAACCCGATTACCAAAGCCGCGGAGTAGCCGGTTCCGCACTAGAACACCGGCGCCCATCTCGGGACCGGTGTCTGGCAAAACCAGGAAATGGATCAGGGGAGATGGGTTTCCATCTCCCCTTTTTCTTGTGCCTGGAGGACTTCAAATGGTTGCCGAAGCGGAAGACTCAGAAGACGAAAGTTACGCGATAGACTGCCCGGTGCTGGTCACCGAGCGACTGGTGATGCGGGCGCCGCACGAAGGCGATATCGCGCAACTGGTCGAGCTTGCCGACAACCGTCATGTCGCCGAAATGCTGGCCCGCATGCCGCACCCCTATGGCGAGGCCGAGGCGCGCGCCTTCCTCGCCATGACCAAGTCGCGCCGGGCGGGCATCGCCTACGCCCTGACGCTGGCCGGCACCGACACTTTCGTCGGTTGCGCGGGTCTCAACACCACCGATCGCGGACTGGAGCTTGGCTACTGGATCGGCGAGCCCTATTGGAAGAAGGGCTATGCGACCGAAGCAGCGCATGCGCTGGTCGATCTCGCCTTCCAGAGGACGTCGATCCAGGTGCTGCATGCCTCGACGCGGGTCATCAATCCAGCCTCGCGCCGCGTCATCCACAAGTGCGGGTTCCAGTATGCCGGCCAAGGCATGCTGAACTCGATCGTCGCCGGCCAGGTGCCGGTCGAGCGCTACCGACTCGACCGCAAGACCTGGACGAGTCTCCGGAACTGGGTGCACTTTTAGATATGTTGATATTCAGGTGAGGCCGGCCTGCAAACGTTGGTTTTCTGCGCTTCCGGTGCTCGCGTACTTAAGTACGCTCCGCTCCGGTTCTCGAAAACCAGCGTTTTCGGCTCGGCCTGACCTGAATCTCAACACATCTCGGCGCGTCGCGTTGAAACCAAGGGTTCGGACATGGAATCAGCCTAGTTCGACCCACACCGGCAGGTGGTCCGAACCGACGGCCTTTCGGTCGACCCACAGGCGCTTCAGGGATTTGGCAAGCGAAGCGCTGGTGAAGATGTAGTCGATGCGTTTGTGGCGGTTGGGATTGGCGGGTTGTTTGGGGTCGACCCAGCTGACGAGATCGTCGCCGGTGGCGTTCAGGCGCAAGGCGGCATCGACGGCGAAATCGGCGGTCAGCGGCATGCCGAATTCGTGGTCCGGCCGGCCGGCGAGTTCGACATATTCCGGTGAGCCGGCCAGCATGTTGAAATCGCCCATGCCGACAAAG
This sequence comes from Mesorhizobium sp. M1338, assembly GCF_040318045.1. Classification (NCBI taxonomy): domain Bacteria; kingdom Pseudomonadati; phylum Pseudomonadota; class Alphaproteobacteria; order Hyphomicrobiales; family Phyllobacteriaceae; genus Mesorhizobium; species Mesorhizobium sp. M1338. Next base: position 233,032 of record NZ_JAMYLL010000003.1, on the reverse strand, counting down.
GCTTCGGGATGCGGCAATTCCGGCAGGCCGATCTCGGCGACGCCGGACAGCGCGCCGCCTTCGAGCGCATAGTTCAACAGGCGCCGGCGCAGGAACTGGATTTGACTGGCGCGTTCGACAGGACTGCGGTGATCGAGATGGATGGAATAGAAGCGGATGAAACCCAGCGGTGTCTCGATCAGCGCTTCCAGCGCGCCACGCTGGAAGTTCATCATCTCGAAACTGCGGCTGCGCGGCAAAAGCAGGTTGCGCGACAGATGAATAGGCGTCTTCGACAGCATCATATTGCCGAGCTGGAAGGTTTTCGTGATGGCGCGGCCGTTCTCGAGGTGGGAGCCGATGTTGGCTTCGAAATTGCTGCCATAGACGGCGAAGTAATCGGGCAATGCCTCGCCGATCTCGGCGACCATGTCGCGGCCGCCGTTCCTGGGGTTGTTGCGGGTAACCTCCTGCAGTGCGATCACATCGGCGCCGCGCACGGCGTCAGCGACGCGCCCGACATCGTACTGCCCGTCGAGACCGATACCGTACTGGATGTTGTAAGTTACAAGCTTCATCCAACATCTCTCCGGCCGATCCATGCGGCCATTGTCACAAAACGGCCTCGCCCTTCGCCGCGCCTTGGTTTAGAGCAAGGCCCAAGGTTTAGAGCAATGCCGCAAAGCCACTAGTAGAAACTGCGAAATCCCATGAAATTTCTCGATCAAGCCAAAGTCTACATCCGCTCCGGTGACGGCGGCGCCGGTTCGGTGTCGTTCCGGCGCGAAAAATTCATCGAATTCGGAGGGCCGGACGGCGGCGACGGCGGTCGTGGCGGCGATGTCTGGGTGGAGGCCGTCGACGGGCTGAATACGCTGATCGACTATCGCTACCAGCAGCATTTCAAGGCCAAGACCGGAGTCCATGGCATGGGCCGCAACATGACCGGCGCCAAGGGCGCCGATGTCACGCTGAAAGTGCCGGCGGGAACGCAGGTGTTCGAAGAGGACAACGAGACGCTGATCTGCGACCTGACCGTGGTCGGCCAGCGCTTTCTCTTGGCCAAGGGCGGCAATGGCGGCTTCGGCAACCAGCATTTCAAGACCTCGACCAATCAGGCGCCGCGCCGCGCCAATCCCGGCCTGCCGGGCGAAGAGCTCAACATCTGGCTGCGGCTGAAGCTGATCGCCGATGCCGGGCTGGTCGGGCTGCCGAATGCCGGCAAGTCGACATTCCTGGCCGCGGTCACCGCCGCCAAGCCGAAGATCGCCGATTATCCGTTCACGACGCTGCATCCCGGCCTCGGCGTTGCCCGCATCGACGCGCGCGAATTCGTCATCGCCGACATTCCGGGTCTCATCGAAGGCGCGCATGAGGGCGTCGGCATCGGCGACCGCTTCCTTGGCCATGTCGAGCGCACGCGCGTGCTGCTGCATCTGGTTTCGGCGCAGGAGGAAAATCCGGGCAAGGCCTACAAGACCGTGCGCGCCGAGCTCGAGGCCTATGGCAACGGCCTGACCGACAAGGTCGAGATCGTGGCGCTTTCCCAGGTCGACACGCTCGACGCCGAGGCTCGCAAGAAGAAGGTCGCCTCGCTGAAGCGTGCCGCCGGCCGCGCGCCGATGCTGTTGTCGGCGGTCACCGGCGAGGGTGTCGAGGCGGTGCTGCGGGCGCTGATGTCGGTGGTGGCCGAGGCACGCGCGCGGATCGCTGCACCGGTCGAGACGCGCTGGGACAGATAGGACTATGCAGTCGCTGAAAAAATATCGGCGCATCACCGTCAAGATCGGCTCGGCGCTGCTCGTCGACCGCGCGACGGGCCTGAAGCGCGACTGGCTGGATTCGCTCGCCGACGACATTGCCGTGCTTGCCCAGGGCGGTGCTGAAATCCTCGTCGTGTCGTCCGGCGCCATCGCGCTCGGCCGCACCATCCTTGGCCTCGGCAAGCGCGCCTTGAAGCTCGAGGAGAGCCAAGCCGCGGCAGCCGTCGGGCAGATCGCACTGGCCGGCGCCTGGTCGGATGCGCTCGGCAAGGGCAGCCTGAAATCGGGCCAGATCCTGCTGACACTCGGCGACACCGAGGAGCGCCGCCGTTACCTCAACGCGCGGGCCACGATCTCGACGCTCCTGAAGATGAAGGCGGTGCCGGTCATCAACGAGAACGACACGGTTGCCACCTCCGAAATCCGCTACGGCGACAATGACCGGCTGGCGGCTCGCGTCGCCACCATGATGGGCGCCGACCTTTTGGTGCTGCTTTCCGACATAGACGGGCTCTACACGGCGCCTCCGGCGCGGGACCCCAATGCAAAGTTCATTCCGGTGGTCGACCGGATCACATCGGACATCGAGGCGATGGCGGGAGCCGCCGCTTCCGAGCTGTCGCGCGGCGGCATGCGCACGAAACTCGATGCCGGCAAGATCGCGACCGCCGCCGGCACGGCGATGATCATCACGTCCGGCACGCGGCTGTCGCCGCTGATGGCGATCGAACGCGGCGAGCGCGCCACCTTCTTCCGGCCGAGCAGCAACCCGGTCAAGGGCTACAAGACCTGGATCGCCGGCCAGCTCGAACCGGCTGGCCGGCTGACGGTCGATGCCGGCGCCATTGGTGCGCTTCTGTCGGGCAAGTCGTTGCTGCCGGCCGGCGTCAAGCTGGTCAGTGGCAATTTCTCGCGCGGCGACACGGTGGCGATCCTGTCGCCCGAGGGCCGCGAGATCGCCCGTGGGCTGGTTGCCTATGATGCCGCCGATGCCGTAAGGATCGCTGGTCTGAAGACGGCCGAGATCGAAACCGTGCTCGGCTACGAGGCGCGTTCGGCGATGATCCACCGCGACGACCTTGTGGTGAGCCATTCCAGTGACCAAGTAGGAGCCGGTAACCAAGTGCTGGCCGGTGGCGATGTAAGCGGAGGATGAGCATGCTGAAATTGCATGAAAAATCCGGGGACGACACCGTCGCGCTGATGGCCGATATCGGCCGCCGCGCCCGCGCCGCCGCCCGACCGCTGGCCATTGCCACGACCGCCGCCAAGAACGCCGCACTCCTCGCCATGGCCGAGGCGATCGTCGCGCGTGGGCAGGACATCCTCGACGCCAACGCCATCGATGTCTCGAATGGTCAGGAATCCGGGCTTTCCGTCTCCTTCATGGACCGACTGAAGCTCGATCCGGCGCGCATTCTGGCCATGGCCGAAGGCATCAGGGAGATCGCCGCGCTGCGCGATCCGGTCGGCGACGTGATCGCGCAATGGGACAGGCCGAACGGCCTGCATATCGAGCGCGTGCGCACGCCGCTCGGCGTCGTCGGCGTCATCTACGAGAGCCGGCCGAACGTTACGGCGGATGCCGGCGCGCTCTGCCTCAAGGCCGGCAATCCGGTGATCCTGCGCGGCGGCTCGGATTCGCTCAATTCGTCGGCCGCCATCCATGCCTGCCTGGTCGACGGGCTGAAGGAAGCCGGCCTGCCGGAAGACGCCATCCAGCTGGTGCCGACCACCGACCGCGCCGCCGTCGGCGAGATGCTGAAAGGACTGGACGGTACGCTCGACGTCATCATCCCGCGCGGTGGCAAAAGCCTCGTCGGGCGGGTGCAGACCGAGGCACGGGTGCCGGTCTTCGCGCATCTCGAAGGCATCTGCCATCTCTACATCGACCGCTCAGCCGAGCTCGACATGGCGGTGCGGATCGCCGTCAACGCCAAGATGCGGCGTACCGGCGTCTGCGGTGCCGCCGAGACGCTGCTGATCGACCGTGCGGTTGCCTCCACACATCTGGTGCCGATCCTCGACGCACTTCGCACCGCGGGTTGCGAAATCCATGCCGACGCCGAAGTGCTGAAAGTATTTTTCGACGCCAAGCCGGCCACCGATCTCGACTGGGTGGCCGAATATCTCGATGCCATCATCGCGGTGAAGCTGGTCGACGGTATCGCTGGCGCAATCGAGCACATCGAAACCTTTTCCTCGCATCACACCGAGGCGATCGTCGCCGAGGACGCGCAAGCGGTCGAGCGGTTCTTCAACGAGATCGATTCGGCGATCCTGCTGCACAACGCCTCGACCCAGTTCGCCGATGGCGGCGAGTTCGGCATGGGCGCAGAGATCGGCATCGCCACCGGCAAGATGCATGCGCGCGGACCGGTCGGCGTCGAGCAGCTGACTTCGTTCAAATACCGCGTGCGCGGGTCCGGACAGGTGAGGCCTTGACGTCTTTTGCCCGAAGGGCCTGAAGCTTGCGCCCAGCCACCCCCCTCTGTCCTGACGGACATCTCCCCCGCAAGGGGGGAGATTGGCTGACATTTCTGATTTCGCCAGTCTTCAACGCTGCAAGATTTACGCCTACGCCGAAACTGCTGATCTCCCCCCTTGTGGGGGAGATGCCCGGTAGGGCAGAGGGGGGTGCCTAGCGCGATGCTATCCCCTTCCCCACCCGCAATCCCCTCCCACTATCTCAAGATGCCGCATGCCGAGAAGGGGCTGGCCGTCGGCCTGTTCGGCGGTTCATTCAATCCGCCGCATGCCGGCCATGCGCTGGTCGCCGAGATTGCGCTGCGACGCCTGGCGCTCGACCAGCTCTGGTGGATGGTGACGCCCGGCAACCCGCTGAAGAGCACAGGCGAGCTGGCGCCGCTCAGCGAACGGCTGCAACTGTCCGAGCAGATCGCCAAGAACCCGAAGATCAAGGTCACCGCCGTCGAGGGGGCCCATCATGTCCGCTACACCGCCGACACGCTGGCGCTGGTCAAGGCGCGCAATCCCGGCGTCGACTTCGTCTGGATCATGGGTGCGGACAGTTTGCGCGATTTCCATCGCTGGCAGCGCTGGCGCGAGATCGTCATGACCTTCCCGATCGCGGTGATCGACCGGCCGGGAGCGACGCTGTCGTTCCTGTCATCGGTTGTCGCCAAGACCTTCGACTATGCCCGCGTCGACGAAGGCGATGCGCCACGGCTTGCCCGCATGAAGGCGCCGGCCTGGACGTTCATCCACGGCCCGCGTTCGTCGCTGTCGTCGAGCGCGATCCGCAAACTGGCACAGGGGTGAGCCCGCTCGCCCGGCCATGTCGCTTTTATCGCTCCCTTTGCCCGTTTCGTGGGCAATCATGAGCAGGCATGTCGATTCCCAGGAAAAACCGCAGCGAAGTCGGGCAAGGCACGGAGCCCACGCCGCTGATCGCGATTGCCAGCGTCATCGCGTCGATGGCGCTGATAGCCGTGGGCAATGGGCTGATGTTTGCCTATATCCCGGTCCGGCTCGGCGCCGAGGGCTTCGATCCGACCTGGGCCGGGCTGATCATCACCGGACTTTCGGCCGGCGGCCTCGCCGGCTGCATCCTGACGGGACCGCTGGTCAGAAGGGTTGGCCATGCCCGCGCCTTCATGGTGCTGTCGGCGCTGATCGCGCTGGCCAACGCCGCTGTCGGCGCCGGCCCGCATCCGCTGCTGTGGATCGCCGCCCGCGCGCTCTACGGCTTTGCCATATGCGGTCTGTTCATCGTCGCGCAGAGCTGGCTGAACGATGCCATTGCCAATGCCATCCGCGGCAGGGTGATGGCTTTCTTCTACGTTGCCTATGTCGCCGGGCTCGGCGTCGGCTACGCGACGCTGGCGCTGATCGATATCAGGACCGCGGATGCGCCGCTGATCGGTATCGCCTTCACCGCTTTGTCGATCCTCCCCGTCGGGATGACCAGGCTGGCCCAGCCGCCGGCACCGCGGGCGGCCTCGGTGGCGCTCGGACGGGCCTGGCGGATTTCGCCGGTCGGCGTCGCCGGCATGCTGGCGGTCGGCGGCCTGTCGATGTCGATCGCGGGCTTCGCGCCGATCCACGCCACGGCCAAGGGCTACAGCCAAGCCGATGTGGCGCTGCTGCTTTCGGCGATGCCGGTCGGCACGCTGATCCTGCAGATCCCGCTTGGCTGGATTTCCGACCGCACCGACCGCCGCTATGTGCTGGTCGCCGCATCCGCACTCGCCATGGTCGCCGGCCTGTTCGCGCTTGGGTTCGACGGCGGCGCGCTGGCGGCGCTGGTGGTGATTTACATCATCTGGGATGGCGCCTCGGAATCGATCTATTCGCTTTCCAGCGCGCATGCCTCCGACCGTGCCGGCAAGGAGGATATGGTGGCGATGTCCAGTACGCTGTTGTTTGCCTGGTCGCTTTCGGGCTTCATCGTGCCGGGCATCGTAACGGCGCTTTCGGCCGTCTTCGGGACGCGGACCTTCATCTATGTAGCGATCCTCATCGCGGCAGCCTTCTGCCTGTTCGTGCTTCTGCGTGTGTTCACGACGCGTCCGGTTCCCGCCGGTGAAACCGGCAGTTTCGCACCGATGACCGCGCAGGCGCCTTTGCCGGTCGAACTTGCGTTCGCGCCGGACGAGCAAGACCGGCGCAACGGCTAACCGATCATTGCCGGCGGGCCTCCGGCGCTGGCGCTTCCGGTGGCGGCAGCGGAATCGATATGCCTTCCGAGTCGAATTGCTGCTTGGCACGTTTGGTGAGGTCGGTCTGGGTGGCGAAGAAGTCCGCCGAAGATGTCCAGTAGCGCAAGGCGATCGACACGGTGCTGTCGCCCAATGTCGCGACGAAAGCGATCGGCGCCGGCTCACGTTTCACCCGCCGGTCGGCGGCGGCAATGGCGAGCAAGGTCTTCTGGGCGCGGTCGATGTCGTTCCAGGAGCCGATGGAGAGTGTGATGTCGCTGCGGCGCACACCGTTGCGGGTGAAGTTGCGCACCGGCTGATTCCACAGCGTCGAATTGGGCGCCAGGATATAGACGCCTTCGGCGGTCCTGAGCTTGGTCGCGAACAGGCCGATCTCCTCGATCGTGCCGGCAATCGAGCCGACCTCGACGGATTCGCCGATGCGGAACGGCCGCAGCGCCAGAAGCATGATGCCGGCGGCGATGTTCTGCAGCGTGCCTTGCAACGCCAGGCCGATGGCCAGGCCTATGGCGCCGATGGCGGCGATGATCGACGCCGTCTGCACGCCGAATTGGCCAAGCACCATGATGGTGACGAGGATCAGGATGGCATAGCGGACGATCTTGGAGAAGAAATGCCGCAGCGTTTGGTCGAAGCCATGGATATGGCCGAGTCCGGCGAAGATCGAACGTTCGGCAAGCCCAGCGATGATGTAGCCGACAACCAAAAGGATGACGGCGCCGATGGCCGAGAAAGAGTATGAAATGATCAGCGTGCTCAGTTGCGCGAGGCCGGCCTGGACGGTGGCAAGGGTGTTTTGTGGGTCGATCGGCATGGTGAAAATCCGGTTGGTCGGTGAGCCGATAACCCATGCGGGGAGCGAGGGTTCCGATCTTTTCCGGCGTGCGGGGGAACCACAGGAACGAGAATACGTTCGTGCCAGGCAGGTCCCGTCTTGAAACTGTAAGGGAACTCTGCCTATCTAAGTGGCGTCACCTGCTTTCAAGGGTGATTTGGTTGTTCTTGCTGCGAAAGGAAATACACTGAGAACAGCACTGCGGAAGAAGGCCGATATCATGCCTTCGCCGGCCAGGATCAGCGTAGACGACGCCGTGTCCCGCGCCATCAAGACAGTCCTTGCCAGTCTGGAAGACTCCAAGGCCGAAAACATTGTCTCCATCGACATCCAGGGAAAATCGAGCCTCGGCGACTACATGGTCGTCGCTTCGGGTCGATCGCACCGTCATGTCTCGGCTGTCGCCGATCACCTTCTCAAAGCGCTCAAGGATGCCGGGCTCGGCATGGCGCGCGTCGAGGGGTTGGCAGGTGCCGACTGGGTCCTGATCGATTCGGGCGACATCATCGTCCATGTCTTCCGCCCCGAGGTCCGCGAATTCTACAATCTTGAAAAGATGTGGCAGGCGCCGGATCTCGAGGAAGAGACCCTCCACTAAGCCGCCTTTGTTTTGATGCATGTCATCGCGTGCATCGGCGGCTTATAGGGGCAAGGATGAAGATATCAGTTCATGCCGTGGGCCGGATGAAAGCCGGCCCCGAGAAGCTGCTCGCCGACCGCTATTTCGAGCGCTTCGCCAAGAGCGGCCCGGCGGTGGGGCTTGAATTCGCCGGCATTGCCGAGATCGCCGAAGGTCGTGGTCAGACCGCCAACGAGCGGCGGCGCGAGGAAGGTCAGAAGCTGCAGGCGCAGTTGCAACCCGGCACAGCGCTGATCCTGCTCGACGAACGCGGCAAGAGTTTTTCCTCGGAAGATTTCGCCGGGCGCCTCGGCCTGTTGCGTGACGGTGGCCGCAAGGCGCTGATCATCGCCATCGGCGGCGCCGACGGCCACGACCAGTCGCTGCGCGATCAGGCCGACCTGGTGATGTCGTTCGGATTGCTGACCTGGCCGCACCAACTGGTGCGCGTGATGCTGGGAGAGCAGCTTTATCGGGTGGCCACCATCCTTTCGGGACATCCCTATCATCGCTCATAAACTGGTGAATTGGCGCGACCCGCCCGGATTTCCGCCCCAATGCCGCGCAAGATTGGACCTTTGGTCTTGCATTCGTTTTTCCCAAACCTACCACTTTTGGGCGACATGCATTCGGAAACGGGCCTCTCAAACATGGTTGATGGTTCGTTAACGAAGCCGCGGATAGAGTCGACACCGAATGTCTGAAGGTTGGAAATCGAGAACGGGCTCATGGCGCGCGCGCTGCGGCATCGCGGCGGCGGTGCTTGTCCTGTCGCTGCATGCGGGGCGGGCCGAGAACACGCTCGACATGGCTCCCGATCCGGACCAGAGCAAGGCGGAATACGAGCAGGTCTCGAAGGAGATCACGCTGTCGTCGGAACGGTTGGCCAAGCTCTCCGCCGACATCGCGACCATCAAGAAGGATCACGCTTCGATCACCGCAGCCCTGATCCAGTCGGCGATGACCGAGCAGAAGCTCGGCCAGGACATAGAGGACATCGGCGCAAGGCTCGAAGGGCTGAAGGGCCAGGAACAGAAGATCCGCGTCTCGCTTGCGTCTCGACGTGACGTGCTGGCCGAAGTGCTGGGCGCGCTGCAGCGCATGGGGCTGAACCCGCCGCCGGCGATCCTGGTCAAGCCAGAGGACGCGCTGTCGTCGGTGCGCAGCGCCATCCTGCTCGGCGCCGTCGTGCCGGAACTGCGTCAGCAGACCGAGGGCCTGTTGGCCGATCTCAAGGAGCAGTCGCGGGTCACGGCCTCGATCGAGGCCGAACGAGCGCGGCTGACGGCGGCGGTCGGCGATCAGACGACGGAAAAAAGGCGTCTGAGCATGTTGCTGGAGGCCAAGCAGAAGCTCGAAGCCGACACGCAATCCCAAATGGCCGCTGAAAAGCAGCGATCCGAGGCGCTGGCGGCCAAGGCCGGCAGCTTGAAGGAATTGATCGCATCGCTCGAAGCGCAGGCCGACAAGACCCGCAAGGCAGCCGATGCGGCCAAAGCCGCCGAGCAGAAGACGGCGGACGGCGACAAGCCATCAACGCCGGCGGAACTGGCGTCGCTGCCGGTGCCGGAAGGCAATCGGCTTGCCGCCGCGGCACCTTTTTCAGCGTTGCAGGGACAGATCGCGCTGCCGGTGACCGGCCGCATCAAACGGCGATTCGGCGCCGATGATGGTAACGGCGCGATGATGCTTGGCGACATGGTTGCGACACAATCAGGAGCCATCGTTACCGCGCCGGCGGATGGGAATGTGCTTTATGCGGGGCCGTTTCGCTCTTATGGTCAACTCTTGATCCTTAACGCAGGCGACGGCTATCATGTCGTTTTGGCGGGGATGAGCAGAATCAGCGTCGCGACCGGTCAATCAGTGCTCGCAGGAGAGCCGATCGGCGCGATGGGAGAGGCCAGGGTGGCGAGCACCTCGGTTTCGAAGAATGGAAATGCCACGCCGGAGCTCTATGTCGAGTTCCGCAAGGATGGAAAACCCGTCGATCCGGCCCCATGGTGGGCGGACCGTTTTTCTGGAAGGACGTGAATAATGCGGAAACTGTCGCTTCTGTTTGCCGGTGCGCTGATGGGCGCGTCCGCCATGAGCCTTGTTTATGGTACGCCCGGCTCGGCGGCGAACGCCGCAGGGTCGGAGACCTACAAGCAATTGGCGATCTTCGGCGATATCTTCGAGCGGGTGCGGGCACAGTATGTGACGCCGCCCGACGACAAGTCGCTGGTCGAGAACGCCATCAACGGCATGCTCGCCTCGCTTGACCCGCACTCCTCCTACATGAACGCCGAGCAGGCGCAGGATATGCGCGTCCAGACGAAGGGCGAGTTCGGCGGCCTCGGCATCGAGGTCACCATGGAGAACGATCTGGTCAAGGTGATCACGCCGATCGACGACACACCGGCCGCCAAGGCAGGCGTGCTGGCCGGCGACTATATCGCCAAGATCGATGGCGAAGAGGTTCGCGGCCTCACCCTCAACGACGCGGTCGACAAGATGCGCGGCCTGGTCAACACACCGATCAAGCTTACCATCCTGCGCCAGGGCGCCGACAAGCCGATCGAACTGACGGTCGTGCGCGACATCATCAAGGTCAAGGCGGTCAAGTTCCGGGTCGAGAACGACATCGGCTACATGAAGATCACCTCCTTCACCGAAAAGACCTATGACGACCTCGAGAACGCCATCGATACCATCAAGAAGCAGGTGCCGGACGACAAGCTCAAGGGCTATGTGCTCGATCTGCGCCTCAATCCTGGTGGCCTGCTCGACCAGGCGGTGAGCGTGTCCGATGCGTTCCTCAACCGTGGCGAGATCGTCTCGACGCGCGGCCGCGATCCCAAGGACGTCACTCGCTTCGACGCCAAGCCCAAGCAGGTCGACGACATCAACGGCAAGCCGATGATCGTTCTGGTCAATGGCGGTTCGGCCAGCGCGTCGGAAATCGTCGCCGGCGCGCTGCAGGATCTGCGCCGTGTCACGGTGGTCGGCACGCAGTCCTTCGGCAAGGGTTCGGTGCAGACCATCATTCCGCTCGGCGAGAATGGCGCGCTCAGGCTGACGACGGCGCTCTATTACACGCCGTCCGGCAAGTCGATCCAGGGCAAGGGCATCACGCCCGACATCAAGGTCGACCAGCCGCTGCCGCCGGAACTGCAGGGCAGGGACCTGACGCGCGGCGAATCCGACCTCAAGGGCCATATCAAGGGCGCCGACGAGAGCACGACCGGTTCGGGCTCGGCGGCCTATGTGCCGCCGGATCCGAAGGACGATCTGCAGCTCATCTATGCCGAGCAGCTGCTGCGCGGCCAGAAGACCGATCCGTCCTTCCCGCCCAATCCGCAGAAGGCCGTTCTCAACCAGTAGCGGTGGGGCCGGACAAGTAGGTCTGGCCGCCCGATGGAAGCAATGCGATGCTGCCGGGACCGAAAGGTTCCGGCAGTTTGATTCGGGGGCAAGGCAAAGCCCCAAACACGGCGCCAGGGGTGCGCCAGGATTGATGAATTCGCGCATGTCCTTTCGAAGCGGTTTCGTCTTCGAAGCTGATGCGCCCCGGGGATTAGGCTTGGCTGATATAGGCAAGGACATCGAACGCCCGCTCGGACAGGCTGTCAGGTCGCCGCGCGCTGCCGGCAGCAAGGTCAGCGGCGGTGCGATCATGGCGACCGTGGCCGTGTTGGCGGTGGTCGGCGTCTCCGGCGCGATCGCGCTCCGGGAAAAGCCGTTCCGAAAGCCGCGAGAGGTTGCCGTTTCGACGCCGAAAGTAACAGCGGCGGCCGAACCCGCTGCCGCATTGGCCCCAGTGACGGCACCGAAGACGGAGACGCCGACAAAGACAGGCGGGCCGCGGATCATCCACGTGCAGACGGAAGAGGGCGATGGCCCGCCCAAGGCGGCGATCGTCATTCGCGACCCGTCGACCATCGGCCAGAACCTGAAGATCGCGCATATTCCCGACAGGGCGCTGATCGAAGCCAGCGATACCGGACCCTTGCCTGTGCGCGCCGCCGATGGAAGGCGGCCGTTCGACGTCTATGCGCGGCCCTGGTCGGGCGGGCGCGGCGCGCGGGTGGCGATCGTCATCGGCGGGCTTTCCGTTTCGCAGACAGGCACCCAGGCGGCCATCGCCAAGCTGCCGGCGGAAGTGACACTGGCCTTCGCGCCGCAAGGCAACAGCATCGGCCGCTGGATGCAGGCCGCCCGGCAAAGCGGCCACGAGATCGTCATGCAGGTGCCGCTCGAACCGTTCGACTATCCGAACATCAATCCCGGCCGTAACACGCTGACGGTGGCGGCGAGCGCGGACGAGAATTTGAAGAACCTGCATTGGGCGCTGTCGCGGACGACCAACTACACCGGCGTCATGAACTATATGGGCGCGCGCTTTTCCGCCGACGCGGCGGCGATGGAGCCGTTCATGGCCGAACTCGGCAAACGCGGCCTCGCTTATATCGATGACGGATCGTCGGCGCGCAGCCTGGCGCCCGACCTCGCGCTCAGGGATGGCGTGCCCTTCGTTTCCGGCGACATGGCGATCGATGCGGTGCAGGATCGCGGCGAAATCCTCAAGAAACTGGACAGTCTCGAAGCGACCGCGCGGGCCAAAGGCACTGCCGTCGGCATCGGCTCGGCCTTCGACCTGACGGTCGACACCGTGTCGTCGTGGGTGGTCGAGGCAAAGAAGCGCGGCATCGAGATCGTGCCGATTTCAGCGGTGGCGATTGATCCGCAAAAAGGCTAACAGCCGTCTTGATAATTCTACTCCGGCGGGCATCTGGCGACGTTTTCTGCGCTTCCGGTGCTCACGTACTTTAAGTACGCTCCGCTCCGGTTCTCGAAACCGCTCGCCACCTGCCTCACCGGAGCGAATTCTCAAAACGGCTGGAGCCCATCACGCATGGCTAAAAAGATTGACCGCGAAACGCTGCCTTATCGCCCCTGCGTCGGATTGATGATCCTCAATGCCGAGGGCCTGGTCTGGGTCGGGCATCGCATTGCCGAGCCGGACAGCGAATTCGCCGGCACGACTCAGCTTTGGCAGATGCCGCAAGGCGGCATCGACAAGGGCGAGGAGCCGTTGCAGGCGGCCGAGCGCGAACTCTACGAAGAGACCGGCATGCGCGGCATCTCTTTGCTGGCCGAGGCGCCGGACTGGATCAACTATGATTTGCCGGACCATCTCGTCGGCATCGCCTTCAAGGGGCGGTATCGCGGCCAGACGCAGAAATGGTTCGCGTTTCGCTTCCACGGCGATGTCAGCGAGATCCAGATCAATCCGCCGCCGGGCGGCCACACCGCCGAGTTCGACAAATGGGCATGGCGGCCGATGCAGGATCTGCCCGACCTGATCGTGCCGTTCAAGCGCCATGTCTATGAGGATGTGGTGGCGGCATTTCGGCATCTGGTGCAATAGGCTCAACACAACGACCCTGGTTGCCGCGCCGGCCCGGCGGTCCTATTGATGTATGTATCCACTGCGCAAAGGGTCGCCATGAACGACGCCCCCAAAAGGTCGCTGCCCGAAGAGGTCACCGCCACAAGCGAAGTGGCGGCCGGCGCCGTCCTCACCATCGATCTCGGCGCGATCCGTGAAAACTACAGGCGGCTGAAATCGCGATTGGGCGATGTCGGCTGCGCTGGTGTGCTCAAGGCCGACGGCTACGGTGTTGGTGCCAGCCAGGTCGCGGCGGCGCTGCTGCGCGAAGGCTGCGATACCTTCTTCGTCGCGCTTCTGGCCGAAGGCGTCACCTTGCGCCGCTCGCTTGGGCCGGATCCCGCCATTTTCGTCTTGAACGGCATTCCGCCTGGTGCCGAACCGGACGCGGTGGCGGCAGATCTTTGCGCCGTGATCAACAGCCCGGAACAATTGGCGGCATGGCGCGTGGCGGCTCGGCGCGCCGGCCGAAAACTGCCGGCCGCGATCCAGGTCGACAGTGGCATGTCGCGGCTTGGCATGGCGCCCCTGGACGTGGAGCGCGTTGCCGCCGATCCGCATGCCTTCGACGGCATCGACATCCACTTCGTGATGAGCCATCTGGCCTGCGCCGACGAGCCGGAGCATCCGGCCAATGGGCGGCAGCGGCTGGCGTTCGAGCGGCTGCGCGCACTATTGCCGAAGGCGCCGGCCTCGCTCGCCAATTCGTCCGGCATCTTTCTGGGGCAGCGCTTCCACTACGATCTCGCCCGCCCCGGTGCCGCGCTCTACGGCATCAATCCGACACCGGCCAGGCCGAACCCGATGCTGCCGGTGGTACGGCTGGAGGCCAAGGTCGTGCAGACACGCATGCTGGAGGCCGGCGCCGGTGTCGGCTATGGCCACATGTTCCAAACGACGGCTCCGCTCGCTGCCGCGACGATCTCGCTGGGCTATGCCGATGGCTGGCACCGGCGGGCGGCGTCCGCAGCCTGGTTCGAGGGCGCGCGCCTGCCCTTCCTCGGGCGGGTGTCGATGGATTCGATCATTCTCGACATCTCCGCTCTGCCGTCCGGCAGGCTACGCGAGGGTGATCTCGTCGAACTGCTCGGTCCCTCACAAAGCGTCGATGTGGCTGCCGGTCATGCCGGCACCATCGGCTACGAGATCCTGACCAGCCTCGGCCCGCGCTTCCATCGGCGCTATGTCGATAGCTAACGCTTAGCGTGTAGCCCCTTGGCGGGCGCCACAGAATCCGGCAGACAGAAGATGGCCGGTTTGGGCGTCGCCGTGGGAGTGTTGTACGATGAAGATCATGGTGCTGGGCGGTGGCGTCATCGGGGTGACCACGGCGTATTATCTCGCCGAAGCCGGTCACGAGGTGACGGTTCTCGACCGCCAGAAAGGCCCGGCGCTGGAAACCAGCTTTGCAAATGCCGGCGAGATATCGCCCGGCTACGCCTCGCCCTGGGCCGGACCCGGCATTCCGCTGAAGGCGATCAAATGGCTGCTGATGAAGCATGGCCCGCTGGTGGTGCGGCCGGCCTTCGATCCGCATATGTGGACCTGGCTGATCAAGATGCTGCGCAACTGCACGGCCGAGCGATACGCGATCAACAAGGCGCGCATGGTGCCGCTGGCCGAATACAGCCGCGACACGCTGAAGGCGCTGCGCGAAGCGACCGGCATCGCCTATGACGAGCGGACCCAGGGCACGCTGCAGCTGTTTCGCACGCAAAAACAGCTCGACGGCACCGGCGGCGATGTCGAGGTGCTGAAGAAGTATGGCGTGCCCTACGAGATCCTCGACCAGGACGGCTGCATCGCGGCCGAGCCTGGCCTGGCCGGGGTGCGCGAAAAGTTCGTCGGCGGCCTCAGGCTGCCGCATGACGAGACCGGCGACTGCAAGCTGTTCACCGACAGGCTGGCCGAACTCTGCGTGGCGCGCGGCATCAAGTTCGAATACGACGTGACGATCTGGCGTGTCATCCGCAGCCGAAACCGCATCGCAAATCTCAGCACCAGCAAGGGCTGGAAGGCCGCCGACGCCTATGTGATGGCGATGGGCAGTTATTCGGCGGGTTTCATGCGCCGGGTGAAGCGGCCGATCCCGGTCTATCCGGTCAAGGGCTATTCGATCACCGTGCCGATCAAGGATGCCGCGGCGGCACCGGTGTCGACGGTGATGGACGAGACCTACAAGGTGGCGATCACCCGGCTAGGGAACCGCATTCGGGTTGGCGGTACGGCGGAGATTTCCGGCTTCGACCTCAGGCTGCATGAATCGCGACGGCGCACGCTGGAGCACTCGGTCGGCGATCTGTTTCCGGGCGCCGGCGCGATGCGGGACGCGACCTTCTGGTGCGGGCTGCGGCCGATGACGCCGGACGGCCCGCCGCTGATCGGCCGCACCGAGCTTTCCAATCTCTACCTCAACACCGGCCACGGCACGCTCGGCTGGACCATGGCCTGCGGCTCGGGCAAGGTTCTGGCCGATATCATCTCCAGCCGGGTGCCGGACATCGATGTCCGCGACCTCGCACAGGAGCGCTATCTGCGATAAAAGGTCGGAACGACTGCCGGACCCAGTCTTCGTAGAATGGGCGCCATTGGCGGACAAGGGTTGAGCGTGTGGTGAATTCGTTTGTGCTCGACCCGCCCCAGATGGCGGATTTATTTTGCCGGATTTGCGAAATCAGGTGAAGAGGCCCCGCTCCCGCTCCACCATCTTAGTGATGAAGCTGGCGACGATCTGGACGCGGCGCAGCGGCCTGACCGATTCGTGATAGACCAGCCAGTAGGCGCGACGGATGGGTGCGACCACATCGACCGGCACCAATTCCGGCATCGAGCGGGCGACGAAGGTGTGCAGGATGCCGATGCCGGCGCCCGAGCGCACCGCCTCGGCCTGGCCGAGTGCGGAGGAGATGGCGAAGCTGGTGCGCCAGTCGGCGCTGAACTCGGCCGCGTAGTCGAGCGAGGGACTGACGATGAGGTCCGGCACGTAGCCGATGAGGGTGTGCTGGCCAAGCTCGGCGGCAGTTTTGGGCAAGCCATGCGCCTCGACATAGGCGCGCGAGGCAAACAGGCCGAGCGAATAGTCGACCAGCTTTCCCGCCACCAGCCGGCCTTCGGTCGGCCGCTCGACGGTGATGGCGATATCGGCCTCGCGGCGCGACAGGGAGAAGGAACGCGGCACCGGCACAAGCTGGATCGTCAGTTCGCGGTGCAGCGCGGTCAGTTCGCCGAGGCGCTTGGCCAGGAAGGCGACGCCAAAGCCGTCCGGCGCGCCGATGCGCACCGTGCCGGAGACGTCGTCGCCTTCGCCGGCAATGGTCGAGCGCGCGGCGATCATGTCGCCCTCCATACGCTCGGCAATGTCGAGGAAGCGCTCGCCGGCCGGCGTCAGTTCGCTGCCGGTGGTCAGCCGGCGAAACAGTTTTGTGCGCAGCGCATCCTCGAGTGCGGCGATGCGGCGCGAGACGGTGGCGTGGTTGAGCTCCAGCCGTTTGGCCGCGCCAAGGATCTGGCCGGCGCGGGCCACGGCCAGGAAGATGCGGACGTCATCCCAGTTCATGGCGATCCTTGAAATGTATGTTGCGGTCTCATCATTTGCGGGAATTGATGCTCGCCCGTCAATCGTTATCTACTTTCCGCACAACGGTTGCGTTCTCCCTCGCGTTGCCATCGCCGCTGCAAAGGCGGACAATACGCCATCATAAACAAAGGGAGAGAAATCATGATCGACTACGGTCATTTCATCGGCGGCAAGCATGTCGCCGGGACCAGCGGCCGCAAGCAGGATGTCATGCAGCCGATGGACGGCTCCGTGCGCGGCACGGTGGCGCTGGCTTCGCAGGCGGAACTGCGCGCGGCGGTGGAGAATGCCAAGGCAGCGCAGCCGAAGTGGGCGGCAACGAACCCGCAGCGCCGCGTGCGCGTGCTGATGAAGTTCCTCGAACTCGTCGCCCGCGACTATGACGAATTGGCCGACATCCTGGCACGCGAGCACGGCAAGACGATCGCCGACGCCAAGGGCGACATCCAGCGCGGCCTCGAAGTGGTCGAAGTCTGCATCGGCGCGCCGCATATGATGAAGGGTGAATTCACCGACGGCGCCGGCCCCGGCATTGACGTCTATTCGATGCGCCAGCCGCTCGGCGTCGTCGCCGGCATCACGCCGTTCAACTTCCCGGCGATGATCCCGCTGTGGAAGATCGCGCCTGCCATCGCCTGCGGCAACGCCTTCATCCTGAAGCCGTCGGAGCGCGACCCGGGCGTGCCGATGCGCATTGCCGAACTGTTCCTCGAAGCCGGCCTGCCTGCCGGCATCCTCAACGTCGTCAATGGCGACAAGGACGTGGTCGACGCCATCCTCGACGATCCCGACATCAAGGCCATCGGCTTTGTCGGCTCGACGCCGATCGCCCACTACATCTATTCGCGCGGCACCGCCGCCGGCAAGCGCGTGCAGTGCTTCGGCGGCGCCAAGAACCACATGATCATCATGCCCGACGCCGACATGGACCAGACCGTCGACGCCCTGATCGGCGCCGGCTACGGCTCGGCCGGCGAACGCTGCATGGCGATCTCGGTGGCCGTTCCGGTCGGCAACGACACCGCCAACCGGCTGATGGAAAAGCTGATCCCGCGCGTCGAGAGCCTGAAGGTCGGACCTTCGACCGACTCTTCCGCCGACTTCGGCCCGCTGGTGACGGCGCAGGCGCTGGAGCGGGTCAAGGGTTATGTCGACACCGGCGTCAAGGAAGGCGCCAAGCTGGTCGTCGATGGCCGCGGCTTCTCCATGCAGGGTTATGAAGACGGCTACTACATGGGTGGCTGCCTGTTCGACAACGTCACGTCGGACATGCGCATCTACAAGGAAGAGATCTTTGGGCCGGTGCTCTCGGTGGTGCGCGCGCCGACCTATGAGAGCGCGATCAAGCTCGCCAACGACCACGAGATGGGCAATGGCGTCGCCATCTTCACCCGCGACGGTGACGCGGCGCGCGATTTTGCCTCGCGTGTCCAGGTCGGCATGGTCGGCATCAACGTGCCGATCCCGGTGCCGATCGCCTACTACACGTTCGGCGGCTGGAAGGCATCTTCCTTCGGCGACCTCAACCAGCACGGTCCGGACGCGTTCCGCTTCTACACCAAGACCAAGACGGTCACCTCGCGCTGGCCGTCCGGCATCAAGGACGGTGCGGAGTTCGTCATCCCGACCATGAACTAGACGGACGATTTCTTGCTTGCGCGTCCTCGCCTACCTACTGCCGCGGGCGGGCAGGCATCAAGAACAGTGCGGAATTCGTTATCCCGACGATGAACTGGCCGAACGACAATCGATTTTGAACTCAAGGCCCGGGCGCGCTGCGCCCGGGCCTTTTGCAATCCGGTCGCGGGCCGTATCGGCCTAAACGTTAATGTGATGGAACCGGACGGGCGTTTGTAGTCTTAAGTTTCAATCCTGCCGCGAAGGAGGTGCGGCAGATCAACCAACGGCGCTGGCGACAGCTTCGGGGGTACCGCGTGGCGCAAGGAGGTGTCTGATGACACGTCTCATGGCAATGATACTTTGTGCTGCGTCTTCGTCTTTTGCCGTCCCGGCCTTGGCGGCCGGACAATGCGCGGCCCGAGCGGACATGATCAAGGCGCTCGGCGAGAAGTTCCACGAAAGCGAGGCGGCGCGCGGCGTGGTCAACCCGAGCGTGATTCTCGAGATCTTCGTTTCCGACCAAGGCACCTGGACTATCCTGGCCACCGATACGCAGGGTCAGAGCTGCGTCATCACGGCAGGTGAAGGTTGGGACGGTCCTTTGGTGGAGGCTGCCTTGCCAGGCACCTAGACCGAAGCGTTGGAAAGACACCGAACGCCCGGCGGACCTAACGGCGCTCAGCGTGTCGCCGCCACCTCGGCGTGGCCGCGCAGCAGCGCCATCAGCCGCTTGGCGTCCTTGGCCGCGGCCTCCTCGTCGCCGTCGAGGATCGAGCGGATCAGAGCGACATGGTGTTCTGCCGATTCCGCCAAGCCGGTGTCGGCCTTGTAGCGGAACCAGAAGCGGCGGCTGTGGGTCTGCAAGGGGGCGGCCAGCCGAGCGGCGAACGGATTGTCGGCGGCCAGGGCCAGCGCCTCGTCGAGTGCCTTGTCGGCCTGGATGAAGGCAAGCACATTGCCCGCGATCACTGCTTTCTGCATGGCAAGGGCTGCTTCGTGAAACAGGTCGGCGGCTTCGCGGGTGACGAAGCGGGCGGCCGAGCGGGCCAGGACCACCTCGACACCGCGGCGCGCATCAAGCACGCGCAGCCAGTCGCCGGGATGGAGCGGAGCGATCGCGATGCCCGCGCGCGGCCGCACGTCGAGCAACCCTTCCCAGGCTAGCCGCTGGATCGCCTCGCGCACCGGTGTCCGCCCGAGCCCGAGCCTTTCGATCAGGGCGCCCTCGGTGACGAAGCTCGCAGGGGCCAGTTCAAGCGTGACGATCATGTGCTCGAGCACGTGATAGGCCTTGGTCGCGGCTGGCTCGGTCACGGTGCTGGCTTCCATGGATATCAAAGGCGCTCTCCTGATATATCTTGCATATATCATAACGGAATCCGTGTTGACAGGCCGTTTCTTAACAGATATACGGCTGATATATCAGATGGAGAGATGATCATGTGGAGCGGAGTTTTTCCAGCCGTCACGACCAAATTCACCGCGGATGATCGTCTCGATCATGCCGAGATGGAGCGCTGCTTCAACCTGCAGATGGAGGCTGGCTGCGACGGTATCATCGTTTGCGGATCGCTCGGCGAAGGGCCGATGCTGTCGCCCGACGAGAAGATCGAGGTGCTGAAGACCGCGCAGAAGGTCGCCGGCAAGAAGCCGGTGCTGCTGACGGTCAACGAGGCCGGCACACGCGAGGCGGCCAGCATTGCCAAGCGTGCGGCGAAAGAAGGCGCCAACGGCCTGATGGTCGTGCCGAGCCCGATCTACCACACCAATGCGGAAGAGACGGTCGCCGCACTTCGTGCCGTAGCCGAGGCCGGCGACCTGCCGGTCATGATCTACTCCAACCGGCTTGCCTACCGCGTCGACGTCACTGTGGACCAGATGGAGGAGTTGGCGTCGGACAAGCGCTTCGTCGCCATCAAGGAATCATCCGACGACATCCGCCGCTCGACCGAGATCATCAATCGCCTCGGCACTCGCTACGACCTGTTCACCGGCGTCGACAATCTCGCCTTCGAGGCGCTGTCGGTCGGCGCCATCGGCTGGGTGGCCGGGTTGGTCACCGCGTTCCCCCGCGAGACGGTCGCCATCTATCAGCTGATGAAGCAGGGCCGCCGCGAAGAGGCGCTTGCCATCTACCGCTGGTTCCGGCCGCTGCTCGATCTCGACGTCTCGACCTATCTCGTACAGAACATCAAGCTTGCCGAAGTGTTCGCGATCAACACCAATGATCGCGTGCGCATGCCGCGCCAGCCATTGTCGGGCGAGCGCCGCAAGGCAGTCGAGAAAATCGTCAAGGATGCGCTGGCGGTGCGGCCGACGCTGCCGTCGTTCTGAGGCTGACCGCAGGGTGAAGCGGGGCGGAGACTGGACATGCGGCTTGGCGTGCAACGATGAATAGCAACGTTGCAATCGACATCGCCATCATCGGTGGCGGCATCATCGGCATCTGCGCCGCCGCCGCTCTCGCTGAGGCGGGACGCGATGTCACGATCTTCGATCGGACGGGCATTTGCGAGGAGACGAGCTCCGGCAATGCCGCCGCCTTTGCCTTCTCCGACGTGATGCCGATGGCGCATAAGGGCATGATGCGGCAGCTGCCGAAATGGCTGGCCGATCCGCTCGGCCCGCTCAGCATTCCGCCGGCCTATCTGCCAAAACTTCTGCCCTGGCTGATCCGCTTCTGGCGCGCCGGCGCGCCGGGAAAATACGAGGCGAGCCTCGCCGCTCAGGCGGGCATGATGAAGCTCGCCGAAGCGGAATGGATGGGCCTGCTCGATCGGTCCGGTACACGATCGATGCTGCGCGAGGATGGTTCGCTCGAACTCTACGAAAGCGAGGCCGAGTTTCAGGCTGGGCTGCCTGGCTGGGCGGCGCGCGGGCGTTTCGGCATCGGTTTCCGCCATGTCGAGGGCGAGGACCTGGCTGCCTTGCAGCCGGGGCTTTCGCCGCGCTTCGTCAAGGGCACGTTCGTCCCGGGATGGATGACGGTCGCCGACCCGAAACTGCTCGGCAAGGCGGTGTGGGCCTACGCGCAGACCAAGGGGGCACGCTTTGAGATGGCTCGGATCGAGCGCGTCGCGGCGGATCATGACGGCGCCGCGCTGACATTGGCCGACGGCACGACGAGGCAAGCCAGGCACCTTGTCGTCGCCGCCGGCGCCTGGTCGCATCTGCTGGCGAGGCAACTCGGCGATCGCATCCCGCTCGAAACCGAGCGCGGCTACAACACGACGTTGCCGCCGAGCGCCTTCGACGTGAAGCGGATGCTGATCTTCTCCGGCCATGGCTTCGTCATCACGCCGCTCGAAACGGGGCTGCGCGTCGGCGGCGCCGTCGAACTCGGCGGTATCGAGCGACCGCCCAATTATGCCAGGTCGAAAGCGCTGCTACGGAAGGCGCAGAAATTCCTGCCGGGGCTCGATCCCTCGGGCGGGCGCGAATGGATGGGGTTCCGTCCCTCGCTGCCGGATTCAGTGCCCGTCATCGGTCATGCATCGGGAAGCCGATCGGCGGTTTATGCTTTCGGCCACGGCCATCTCGGCTTGACCCAGGCGGCGGCCACCGGACGGTTGATCCGGGAACTCGTCCTGGGGCAGACTCCGTCGATCGATCTGGCCCCCTTCAGTCCACATCGTTTTTGATTTTCGTGGGTTTTGATTTTTCGAGGAGCGTCATGGCCAAGAAATCCTTCTTCTGCATAGACGGCCACACCTGCGGCAACCCGGTCCGTCTGGTCGCCGGTGGCGGCCCGCTGCTGCAGGGTTCGACGATGATGGAACGGCGGGCGCATTTTCTGGCCGAATATGACTGGATCCGCACCGGGCTGATGTTCGAGCCGCGCGGCCATGACGTGATGTCCGGCTCGATCCTCTATCCGCCGACGCGCGAGGATTGCGACATCGCCATCCTGTTCATCGAAACCTCCGGCTGCCTGCCGATGTGCGGCCACGGCACGATAGGCACGGTGACGATGGCGATCGAGCATGGGCTGATCAAGCCGAGGACGCCGGGCGTGCTCAGGCTCGACACGCCGGCCGGCCTGGTCATCGCCGAGTACAAGCAGGTCGGCGACTATGTCGAGGAGGTGCGCATCACCAATGTACCGTCTTTCCTCCATGCGGAGGGGCTGACGGTCGAATGCCCGCAGCTCGGCGAAATCACCGTCGACGTCGCCTATGGCGGCAATTTCTACGCCATCGTCGAGCCGCAGAAGAACTATCGCGACATGGCCGACTATTCGGCGGGCGACTTCATTGCCTGGAGCCCGGTGGTGCGGCAGCGGCTCAATGAGAAATATTCCTTCGTGCATCCCGAGAACCCAGGCATCAACCGGCTGTCGCACATGCTGTGGACCGGCAAGCCGACCAACCCCGAGGCCGACGCCCGCAATGCCGTTTTCTACGGCGACAAGGCGATCGACCGCTCACCCTGTGGCACCGGCACCTCGGCGCGCATGGCGCAGCTTCATGCCAAGGGCAGACTCAAGGCCGGCGACAGCTTCGTCCATGAATCGATCATCGGTTCGCTTTTCAAGGGCAAGGTCGAAAAGGATGTCACCGTCGCGGGCAAACCGGCCATTGTTCCCTCGATCGGTGGCTGGGCGCGGATGACCGGATTGAACACCATTTTCATCGACGACCGCGATCCGTTCGCGCATGGTTTTGTGGTCAAGTGAAGGGAAAGCTGACCCTACGGCAAGGAGCGGAACGAAAAACGGACTATGTCAGTAACGCAACGATTCTTCTCATCACCTAATTTTGACGGCGATTTCTTCGAAACGAGGTGCATGATGCGGTCGAATCGTCAAAGACATTGCGTTATGCCAATGGTAGGGTCCGCGATAGTCCAGGGGCCGGGTGGGAAAAAACGGGCAATCAGACGGCGTGTCGGCAAAACGCGCATGACGATTGAAAAATGACGTTGCAATCCGGGCTCGAAACTTTACGACTAGGGGAAATACGAAAAGGAATGCGTCTGCATGGGCGACATTCCAGGGGAGCCACGTACACATGCAGTACTTTGTCCAGCAGCTTATCAACGGGCTGACGCTGGGATCGATCTATGGGCTGATCGCAATCGGCTACACGATGGTCTACGGCATTATCGGCATGATCAACTTCGCTCATGGCGACATTTTCATGGTGGGTGCCTTCACGGCCCTGATCGTCTTCCTCGCTCTAGGCGCGCTGTTCTATTCGGTGCCCGTGGTGCTGGCGCTGCTGCTCATGATGATCGTGGCTATGCTGCTCACCAGCCTCTACAATTGGACGATCGAGAAGGTTGCCTACCGGCCATTGCGCGGCTCGTTCCGGCTGGCGCCGCTGATCACAGCGATCGGCATGTCGATCGCGCTGTCGAACTTCGTCCAAGTGACGCAGGGGCCGCGCAACAAGCCGATCCCGCCGATGGTCAGCCAAGTCTACAACATCAACGGCATCAGCGTGTCGCTGAAGCAGATCATCATCGTCATCGTCACGGCGCTGCTGCTGGCGCTGTTCTGGTACCTGGTCAACAGGACTTCGCTTGGCCGAGCGCAACGCGCCTGCGAGCAGGACCGCAAAATGGCGGCGCTGCTCGGCATCGATGTCGACCGTACCATATCGATCACCTTCATAATGGGCGCGGCGCTTGCCGCCGTCGCCGGCACCTTGTTCCTGATGTATTACGGTGTCATCGCCTTCTCGGACGGCTTCACGCCCGGCGTGAAAGCCTTTACCGCAGCGGTGCTGGGCGGCATCGGTTCGCTTCCGGGCGCGGTGCTCGGCGGGCTGATGATCGGCTTCATCGAGAGCATGTGGTCGGCCTATTTCTCGATCGACTACAAGGACGTCGCGGCGTTCTCGATCCTGGCGATCGTGCTGATCTTCCTGCCTTCCGGCATATTGGGCCGGCCAGAAGTCGAAAAGGTCTGAGACCATGGCCGTCACCGTATCTCCGGAGCGCGACGTCGTCGCCACCCCTGTCCAACGCGCTCTCAAGGAAGCCTTCTATGCCGGCGCCATCGCGCTTGGCCTGTTCGTGCTGTTCATCGGGCTGAAGACCGGTCAGAACATCTCCAATGAACTGGTCCTGACCGCGCGCTGGGGCCTGCTTGCCGCAGTGGTGATCGCCACGGCGGTCGGGCGGTTTCTTTATGTCGCCTATGGCCAGCCCTTCTTGGCCAACCAGAAGATCGCCGATGTTGCCACCGGCCTGTTGCCGGCCAGCGTCGCATCACGCTTCTTCCAGTTGCCGGCCTTCATCGCGGCCGTCATCGCCGCGGTGCTGCTGTTCGTTTTCAGCAATTCTCTCCCCGGATGGGTCGGAGCAGAACCCGCCGGCTATCTGCAATTCCTGCGCGCGCTCGCGGTCATCTATCTGCTGGCTTGCGTGATCTATTACTTCCGCGCCTTCATCCATGCCAACTTCAACAAATTGGGCGTCACGGCTCTGGTGCTGTATCCGATCCTCGTGGTGGCGGTGCTGTCGCTGAACGCCTGGTCGATCGCCAGCGGGCTGCAGGGTTCGCTGAAATGGGTCGACAATTTCGGCATCCAGATCCTGATCTATGTGATGCTGGCCTGGGGCCTGAACATCGTTGTCGGCCTCGCCGGCCTGCTCGACCTCGGCTACGTCGCCTTTTATGCGCTTGGCGCCTATTCCTATGCGCTTCTCGCCACGCACTTCGGCCTGTCGTTCTGGATCCTGTTGCCGGCCGCCGGCGCCATGGCCGCCCTCTGGGGCGTGCTGCTCGGCTTCCCCGTGCTGCGCCTGCGTGGCGACTATCTGGCTATCGTGACGCTGGCTTTCGGCGAGATCATCCGCCTGGTGCTGATCAACTGGCGCGACGTGACCAACGGTTCGGCCGGCATTTCCGGCATTCCCAAGGTCAGCTTCTTCGGCCTGATGTCGTTCAACGTGTCTGACTCGAACTACATCGCCAAGGTGCTGGGCATCGCCCAGTCAGGCGCCTACTACAAGATTTTCCTCTATTATCTGATCCTGGGCCTGTGCCTGCTCACCGCCTTCGTCACCATCAGGCTGCGGCGTCTGCCGGTCGGCCGCGCCTGGGAAGCGCTGCGTGAGGATGAGATCGCCTGCCGGTCTCTGGGCATCAACACGACGACGACCAAGCTCACGGCTTTTGCCACGGGCGCCATGTTCGGCGGCTTCGCCGGCTCGTTCTTCGCCGCGCGGCAAGGTTTCGTCAGCCCGGAATCCTTCGTCTTCCTGGAATCGGCCATCATCCTGGCCATCGTCGTTCTCGGCGGCATGGGCTCGCTGGTCGGCATCGCGGTTGCCGCGATGGTGATGATCGGCGGCACCGAGGCGCTGCGCGAACTCGACTTCCTCAAGCAGATATTCGGGCCGGACTTCACACCGGAGCTCTACCGCATGCTTCTGTTCGGCATGGCCATGGTCATCGTCATGCTGTGGAAGCCGCGCGGCTTCGTCGGCAGTCGCGAGCCGACCGCCTTCCTCAAGGTGCGAAGAGCGGTCTCCGGTTCCTTCACCAAGGAAGGCCACGGCTGATGAATGCGAGCACATCCATGAACGACGCCATCCTGCGGGTCGAGCATCTGTCGATGAAGTTCGGCGGCCTGGTCGCCATCGGCGACCTGTCCTTCACCGCCAAGCGCGGTGAGATCACCGCGCTGATCGGACCCAACGGTGCCGGCAAGACCACCGTGTTCAACTGCATCACCGGCTTCTACAAGCCGTCGGAAGGCATGATCACGCTCAACCGGAACGACGGCTCGAGCTATTTGCTCGAACGTCTGCCCAACCACGAGATCCCGGCGCGCGCCAAGGTGGCGCGTACGTTCCAGAACATCCGCCTGTTCTCGGGCATGACGCTGCTGGAGAACCTTTTGGTTGCCCAGCACAACAAGCTGATGAAGGCCTCGGGCTATACGGTCCTTGGCCTGTTCGGCTTCAGCGGCTACCGCAAGGCCTCCGCCGAATCGGTCGAACTTGCCAGGCACTGGCTGGAGAAGGCCGATCTCGTCGACCGCGCCGACGATCCGGCCGGCGACCTGCCCTATGGCGCGCAGCGCCGCCTCGAGATCGCCCGCGCCATGTGCACCGGTCCGGAGCTTTTGTGCCTGGACGAGCCGGCCGCTGGCCTCAATCCAAAGGAATCCGCAGCGCTCAACGAGCTGTTGATCGACATCAAGAACACATCAGGCGCCTCGATCCTGTTGATCGAGCATGACATGTCGGTGGTCATGCAGATCTCAGACCATGTCGTGGTGCTGGAATATGGCCGCAAGATCTCCGACGGCAGCCCGCAATCGGTGCGTACCGATCCGCGCGTCATCGCAGCCTATCTCGGCGTCGACGACGAGGAAGTCGAGTCGGTGCTGACAGAAGTCGGCGACGAAGACGTCATCGAACAGCTCGATACGGGACCGGATGCAGCACACGGCCCGGGAACATCGTCGTCTTATCTCGCCGGGCCGGTGACCGACACGGTCGGCCACAGTTCGGGCGAGCGGGTCACGGTGGCCAAGGGCGCGTCAAAGGCCGGTCAGGTCGACGCAAAATCGCTCGCCGCGGCAAACAAGGCGGCCTCGCTGGCGGCTGTGCCGCCTACGCCGCGCGCTCCGGCGGGGAGGGCAAAGCCTGCTCCGAAAGCGGCGTCAAAGGCGGCAACCGGAACGGCGGTGAAGTCGACTGCGCCGGCCAAGCCGGCAGCCAAGGCTCCTGCCGCGAAGGCCCCTGCGGCGACGGCTGGGGGAATCTCCAACCGGCTGCCAGCGCCTCGCGGCGGCAAGGCCGATAATTTGACCCGCATCAAGGGCATCGGTTCGGTCAACGAGAAGAAGCTCAACGATCACGGCATCTTCCACTTCGACCAGATCGGCGCCTGGAAAAAGGCCGACGTCGAAGCCGCCGAAGCCTATCTTGCCTTCGATGGGCGCATCGCTCGTGAGGAGTGGGTCAAGCAGGCCAGGCTGCTCGGCCAGGGCAAGGACACGGAATTTTCGCGCCGGGTCGATGCGGGCAAGGTTGCGACCAGCCATACTTCCGGGAAGACTGCCGCCAAGCCCGTGGCGGGCAAGCGCGGAGGGGGCAAGTGATGGCCGGGACAACGCTGCTCGATATCAAGGGTGTGCAGACCTATTACGGCAACATCCGGGCGCTGAACGGCGTCGATGTCACCGTGAAGGAAGGTGAGATCGTGGCGCTGATCGGCGCCAACGGCGCCGGCAAGTCGACGCTGATGATGACTATCTTCGGCGCGCCGCGCGCCCGCGCCGGCACCATCACATTCGCCGGCACCGACATCACCCAGATGCCGACGCATGAGATCGCGCGCATGCGCATTGCCCAATCGCCCGAGGGCCGGCGCATCTTCCCGCGCATGACGGTGATGGAAAACCTGCAAATGGGCGCCAGCCTCGACAACCTCAATCACTATGACGAGGACGTCGAGAAGGTGTTCACGCTGTTCCCGCGGCTGAAGGAGCGCATCGCCCAGCGCGGCGGCACGCTGTCGGGCGGCGAGCAACAGATGCTGTCGATCGGACGCGCGCTGATGGCGCGGCCAAAGCTGCTTTTGCTCGACGAACCGTCGCTGGGTCTCGCGCCGCTGATCGTCAAACAGATCTTCGACGCCATCCGCGAGCTGAACCGCACCCAGGGGCTGACCGTGTTCCTGGTCGAGCAGAACGCCTTCGGCGCGCTCAAGCTCGCCACGCGCGGCTATGTCATGGTCAACGGCAACGTGACGATGAGCGGTACCGGCAAGGAACTGCTCGCCAATCCGGAAGTGCGCGCCGCCTATCTCGAAGGCGGACACCACTGAGTTTAGAGCGGATGTGTGCGTTCGATATTCCGCTCCAAATTGTTTGTTTGTCGCATGATCCTTGTCCGAAAAGTCTGCAACTTTTCGGGATCATGCTAAGGAGACTTCATCATGCAGGGCATTCTCTATGAGGAACCCTCGATCTGGCAGTTCTTCTTCGTCACCTGTCTGCTCGGCGGCTGGGCGGCCTGGATGACGGGCAAGGCCAGCGCGCAGACCTGGCGCAGCTTCATCCAGCTGTTCGCCTACATGCTGGGTCTCGGCATCGGCATCCGCTTCATCCATCACGCGCTGTTCGGCGGCACGATGTTCTCGCTGCACTACTATGTCGTCGATACAATCGTGCTGATGATCCTCGGTTTTGTCGGCTTTCAATACACGCGCACCAACCAGATGGTGACACAGTATAATTGGCTCTACGAAAGAGCTTCAATCTTGAGCTGGAAACCGAAAGGTTGACGTTCATCATTAGCGCCGCATCGGAATTGAATCGGCGTGACAAGTGCCTGAAAATCGGCAAACTATGCTTTCTGCGATAAGGGTGGGCATCGCATGAAAGCTTCATCCACGCCCACTCCGTAAATGGGAGCGTTTAAATGAAAAAGTCACTTTTGTCCGCCGTCGCCCTGACCGCGCTGGTCGCGTTCGGCGGCAACGCGTGGGCTGACGTCATGTTCGGCGTAGCCGGTCCGATCACTGGTCCGAATGCCGCCTTCGGCGCGCAGCTTCAGAAGGGTGCGGAAGCCGCTGTGGCCGACATCAATGCCAAGGGCGGCATCAATGGCGAGCAGATCAAGCTCGAAGTCGGCGACGACGTCTCCGATCCGAAGCAGGGCATCTCGGTTGCCAACAAGTTCGTCGGCGACGGTGTCAAGTTCGTGGTCGGGCACTTCAACTCGGGCGTCTCGATCCCGGCATCGGAAGTCTATGCGGAAAACGGCATCGTCGAGATCACCCCGGCCGCCACCAACCCGAAGCTCACCGAGCGCGGCCTGTGGAACGTGTTCCGCACCTGCGGACGCGATGACCAGCAGGGTAGCATCGCCGGCGCTTATCTCGCCGCGAACTTCAAGGACGCCAAGATCGCCGTCGTTCACGACAAGACCACCTACGGTCAGGGCCTTGCCGACGAAACCAAGAAGGCGATGAATGCCAAGGGCCTGACGGAAGTCATGTACGAAGGCATCAATGTCGGCGACAAGGACTTCTCGGCACTGATCGCCAAGATGAAGGAAGCCGGCGTAACCATCATCTACTGGGGCGGCCTGCACACCGAAGCCGGCCTTATCATCCGCCAGGCGGCTGACCAGGGCCTCAAGGCGACACTGATTTCCGGCGACGGCATCGTGTCGAACGAGCTGGCTTCGATCGCAGGTGACGCGGTTGCGGGCACGCTCAACACGTTCGGCCCGGACCCGCGCCTGATCCCCGCCAACAAGGAACTCGTCGAGAAGTTCCGCGCGCAGGGCTTCGAGCCGGAAGCCTACACGCTCTACTCCTACGCCGCCGTACAGGCGCTCGCCGAAGCAGCGACCGCTGCCAAGTCGAACGACCCGCAGGCAGTTGCCAAGGCGCTGCATGAAAACGGCCCGTTCAAGACCGTGCTCGGCGACCTGTCCTATGACGCCAAGGGCGACCCGACGCTGCCCGGCTACGTCATGTACGAATGGAAGAAGGGCGCCGACGGCAAGTACACCTACATCCAGAAGATGTAAGCTCGTCAGTCTCCAGACTTTACGGATGCCCGGTGCTTCGCGCCGGGCATTTTTCTTTTGAGGCCGTTGCCTCTCCATCGAGGCCGGCAGACCAATCCAGCCCGGGCCTTTAGCCCGGAAACGATCGCGCGTTGACCGCAATGCCCATCGCTTCGCTGCGTGTTCGACTGAATGCGACCGCCCTTGGCGCAAAGATTCCATTTCAATCGGTTTAAATGCCTGTCAATTTCGTTTGCACTGCAGCATTTTCACGCTAATCATTGCGCCGATTTCTCTTCCCTTCCGTTGCTGGAGCCTCAGTCCTTGGCCATCACGAAGATCCTCGTCGCCAACCGGTCCGAAATCGCCATTCGCGTCTTTCGCGCGGCCAACGAACTCGGTCTCAAAACCGTGGCGATCTGGGCCGAGGAGGACAAATACTCCCTGCATCGCTTCAAGGCCGACGAGAGCTACCAGGTCGGACGCGGGCCGCATCTGACCCGGGACATGGGACCGATCGAAAGCTATCTGTCGATCGAGGAGGTGATCCGCGTCGCCAGGCTCTCGGGCGCCGATGCCATTCATCCCGGCTACGGCCTGTTGTCGGAAAGCCCCGAATTCGCCGATGCCTGTGCCGAGGCCGGCATCACCTTCATCGGGCCGAAGCCGGATACGATGCGCCGGCTCGGCAACAAGGTCGCGGCGCGCAATCTCGCCATCGAGGTCGGCGTGCCGGTGATCCCCGCCACCGATCCGTTGCCGGACGACATGGATGCGGTCAAGAAACTGGCCAAGCAGATCGGCTATCCGGTGATGCTGAAGGCATCATGGGGCGGTGGCGGCCGCGGCATGCGCGCCATCCGCGCCGAAGCCGACCTTGCCCGTGAAGTCACGGAAGGCAAGCGCGAGGCGAAAGCCGCATTCGGAAAGGACGAGGTCTATCTCGAAAAGCTGATAGAGCGCGCCCGCCATGTCGAGGTGCAGGTGCTGGGCGACACGCATGGCAACGCCGTGCATCTGTTCGAGCGCGACTGCTCGATCCAGCGCCGCAACCAGAAGGTCGTCGAGCGGGCGCCGGCGCCATACCTCGAAATGTCGCAGCGCGAGGAGCTTTGCGGCCATGCGCTGAAGATCGCCCGCGAAACCAGCTATATCGGCGCCGGCACGGTCGAGTTCCTGCAGGACGCCGACACCGGCAAATTCTACTTCATCGAGGTCAACCCGCGCATCCAGGTCGAGCACACCGTCACCGAGCAGGTGACCGGCATCGACATCGTCAAGGCGCAGATCCACATCCTCGACGGCTTCGCCATCGGCACGCCGGAATCGGGCGTGCCGATGCAGATGGACATCAGGCTGAACGGCCACGCCTTGCAGTGCCGCATCACCACGGAAGATCCCGAGCATAATTTCATCCCGGACTACGGTCGCATAACCGCCTATCGCGGCGCGACGGGTTTCGGCATCCGCCTCGATGGCGGCACCGCCTATTCCGGGGCGGTGATCACCCGCTTCTACGATCCGCTGCTGGAGAAGGTGACGGCGTGGGCGCCGACGCCGGCGGAGACCATCGCCCGCATGAACCGGGCGCTGCGCGAGTTCCGCATCCGCGGCGTCGCCACCAATTTGACCTTCCTCGAAGCGATCATCAACCACCCGAGCTTCGCCGACAATTCCTACACGACGAAGTTCATCGACACGACGCCGGAGCTGTTCCAGCAGGTCAAGCGGCAGGACCGCGCCACCAAGCTGCTCAACTATCTGGCCGACGTGTCGGTCAACGGTCATCCCGAGACGCGCGGCCGGCCGCAGCCGAAGGCCGACGCGGCCGCACCATTGGTGCCCTATCTCAACGGCAATGTGCCTGATGGCAGCAAGCAGAAGCTCGACGTGCTCGGACCGGAGAAATTCGCCGGCTGGATGCGCGACCGGAAAGAGGTGCTGGTCACCGACACGACGATGCGTGACGGCCACCAGTCGCTGCTGGCGACGCGCATGCGCACGCATGACATCGCCGGCATTGCCGGCACTTATGCGCGCGCCCTGCCGCAGCTCCTGTCGCTCGAATGCTGGGGCGGCGCCACCTTCGACGTTGCCATGCGCTTCCTAACCGAAGACCCGTGGGAGCGGCTGTCGCTGGTGCGCGAGGCGGCGCCCAATGTGCTGCTGCAGATGCTGCTGCGCGGCGCCAACGGCGTTGGCTACACCAACTATCCCGACAATGTCGTGCAGCATTTCGTCAAGCAGGCGGCCGCCGGCGGCATCGACCTGTTCCGCGTCTTCGACTGCCTGAACTGGGTCGAGAACATGCGCGTCGCCATGGATGCGGTCGGCGCCGAGGGCAAGCTGATCGAAGCGGCGATCTGCTACACCGGCGACATCCTCGATCCGGCGCGGGCGAAATACGACCTCAAATACTATGTCGGCCTGGCCGGGGAATTGCAGGCGGCCGGCGCCCACATCATCGCCGTCAAGGACATGGCCGGACTGCTGAAGCCTTCCGCCGCACGTGTGCTGTTCAAAGCGCTGCGCGAAGCGACCGACTTGCCGATCCATTTCCACACCCACGACACGTCAGGCCTGTCGGCGGCGACGGTGCTGGCGGCGGTCGACAGCGGCGTCGATGCTATCGACGCGGCGATGGATTCGCTCTCGGGCAACACCTCGCAGCCATGTCTCGGCTCCATCGTCGAGGCGCTGAAGGGCACCGAGCGCGATCCGGGCCTCGACCCGCAATGGATCAGGAAGATCTCGTTCTACTGGGAAGCGGTGCGCAACCAGTATGCGGCCTTCGAAAGCGACCTCAAGGGACCGGCCTCCGAAGTCTACCTGCACGAGATGCCGGGCGGACAGTTCACCAATCTCAAGGAGCAGGCGCGTTCGCTCGGGCTGGAGACACGCTGGCACGAGGTGGCGCAGACCTATCACGACGTCAATCTGATGTTCGGCGACATCGTCAAGGTGACGCCGTCGTCCAAGGTCGTCGGCGACATGGCGCTGATGATGGTGAGCCAGGATCTCACCGTCGCCGATGTCGAGAACCCCAGCAAGGACATCGCCTTTCCGGACTCCGTGGTGTCGATGCTGCGCGGCGATCTCGGCCAGTCGCCCGGCGGCTGGCCTGACAAGCTGCAGAAGAAGGTGCTAAAAGGCGACAAGCCGATAAAGGCGCGGCCTGGCTCGCTACTGAAGCCCGCGGACCTCAAGGCCAACCGCAAGGAGATCGAGGAGAAGCTCGAGCGCAAACTCTCGGAGTTCGAATTCGCCTCGTGGCTGATGTACCCGAAGGTGTTTACGGATTTCGCCGGCGCGCAGGAAACCTACGGTCCGGTCAGCGTCCTGCCGACGCCGACCTATTTCTACGGCATGAAGCCGGAAGACGAGATATTCGTCGATATCGAGAAGGGCAAGACGCTGGTGGTGCGCTGCCTTGCCATCGGCGATGTCGACGAAAAGGGCATGGTCACCGTGTTCTTCGAGCTCAACGGCCAGCCGCGCCGCGTCAAGGTGCCCGACAGGGCGCATGGCGCGTCCGCCGCCAAGGCCCGCCGCAAGGCCGAGCCCGGCAACGAGGCCCATGTCGGTGCGCCGATGCCGGGTGTCGTCTCCGCACTTTCGGTTGCCGCCGGCCAGGCCGTGAAGGCCGGCGACGTGCTGCTTTCCATCGAGGCGATGAAGATGGAAACGGCGCTGCATGCCGAGCGCGACGGCACCGTCGCCGAGGTGCTGGTCAAGGCCGGCGACCAGATCGATGCCAAGGATCTGCTGATCGTCTTCGGATAAGGTGTATTGATATTCAGATGATGCCGGCCTGACCTCAATCTCAACACACCTTAGGGTGTGCCCAACCCTTCATGCAGCATCGATAACGGCTTGACCCGCCGCCGCCGGTCGGGCATCGAACCGGCTCGAATTTGCCGCCGTCGTCGCCGAGTCGCGGCGCGGAAACGATGTGGAGAAAAAATGGCCGACGATATCACCGATACCAGCCAGACTGTTGCCGCCGGCCAGCTGCGTGCCTTCATCGAGCGCATAGAGCGGCTCGAGGAAGAGAAGAAGACCATTTCCGACGACATCAAGGAAGTGTTCGCCGAGGCCAAGGGCACCGGCTTCGACACCAAGGCGATGCGCACGATCATCCGGCTGCGCAAGAAGGACCAGGCCGAGCGGCAGGAAGAGGAAACTATCCTCGACCTGTACAAGGCCGCGCTCGGCATGGTGTAAGACTAACCGACCCGGCATCCAATGCGGTTGCCGGAGAAACGGTTTGAACCATGAGCGAATTCGACTTCGGCGCCCGCCGTGCTTCTGAATTCCGCCAACGCGGCTTCTGGATGCTGTTCGCCGAGCGGCATCCGGAAGAAAAGCCTCTGATGGCGAGGCGCGGACCCTGGTTCTGGCAACGCGGGCTGCCCGACTTCGCGTTGGTCCTTTCCATGTATGTCGCGCCGGCGCAGAACCATGTCGGCGTCTTCTTCGGCCGCAACGAGAAGTTCGGCGCCACGCAAGCCTGGTCGCGGTTGAAGCCGTTCCAGCCGGCGATCGAAGACAGGCTGAAGCTCAGGCCGGAACAGAGTTGCGAGGGCCTCGGCATCAATTCGATGTGGCGGGTGAATTGTTATGCCGAGGACAATTGGCCGGCTATGACCGACTGGCTGGTGACCGAATGTTCGCGTATCGAACATGCGGTGACCGAAGTCCTGGGGCAGGGGTGATATCAGGTGTTGCCAGAAGGCGTCGGATCCTTCTTCCGCTCACGTTGGCAAGGCCGGGTGCCGCTCGACCGGCTGTTCTGGCGCGACCTTGCCCTTGTCGGCACGGCGCTCAACGTTGCGTCCGCGGTGACCGCGATTATCGTGCTTGCGCTGAAGCTGCCGCTTGTGCTGGTTCTGGCGGTGCATTTCGCGCTGGTGCCCTACAACATCTTCCTGACCTTTGCCGTCTGGCGAACCACGGAAAGGGCCGGTGGCACCAAGGCCTCGTTGATGGCGCTCGGGGCTACATTGTGGCTGATCCTGACGGTCGTGGCCTGATAGCGCGAGACGGGCGCCTGTCGTGTTCGCCGGAGTTCCTGCCGCCCAAAGAAAAGGGCGGCCGCAGCCGCCCTTTCCACTTATCCAGCGATCGTTTGGCTCAAAGCGCGTCGCGCTTTGAATTACTGTTTCTATGCATGTCGTTGTCCCAAAACCGCTGCGCACTTTTGGGCGACTTGCATCAAGCCGCCGGCTCGAATTTCAGCGCCACGCCGTTGATGCAATAGCGCAGGCCGGTCGGCGGCGGGCCGTCCTCGAAGACATGGCCGAGATGGCTGCCGCAGCGGGCGCAGTGGCATTCGGTGCGGACCATGCCGTAGCTGCGGTCGACAGTGTTCTCGACCGAGCCCGGCACCGGATCGTTGAAGCTCGGCCAGCCGGTGCCGCTCTCGAACTTCAGCTTGGATTCAAAAAGCGGCTGGTCACAGCCGACGCAGGAAAAGGTGCCGGCGCGCTTCTCGTAGAGCAAAGCGCAGCTTCCCGGCCGTTCGGTACCGTGGCCGCGCATGACGGCATATTGCTCCGGCGTCAGCCGGGCACGCCATTCGGCGTCGGTACGGGTTACGGGGTAGGTGCGGGTGTCCATTCGATCTCCTCAGCCTTACCGGCTCGCTGCTACAGCGCCGCGCGTCCATCGGACGCGCAAAGGGCGCTGTAGCACTTTTGGCTTTGCGCATGATCCTTTCCGAACCGGAGGTTCGGGGTCATGCGCGGATTGCAACCTCATATTCGCACCAACATAGGCATTTGTTACGCGTCTGCCCAGTTCCGAGAAGCCGGGCAAGGTTCAGTGCTTTCTTGAAAGCTGCTTCGTCGCGCCTTCGAGCCCGGCCAATGTCAACGGAAACATGCGGCCGCCGAAGATGTCGCGGATCATGGCGATCGAATGGGTAAAGCGCCAATTCTCAGGGTTTTCAGGATTGAGCCATACGGCGTTCGGCCATTGCTGCAGCAGGCGGCCGAGCCAGATGCCCCCGGCTTCCGGATTCCAGTGCTCGACCGAGCCACCGGGGTGAGCGATCTCGTAGGGGCTCATCGAGGCATCGCCGACGACGATCACCTTGTAGTCCGGCCCGTATTTGTGGATGAGGTCGAAGGTCGGAATCACCTCGGCATGCCTGCGGCGATTGTCCTTCCACACGCCTTCATAGAGGCAGTTGTGGAAGTAGAAATATTCGAGCTGGCGGAATTCGGCGCGGGCGGCCGAGAACAGCTCCTCGACGCTCTTGATGTGGTCGTCCATCGAGCCGCCGACATCGAAGAACATCAGCAGCTTCACGGCGTTGCGCCGTTCCGGCCGCGTCTGCACGTCGAGATAGCCATGTTCGGCCGTGGCGTGGATGGTGCCGGGCAGGTCGAACTCCTCCTCGGCGCCCTCGCGCACCCAGCGGCGCAGGCGCTTCAGCGCGATCTTGATGTTGCGGGTGCCGAGTTCGACCGCATCGTCGAAATTCCTGAACTCGCGCTTGTCCCAGACTTTGACCGCGCGGCGGTTGCGGCTTTCGTGCTGGCCGATGCGCACGCCTTCGGGATTGTAGCCATAGGCGCCGAAAGGCGAGGTGCCGCCGGTGCCGATCCATTTCGAGCCGCCCTGGTGGCGGCCTTTTTGCTCTTCGAGCCGCTGCTTCAAAGTCTCCATCAGCTTTTCGAAGCCGCCGAGCGCCTCGACCAGCTTTTTCTCTTCGTCGGTCAGGTGCTTTTCGGCAAGGCGGCGCAGCCATTCCTCGGGAATGTTCGCAACGTCGACCGCAT
This sequence comes from Mesorhizobium sp. M1338, assembly GCF_040318045.1. Lineage (NCBI taxonomy): Bacteria > Pseudomonadati > Pseudomonadota > Alphaproteobacteria > Hyphomicrobiales > Phyllobacteriaceae > Mesorhizobium > Mesorhizobium sp. M1338. The sequence continues at coordinate 196,254 of NZ_JAMYLL010000003.1, read as the reverse complement.
CCGGTCCGCCCAGCGCTTCGATGCCCTTGAAGACATGCGCAAACACCTGGTCGAAGCGGTCGATATGGCGCTCGTCCTTCACCAGTGCGGTGCGGGCGAGGTAATAAAAGCCTTCGACGTCATAGTCGACCAGCCCGGCTTCCAGCCCCTCCAGCAGCGACAGATATTCCCGCAGCGAAACGGGAACGCGCGCTGCCTTCAGTTCGAGGAAGAAGGGGATGAACATCGTCGGTTATCTGTGGCCTTCGATCTTCTCTCGTGCGGCGCTTGCAATGAATGCGGAACGCGTCAGGCCACGTCGGCCTGCTTCTTCGTCGATCGCCGCCAGAAGACCGGCGTCGAGCGACAGATTGGCTCGGACGGGCCGGCCGGAGTCGATCAGCACCGGGATCATCACGGCGGATTCGCCGGCGGCAGTATCGAGTTCGTCTTGCAGGAGCAATTGCGCCACCGTACGCGAGACCGGTAACTGCAGATGTTTCGTCGCACGTGCTTCGACCCATTCGCGCACGGCGGAAGTCGCATCGGCAATGGCTTCTTCGGGGCTTGCGCCGCCGCCGTGGCAGCCGGGAAGATCAGGGACTCGCACCCCCCAGATGTCCTCTGCCCCATCGAGAATTCCGACATAATGCGTCATGCGGTCTGTCCTCAAATCCATGCAGCCAGTCGGGCGATCGACCGGGCGACACCGGGAGATTGTTCACGATGCCTAGGTACGATGATCATCACCTCTGGCCGTTCCGGATGCTCATACTTGTCGTGCTTGCCGCCGCCGACACTTATCCAGCCATCGCGCAAAAGCCTGATGACAATTTTGCGCGTATTGGTCTCGATCAACGGCATTACACACTCAGATCATGCGCAATATATTGCGCAATGGCGACCATTTCAATCTCCCACTTTCTTCACAATAGATCATACTCGATGAAGCCAGTTCGCCGCGCCACATGGTCGTAGAGCTTGCGCGCGGTGGTGTTGGTCTCGTGCGTCATCCAGTAGACGTTCTTGACGCCGATTTTCGCCGCTTCTTGTTGTACCGCCTTGATCAGCGCCGCGCCGATGCCTTTGCCGCGCACATCCGGGTCGGCAAACAGGTCCTGCAGATAGCAGTTGTTTTTTTCCGACCAGCCGGAGCGGTGGTAGAGATAGTGGGTGAGGCCGACCGCCTTGCCGTCGAGGGTGGCGATGAAGCCCTTCGGTTCGAACTCACTTTCCGTGAACAGCCGTCTCCAGGTGACGGCGTAGACCTCTTGCGGCAGCTTCGTCTCATAGAAGGTGAGGTAGTCGGTCCACAGCCGCCGCCAGTCGGCGTGGTCGGACCGCGCGAGCGGACGGACGACAATCTCAGACATTTCATCTCCTCCGAAGGTTCTGGCCGAACCTGCCTGCCTGTTCGGCTGTCGGCAACGGTCCACAGAAGGGAAAGCGCTGCTGCTGCTACCCTATTGCTGCCTTCGCGCCATGAAGGCCAGCCGTTCGAACAGGTGCACGTCCTGTTCGTTCTTCAACAGCGCGCCATGCAGCTTGGGCAGGGCGTTCTTCGGATCGGCGCGCAGATCCTCCGGCGCGATGTCGTCGGCGACCAGCAGGCGTATCCAGTCGAGCGCCTCGGAGGTCGAAGGCTTCTTCTTCAGCCCCGGCACACCGCGGATCTCGTAGAACTGGGTCAGCGCCGCTCGCACCAGATTCTGCTTGATGCCGGGATAGTGGACATCGACGATTTTGTGCAGCGTGTCGACGTCAGGAAAGCGAATGTAGTGGAAGAAGCAGCGGCGCAGGAAGGCGTCCGGCAGTTCCTTCTCGTTGTTGGAGGTGATGATGACGATCGGCCGGACCGCGGCGCGGATCGTCTCGCCGGTCTCGTAGACGAAGAACTCCATGCGATCGAGTTCCTGCAGCAAATCGTTGGGGAATTCGATGTCGGCCTTGTCGATCTCGTCGATCAAGAGCACGATCTTCTTGCCGGCCGCGAACGCCTCCCAAAGCTTGCCGCGCTTGATGTAGTTCCTGATGTCGTTGAACCTGATATCGCCAAGCTGGCTGTCGCGCAGGCGCGAGACGGCGTCATACTCGTAAAGACCTTGCTGCGCCCTGGTCGTCGACTTGACGTGCCATTCGATCAGGTCGAGGCCAAGTGCCGCCGCCACCTGGCGCGCCAGTTCCGTCTTGCCTGTTCCCGGCTCGCCCTTGACCAGCAAGGGCCGTTCCAGCGCGATCGCCGCGTTGACGGCCACCATCAGATCCTTGTCGGCGACATAGGCCGCCGTGCCTTCGAAACGCATTTTTGCTCCCTGGTTGCCATGACAACCGTAAGGAGGCGGACTTGCCAGTGCAAGGCACGGCGGCGAACGGCGCTGAACAGGGGTAACGGATTCGCAGAGAATAAAGTCGCCGGCAACGCTGTCTCTCTGGCGCTTGCCCGATGAGCAGCCTATATTGCAGATGACGGTCTGTGCTTCCCGGCAGGAGAACATTTTCCCCGGGGCCTTAACGATCCTTAGGGAGCTGTCCCTGGGAAGACCCGTGGGTTTTCTCACACGGCGCCCACCTACTTTGTAGGTTCCCGGGATCGCTCTCTCCACCGGTTGTGTGGACCGTCACTATTGCCTCGCGTCCACGCATTTCGGTGGATGATGCGGTGGAAACCGTCGCTCCCAACACTCCACCCAGCCCTGTCCTTTTCTACCTTGGCCGCATGACCTCTCCCAGAGACCTGAAAAAGCAGCTTCGCCGCGAGGCACTCGGGCGCCGCGACGCGCTCGATGAGTTCTGGCGGGTCGAGGTCGCGCTCGAAATGGCCGAGACGGCGCGCGATCACCTCCACATCGAGGCGGGCCAGATCGTTTCCGGCTTCTGGCCGATGCGTTCGGAAGTCGACGTCAGGCCGCTGATGTTTGCCTTGCGCGAGAAGGGCGCACGGCTTTGCCTGCCGGCCATTCTCGACAAGACCACCATCGTCTTTCGCGAGCTGGTGCGCGGCGCGCCGATGGTCGACATGGGTTTTGGTACGATCGGCCCGCATGAGGAAGCCGAGGTGCTCGACCCCTCGGTGATGCTGGTTCCGCTCGCCGCCTTCGATGCGCGCGGCCATCGCATCGGCTATGGCGCCGGCTACTACGACCGCGCTATCGCCAGGCTGATCGACAACGGACAGCCGCCGCGACTGATCGGCATCGCCTTTGATTGCCAAGAGGTGGCGCAGGTGCCGGATGAGGAGCATGACGTCATCATCGCGGAAATACTCACCGAGAGCGGGTTGCGCCGCTTCGTGCCAAAATTGTAGATAAATGGACGCATGATCTTCCACTGGCGTCATGCAACTTTTGCTTTGCTGACTTTCGGTGCGGGATCTTATGAGACTTCTCTTCCTCGGTGACATGGTTGGAAAAACGGGACGCACGGCGGTGTGGGAACAACTGCCGGGGCTGATCTCCGATTTCAAACTCGATTTCGTGATCGTCAACGGCGAGAATGCCGCCGGCGGCTTCGGCATTACCGAAGACATCTTTCGCGAGACGATCGCGGCCGGCGCCGATGTCGTCACCACCGGCAACCATGTCTGGGACCAGCGCGACGCTTTGGCCTTCGCGCCGCGCGAAGAGCGCTTCCTGCGCCCCTCCAACTTTCCCAAGGGCACGCCCGGACGCGGCTCCGGCGTCTACATCGCCAGGAGCGGCGCGCGCGTGCTGGTCGCCAACATCATGGGCCGCGTGTTCATGCATCCCGAGCTCGACGACCCGTTCCAGGCCGGCGAACGCGAGCTTGCCGCCTGCCCGCTCGGCGAGCAGGCGGACGCGGTGGTCATCGACTTCCACGCCGAGGCGACCTCGGAAAAGATGTGCTTCGCGCATTTCGTCGATGGCCGCGCCAGCCTCGTCATCGGGACCCACACCCACCAGCCGACCGGCGATCACCAGATCCTCAATGGCGGCACTGGCTATATGTCCGACGCCGGCATGTGCGGCGACTATGATTCCTCGCTCGGCATGGACAAGGAGGAACCGCTCAACCGGTTCCTGTCGAAGGTACCGAAAGGGCGCTTCGAGGCCGCGACCGGACCGGCGACATTGTGCGGCGTCGGCGTCGATATTTCCGACCGCACCGGGCTGACCGAGCGGATCGCGCCGTTTCGTCGCGGCCCACGGCTGGAGGAAACCGCGCCGTCCTTCTGGTCGTGACATTGATATAGGCGCGCTTAGTACCTAATTGCCGGCGACACTGCTCTAGATCGTTAAAAGAGGGGACGACCTCCATGCAGCTCATCGAATTCCTGGCGCCGCATTTTCAATTCGTGTCCGATCCAACAGCCTGGGTCGCGCTGCTGACGCTGGTGGTGCTCGAGATCGTCCTCGGCATCGACAATCTGATCTTCATCTCGATCCTGACCAACAAGCTGCCGCAAGCGCAAAGGGCCCGCGCCCGCCGGCTCGGCATTTCGGCGGCGCTGATCATGCGGCTGGTGCTGTTGGCCACCATTTCCATCATCGTCCAACTGACGACGCCGGTCTTTACGGCCCTCGGCCACGGCTTCTCCTGGCGCGACCTGATCCTGATCGCAGGCGGCCTGTTCCTGGTCTGGAAGGCGACCAAGGAGATCCATCACACGGTCGATCCCGACGACCACAGGGATACGATGCTGGGCGAGACGCTGCAGATCAGCCTTGCCGGCGCGATCTTCCAGATATTGCTGCTCGACCTCGTCTTCTCGATCGATTCGATCATCACCGCCGTCGGCATGACCGACGAGATTGCCATCATGTACATCGCCGTGATCGTCGCGGTGAGCGTGATGATGCTGGCGGCCGGACCGCTGGCGGATTTCATCGCCAGGAACCCGAGCATCGTCATGCTGGCGCTGGGCTTCCTTTTGATGATCGGCATGACGCTGATCGCCGACGGCATGGGTTACCATGTGCCGAAGGGTTATATTTACGCGGCGATGGGCTTTTCGGCGCTGGTCGAGGGGCTCAACATGCTGGCGCGGCGGCGCAAGAAGGCGAAGTCGGGCGGCGGGCACTGAGGAAACTAATTGGTCGGCACACTCTTCGGGTGACGGTCGCCGATCAGGCCGAGCGTCAGGCCTTGCTCCAGCCACGCCTTGGCGCCGGCCAGCACGAGGGTGAAGCCGCCGGTTGAATCGACGGCTTCTTTTACTTGCTGATCGCCGTTGCCGGCGAAGCCGAAATTGCGAACCTCCAGAAAGGTCGCGTCGCCTGGCATTTCCGTGAAGGTCCAGACCACCGTGGTCGGCGGATCGCTCCACCGACCGCGCCTTCCCGCCAGCCGCTCTCGGCGATGGTGACGAAGGTACCGCCATCGTCGAGCGGCTCGAAATTCATCTCGATGCGGGTCTTGTAGGCGGGCTTGCCGTCGGCGTCGGTGGCATCCCAGCGCAGCACGATGCGCCTGCACCGTGATGCTGCATCTCAAGGTGCTGGAGGAGGCCGACCTGATCGTCGCGCGGCGCGACGGACGCGAGCGCTGGAACCATCTCAACGCGCTGCCGATCAAGCAGATCCACGACCGCTGGATCAGCCAGTATGCAGGCCACGCGCTCAGCATTATCGACCGAAGTCGGATCTGGAGGCGTGAGCGATGGCGGCGACCCATGTCGTGCGTCCCCTACGCCGTGTGGCTGGACGAATTGAGCCGATTTATCTATAAGCCGGCCATTCCGACAGAGAACGCCGTGCTTCCACGAGTTGCACCTGGGACGCTCTGAAATTTTGAATTCGAGCATTGCGGAAGACGAAGGTGAGATCACCTCGCTTCGGGATGCTCTAGCCGAGAAGACGACAGGGGTGCCATGGCTGGCCATTCACAGTTCAAGAACATCATGCACCGCAAGGGCCGCCAGGATGCGGTGCGGTCGAAAATGTTCTCCAAGCTGGCGCGCGAAATCACCGTCGCCGCCAAGAGCGGGACGCCCGATCCATCGATGAACCCGCGCCTGCGCCTGGCGATCCAGAACGCAAAGGCGGTGTCGATGCCGAAAGACAACATCCAGCGCGCCGTCAACAAGGCCTCGATGGGTGACGCCGAAAATTACGAAGCCGTGCGTTATGAGGGCTATGGTCCAGGTGGCGTCGCCGTCATCGTCGAGGCCCTGACCGACAACCGCAACCGTTCGGCGTCGAACGTGCGCGCCGCCTTCACCAAGGCCGGCGGAGCGATGGGCGAAACCGGCTCGGTGTCGTTCATGTGGGACCGTGCCGGCGAGATCTACTATCCGGCAGCGGCCGGCAGCGCCGACAAGATCATGGATGCGGCGATCGAGGCCGGCGCCGATGATGTGGAGTCCGACGAAGAAGGCCACACGATCTATTGCGCCTTCGAAAATCTCGGCGAGGTATCGAAGGCGCTGGAAGGCGCGCTCGGCGAGGCCGAATCGGTGAAGCCGATCTGGCGGCCGCAAAACAATGTTCCGGTCGACGAGGAGCGGGCCCAGTCGCTGATGAAGCTGGTCGCCACGCTCGAGGATGACGACGACGTGCAAAGCGTCTACGCCAACTTCGAGGTCGATGACGAGACCATGGCAAAGCTCAGCGCGGCATGAGCGAAAAAGCGCTTCCCATCATCCGCATCACCTATTGCACGCAGTGCCAATGGCTGCTGCGTGCCAGCTGGATGGCGCAGGAGCTACTGTCGACCTTCGGCACCGATCTCGGCGAGGTGACGCTGGTGCCCGGCACCGGCGGCATCTTCACCATTTCCTGCAACGACACTCTGGTCTGGGACCGCAAGCGCGATGGCGGCTTTCCAGACGCAGCCAAACTCAAGCAGCTTGTGCGCGACGTCATCGATCCGGATCGCGATCTCGGCCATTCGGATCGGAAAACAAAGGCCTGAAGGTCGCCGGCACCGCCGTCATTTGGGCCGCAAGGCTCCGAAGGCGGCGCCTATGGCAATGCCCATAGCGATGCCGATTGGCAGATCATCCAGAGCGGCACCGATCGCCGTGCCGACACCAACTCCGATTGCCATGCCGAAGGCCATGTTTGAGTACTGATCCTTCAAAACGCATCTCGCAAACGATCGCCGTGAATTTCAAGCGCGGAGACACACTGTCGATCACCGGCGGCTCCGCGCGTTGTCGTCAACGCACAGCGAACCAGAAGGATGCCAATGCGGCTATGCCGCTGATGGTGCGGACATGGTTCCACATCACCCATTCATTGAGGTAGCGCGACCACAGGCTTGCGCCGCTGGCGCTTGCCGGATCGACGGCGGCGAGCGCATCGTTGAGCGGGACGTTGAAAACCATCGTCACCACCACGACGCCGATCAGATAGACCAGGCTGCCGGCAATCAGCCAGAGCGAACCCGGCTGGCTCCAGCCCATCACCGCGCCGGCACCGACAATGAGGCACGCAAGCGCCGTGCCGAACAACGCTGTCATGAACAGCGGCGTCACAGCCGTCACGTTGATCGAATTCATCGCGGCGATGCCGCCGGCGGCCGGCATGCGTGCGAGGCCCGGCACGACGAAGCTGGAAAAGGCGAAGAAGACGCCGCCGATGATTCCCGAGCCGATTGCGGCGACGAAGACGAGGATGGGTAGAAGTTTGGCAATCATGTCATTGCTCCAGATGCCTGTTGCGGGTTCTTCGGCATTTAAAATGTGACTAATCCTCACATTTGTAAAACGTGATAAACACTCGTATTTTCCTAGTCAAGCGATTTTTCCGGCACTGGAGTTAGCAATGGAAGACACGGCCGCGCGGATTTCCCCTCAGGAGCAGGTCGCTTCGCCGCGCCGGGCGCCGAGCCAGCAGCGCAGTCGCGAGCGGGTCGAGCGCATGCTCGCCGCCGCTTCGGCGCTGATTGCCGAGCAAGGCAGCGACGCCATGCGCATGGGTGAAGTGGCGGAGCGGGCAGGGGTATCGATCGGCTCACTCTACCAGTTCTTTCCGGACAAGCGGGCGATCATCTGGGCACTGGCCGAGCGCTACACCGCAGAGAGCCAGGCCTGCATCTCGGCCGCACTCGCCGGCGTCGGCGATGCCGAAGGCCTGAGCCAAGCGTTTTCGGAGCTGGTCGATATCTATTACCGGTTGTTCCTGGCCGAGCCGGTGATGCGCGACATCTGGTCGGGTACGCAGGCCGACAAGGCGCTGCGACAGCTCGAACTCGCCGACAGCCGGGCCAATGCGGAGTTTCTGTCCGCGGTGCTGAAACGGCTGCGACCGACGGCCGATCCGGTGGCGCTGGAAACGACGGCGTTCCTGGTCTGGCAGATGGGTGAAGCCGCCATGCGGCTGGCGATCTCGGTCGAGCGCCAGGAGGGCGACAGGCTGGTCGCCGCTTACAAGCGGATGGCGCTCAGGGAATTGCTGGCTGAATAGCAGGCGGAAAAGCGCGAGGATGAATGCTGCAACAAAAAACCCGCCACAAGGGCGGGTTTTCCGATCCGAGAAAGATTATCGCGCTTAGAGGCCGAAACCTTCGAAACGCTTCTTGAACTTCGACAGGCGGCCGCCGCGGTCGAGCAGGGTCTGCTGGCCGCCGGTCCAGGCCGGGTGGGTGGTCGGGTCAATATCGAGGTTCATCGTATCGCCTTCCTTGCCCCAGGTCGAACGGGTCGTGTATTCGGTGCCGTCGGTCATGACGACCTTGATGGTGTGGTAATCGGGATGAATGTCGGTCTTCATGGTTCGGTTCCTGGCTTGCCGGCGCTGCTGACGGGCATGAGCCTGCGTCGATGCGCCCCTTTTTAAAACTCGAAGCCGCAGCTATTGAGGAGCCACGGCTTCTAAAACGGTCGGCGAGCCTATACATCAGCCGGAATTGAATCACAAGGCCGCGGCAAGCGCATATTGAAGCGCATGCCTCAAGGGCGGCTAGAGGAAACACTGGGATGGCGCAAATCAGCAGCGCAGACGAGCGCCGGCGCTCGCTCAAGCCGCTCGGGCGCCTGTTTCCGTACATCACGCACTATCGCACGCTGGTCATCGGCGCCATCATCTCACTGGTCATCGCCGCGACAACGACCTTGGCGCTGCCGCTGGCGGTACGGCGCATGATCGATCATGGGTTCTCGTCGGCCAACACCATTTTCATCGCCGAATATTTCGCCGCGCTGGTGGCGATGGCCGCGCTGCTGGCGGCGGCATCGGCCGGCCGCTACTATTTCGTCATCACGCTCGGCGAACGCGTCGTCGCCGACATCCGCCGTGATGTCTTTGCTCATGTGACGACGCTGTCCCCTTCCTTCTTCGATACCGCCCAGTCGGGCGAGATCGTGTCGCGGCTCGCCGCCGACACGACGCAGGTCAAGTCGGCGGTCGGGGCGACGGCCTCGGTCGCGCTGCGCAACGTCATCCTTGGCCTCGGCGCGGTGGGGATGATGGTAATCACCAGCCCGAAACTGTCCGGCCTCGTCATTGCCGTCATTCCCGTCATCGTGCTGCCGCTGGTCGCCTTCGGCCGTTCGGTGCGACGCAAGTCCCGACAGGCGCAGGATACGCTGGCCGATGCCACAGCCTATGCGAGCGAACAGATCGGCGCGGTGCGCACGCTGCAGGCCTTCACCAACGAGAAGCTGGTCACCGGCCATTTCTCCGCCGCGGTGGAAGCCGCTTTCGAGGCGGCGCGCGCCTCGATCTTCGCGCGCTCCTTCCTCACTTTCTTTGCCATTTTCACCATCTTCTCGTCGGTCGTGGCGGTGCTGTGGTTCGGCTCGCGCGACGTGCTCGAAGGCTCGATAACGCCGGGCACGCTCGGTCAGTTCCTGCTCTATTCGGTGTTCGCCGCCGGCGCGCTGGGCGCGCTGTCGGAGGTGTGGGGCGAGCTTGCGCAAGCGGCGGGTGCCGCCGAACGGCTGACCGAGATCCTGGCCGAGAAACCGGCGATCCATGCTCCGGCAGATCCGAAGCCACTGCCCGCGGTCGCAAAAGGCGAGATAGTCTTCGACAATGTCTCCTTCTCCTACCCGGCACGGCCCGATCGCGCCGCCGTGCACGGTTTGAGCTTTCAGGTCATGCCCGGGGAAACGGTGGCGATCGTTGGGCCGTCAGGGGCCGGCAAGAGCACGGTGTTTTCGCTGATCCTGCGCTTCTACGATCCCGAAACAGGCAAGATCCTGATCGATGGCATCGACGTGCGCGAGGCCGATCCCGTTTCGGTCCGCCAGCGCATCGCCATCGTGCCGCAGGACGTCACCATCTTCGCCGCCACCGCGCGCGACAATATCGGCTTCGGCCGGCCGGGCGCCAGCAAGGCCGAGATCGACACGGCGGCGAAGGACGCGCTGGCCGACGAATTCATCCTCAGGCTGGAAAAAGGCTATGACAGCCAGGTCGGCGAACGCGGCGTGACGCTGTCCGGCGGCCAGCGCCAGCGGGTGGCGATCGCCCGCGCCATCCTGCGCGACGCGCCGATCCTGCTGCTCGACGAAGCCACCTCGGCGCTAGACGCCGAAAGCGAGACGCTGGTGCAGATGGCGCTGGAACGCCTGATGCAGGGCCGCACCACCATCGTCATCGCCCACCGGCTGGCAACCGTGTTGAAGGCCGACAGGATCCTGGTCATGGATGGTGGCTCGATCGTCGAGGAAGGCACGCATCAGAGCCTTGTCGCCAAGGGCGGCATTTATGCGCGCTTGGCCAAGCTGCAGTTCGAAACCGGCGCCAGCGCCTTCAAGGGGGCGGCGGAGTAGTTCAAGCTGTCTGCAATCTTGAAGTGGCGGCCGCCCTACGCGGCTCCATAGCGCTGCTTCAGATGGTTCACGAAATAGGTGGCGTTGAGCTTTTCGCCGGTGGCGCGTTCGAGCAGGTCCGGCGTCGACCAGCATGATCCCTGCGACCAGATTTTTTGGCGGCGCCAGTCGTTGATCGCCTCGAAATTACCTTTGGCAAGATCCTCGTCGGCTAAAGGATGTTCCCGCGTCAGCGCCGCCCATTGCTGCGCCGCCATCATCGCGCCCAGCGTATAGGAGGGGAAGTAGCCGAAGGCGGCGCCCGGCCAATGCACGTCCTGCATAGGCCCGTCGGCGGGGTTGTCGATGGTGGAGAGACCAAGATAGTCGCGCATCTTGGCGTCCCAGGCTTCGGGCAGGTCGGCCACCTCCAGCCGGCCCGAGACGAGGTCCTGTTCCAGTTCGTAGCGCAGGATGACATGCAGGGGATAGGTCACCTCGTCGGCATCGACACGGATCAGGCCGCGCTCGACGCGATGCACATGCGGCAGGATGTCGTCGAGCGACCAGGCTTCGCCGAGATGCTTTTCGACCACCGGCAGCGCCCAGCGCCAGAAGGCCGGGTTGCGGCCGAGCTGCTTCTCGACGAACAGGCTCTGGCTTTCATGCACGGCCATGCCGCGCGCCTTGCCGAGCGGCCAGTGCGACCATGCCTTCGGCAGGTTCTGTTCGTAGAGCGCATGGCCGGTCTCGTGCAGCACGCCCATCAGCGCCGACAGGAAATCAGACGTCTTGTAGCGGGTGGTGATGCGCACGTCGCTCGGCACGCCACCGCAGAAAGGATGGTGCGACACCGATAGCGACCCGTGTGTCAGGTCGAAGCCGACCGCCGCCATCATGGCGAGGCCGAGCTCGCGCTGCCGGTCGATCGCATAGGTGCCCGACAGCGGCTTCAACGGGCGCTTACGCAGCCGCGTTTCCTGGATCGCAAGCGCCTCCGGCACAAAGCTTTTCAGGAAAGCCTTCAGATCGGTGAACACAGGCGTGATGTCGGCGGTGCGGTTGCCGGGATCGTATTGCTCCATCAGCGCGTCATAGGGGGCAAGGCCGAGCACGTCGGCACGCAGCGCCGCCTCCTCGCGCACCAGCGTCACCACGCCCTCCAGCGCCGGCTGGAAGCCCGCCCAGTCGTTCTTGGCGCGCAAGTCGCGCCACAGCTGCTCGCAACGCATGCGCGCGGTCGTCTGGCGTTCGACGAATTCGACCGGCAGGCAGGTCAGATTGGTGTATTGCCGCCGCAGTTCCGCGACAGCAGCCCGTTGCTCCTCACCGAGCGCTTCGCCTTCGGCCGCGGCGATCCAGTCCGCTATCTCCGGCGCCGTTGCCCTGGTGTGATACATGCCGGCCAGTGCCGACATCGCCTCGGCGCGCTTCTCGCCACCGCCGACAGCCATGTGGGTGGCTTCGTCGGCGCCGAGGATGGCCAGCGCATGCTCGAGCGCTTCGAGCTTGTGGCCGAGGTCATCGAGTTTCTGAAAGGACATGGCGGCTTCCGTGATTGAGGACGGCGCGAAAAGATACCAACACAAAGACGTTTGCAACCCTCAGGCACGGTGCGGGGGACGCGTCTTGCGCAGGTGCGGTCATGCGTGAAATGCTGCCGGCAACAATTGAGGGGGAACAACATGATCGGCAACATCCTGGTGGGACTGGTGGCCTTGATCCATATCTACATCGTCTACCTCGAAATGGTGCTGTGGGACACGCCGCGCGGACGCAAGGCTTTCAATCTGACACCCGAATTCGCCAGCGCCTCGAAGGTGCTCGCCGCCAATCAGGGGCTCTACAATGGTTTCCTCGCAGCCGGCCTGATCTGGGGACTTTACCTCGGTGCGGCCGGTCTCCAGGTCAAGGTTTTCTTCCTGTTGTGCGTAACCATTGCCGGCCTCTATGGCGCGGCAACGGTCGGCCGCAAGATCCTGTTCATCCAGACCGTGCCGGCGGTAGTTGCCCTGATCGCGGTCTGGCTTGGCTGGTAGGAAGCTGGGGTGGTAAAAAAAGCCCGCGGGATTGGCCCCCCGAGGGCGTCAGGCGGCCCCTTCCTCTTGGACCGTTTCAGGCGCTGTGGCCTCAGCCGTTCGGGTAGTTGCCGCCGTGATGATGGATCAACGTTCGGTGAGCTTCAGTTCAATGCGCCGGTTCTTGTTGCGCGCCTCTTCGGTGTCGGCGGGATCGAGCGGCTGGAACTCGCCGAAACCGGCGGCGACGAGCCGGTTGGCCGGCACGCCATTCTCGATCAAGAATTTTACCACCGAGGTCGAACGCGCCGTCGACAACTCCCAATTGTCGCGGTAGCGGCCGGTGCCGGAAAGCGGCTTGTTGTCGGTATGGCCGTCGACGCGCAGCACCCAGTTGATCTCGGGCGGGATTTCCTTCTGCAGCTCGATGATGGCGTCGGCGAGCTTCTTCATCTCGACCTTGCCGGCATCGTTGATCACCTCGGAGCCGGTCGGGAACAGCACTTCCGACTGGAAGACGAAGCGGTCGCCGACGATGCGGATGTTCTCGCGGTCGGCGAGGATTTCGCGCAAACGGCCGAAGAAATCGGAGCGGTAGCGGTTCAATTCCTGCACGCGCTGCGCCAGTGCGACGTTCAGGCGGCGGCCGAGATCGGCTATCTTGGTGTTGGAATCGCGGTCACGGGTTTCGGAGACGTTGAGCGCATCCTCGAGCGCGCCGATCTGCTTGCGCAAAGCCGCGATCTGCTGGTTGAGGATCTCGACCTGGCTCAGCGCCTGCTGACTGATCTGGCGCTGGTTGTCGAGTTCGCCGCCCAGCGCCGCGGCGCGCTGGTTGGCGGCGTCGCCGGCACCCGCACCTTGCGCCAGCAATTGTTCGAGCCGGCTCTTTTCCGCTTCAGCCGCCGACAGCGACGCCTGCAGATTGGCCAGCGAGTCATCCTTGTCCTGCGTTGACGAGCGCTCCAGCGCCAGAAGCTGGGTCAATTCGTTGATCTGCGAGTTGAGGCGCGTGAGCGCCGTATCCTTGCCTGAGAGTTCGCGGCCGAGCAGGAACTGCGCCAGAACGAAGACGGTGAGCAGGAACATGATGGCCAGCAGCAGCGTCGACAGCGCGTCGACGAAGCCCGGCCAATAGTCGATGCGGCGATCGGTGCGCCGGCCCCTGGCAAGTGCCACGTCAATGCACCCCTGGCTTCTTCAGGGCGTCGGCGATCTTTTCCAGCGTGTTGCGCATCGCCTTCTGCTCGTCGGACTGGGCCTCGACCCAGTCGCGCATGATCTGCTGTTCCGAGCGCATGTTCTTGACCAGGCCGGAAATGCCGTCGGCGAGATTGGCCATGGCGGTGGCGACGCGCGGATTGGAGCCGCCGCCATTCTCCTGCATGCTGCGCAGTCTTTCCGACAGGACCCGGATCTCGTCCGAGGATTCGGTCTTGGCCGGGTCGGCGACGACAATGTCGGACGACAGGTCCGTAACCGAGGACAGCCAGTTTTCCAGTTCGGTGTAGAAGCGCGTCTGGGCACGGCCGGCCTGCAGGTCGAGGAAGCCGAGCACCAGGGAGCCGGACAGGCCGAACAGCGAGGACGAGAAGGCCGTGCCCATGCCGGCCAGCGGCGCGGACAGCCCTTGCTTCAGCGAATCGAGCACCGCCGCGGCGTCACCGGTGCCCGGGTCGAGCGATTCGATGGTCTCGCGGATCGAGCCGATGGTGTTCAACAGGCCCCAGAAGGTGCCGAGCAGGCCTAGGAACACCAGCAGGCCGACGAGGTAGCGCGAGGTGTCGCGGCTTTCGTCGAGGCGCGTGGCGATGGAATCGAGCATCGTGCGCATCGAACTGGTCGAGAATGCCGTGGCCGAGGAGCGGCCGATCATCGCCTTCATTGGCGCCAGCAGCACCGGTTCGGTGGTCTCCGAGCCGGCCCGGAAGGAGTTGACCCACCGAACTTCGCGAAACAGCCGGCCGACTTGGGCGAAGGCCAAGAGGATGCCGACCACCAGGACGCCCACGATCAGCCCGTTGAGGCCGGGATTGCTGCCAAAGGCGGTCGAGATCTGCCGGGTCAGGATGGCTGCGATGAAGGCGACGATGACCAGGAAGATCATCATGGTCAGCAGGAAGACCTGCGGGCTTGAGAGTTTGTGCGGGTCGTAGATCAGGACGTCAGAGCGTCTGCCCATGCCGAAGGATTTGAGAAAAGCCATCCGTGCCCCGTTTCCGATGCCGCCGCCGATCACGTAAACCGCGACTCTAAACGGAATTGTGACCAAATTGAATGGCGCTTGGCAAGATTGACGCGTCGACTCTGTGTCAGAGCCGATTGATGACCAGACAGTCGACCATGGCGGCCAGATGCAGGCCGGCGCCGGTGACGACGAAACCGTGCCACAGCGCATTGTGGAAGCGCAGCCCCTTCCAGGCGAAGAAGACGACGCCGCAGGAGTAGACGATGCCGCCGGCGACGATGAGGGCGATCGATGTCGTCGGCAGCGTCTGGACCAGCGGCTTGACCAGGATGATGCCGCTCCAGCCGATGGCGAGATAGAAGCCGATGGCCAGCCGGTCGAAACGGCCGGGAAAAAATACCTTGACGGCAATGCCCAGCACCGCCGCGGTCCAGACCAGGACAATCATCCAGCGCGCCAACGGCGAGCCTTCGAGCTGGGCCAGGAAAGGCGTGTAGGTCGCGGCGATCAGCAGATAGATCGCGGCGTGATCGAAACGCCGCAAGACCCATTTCGCCGGCGACGACACTGGCCACAGATTGTAGGTCATCGACACCGACAGCACGGTAAGCAGCGAGACCACATAGAAGGCGGCGGCAATGTATTCGCCCGGCCCGACACGAAAGGCCGACAGCGCCAGCAATGCCGAACCGACCGATATCGCCAGCACGATGCCGACCGCGTGGACGATGCCGTCAGCGATCATCTCGGCGCGCGAATAGTGCCAGCGTCCGATGAATGGGATGTCGGGGGTGGGATTGATGTCGTTCACTGCCGGGTTTCCTGCGCCGAGCGCTCCAATTTGGACGCTCGCCGGGCAGTATTTCAAGTCTTGTTTGCGGTTTTACGACTGCGGCGCTTCAGCGCGGCATGCCTTCAACGCGGCTTGGCTGTCAACGAGAGGAGAGCGGCTTCTTCACGGCCTTCAGCAGGGCTCGCTGGATGATCTCGTTGCCGGCGACAACCGAGCCGTTGTCGAGCATGTCCTGGCCGCCATCCATGTCGGAGACAAAGCCGCCCGCCTCGCGGATCAGAAGCAGCCCGGCGGCGATATCCCAGGGGGACAGGCCCGTTTCCCAGAACCCGTCCATGCGGCCGGCGGCGATATAGGCAAGGTCGAGCGAGGCGGAGCCCATGCGGCGGACGCCGGAGACTTCGGCCATGACATTGCGCAGCTCGACGAGGAAATTGCCGTGATGACCACGGCCGAGATGCGGCATGCCGCAGCCGATCACCGTGTCGACCAGTTTGATGCGTCCGGCGACGCGCAAGCGGCGGTCGTTCATGAAGGCGCCGCCGCCGCGTTCGCAGGTGTAGAGCTCGTCCATCGCCGGGTTGTAGATGACGCCGGCAACGATCTGCCCCTGGCGTTCCAACGCGATCGAAACGGCAAAGAGCGGGATGCCGTGCAGGAAATTGGTGGTGCCGTCGAGCGGGTCGACGATCCAGCGATGCTGGGCGTCGTCACCCTCGACCGCGCCGCGCTCTTCCATCAGGAACGAATAGCCCGGCCGTGCCTTGGACAGCTCGGCAAAGAGGATGTCCTCGGCCTTGCGGTCGGCCTGGCTGACGTAATCGCCGGGGCCTTTCATCGAGACCTGCAGGTTCTGCACCTCGCCGAAGTCGCGCGATAGCGAGCGGCCGGCTTTCATTGCGGCCTGGACCATGACGTTGAGAAGGGCTGAGCGTGCCATAGTGGTTCTTCCTGCTGCTGCGTGTCAGTCCGCGCGGCGCACGTAAGTGATTTCGTTGGTGTCGACGATGATGCGCTCGCCGGCGCCGATGAATGGCGGCACCAGCACGCGGATGCCGTTTTCCAGGATCGCGGGCTTGTAGGACGATGCCGCCGTCTGGCCCTTCACCACCGGGTCGGCCTCGGTGATGGTCAGCGTCACATAGTCGGGCAGCGATATGCCGATCGGCCTCTCTTCGTAGAGCTGAACCGTCACCATCATGCCGTCCTGCAGGAAGGCGGCGCGATCGCCGACGAAGTCCTTGTTCAATTCGAGCTGCTCGTAGCTCTGGGTGTCCATGAACACCAGCGCGTCTTCCTGCGCGTAGAGAAAGGAAAAATCCTTCAGGTCGAGCCGGATCTGCTCGACCGTCTCGGCCGAGCGGAAGCGCTCGTTGAGCTTGGTGCCGTTGATGAGGTTCTTCAGTTCGACCTGGTTGTAGGCGCCGCCCTTGCCGGGCTTGACGGTGTTGGTCCTGACCGCCACCCAAAGGCCGCCATCATGCTCGATGACATAGCCGGGACGGATTTCGTTGCCATTGATCTTGGCCATGATGAGGTGATCCGGAATGATACCAACGGCCTGGCTGTTGGTATGGGGTGTTCGCTGGGAAAGCGATTTCGGCTCCCAAGACCACAAATCGTCAGAAGAGGCAAGGGAGCGCCAAGTCGGCAACGAACCGGAGAGGCGGTTACGGCAGGCGGTTCGCCTTCTGCAATGCCTGCTTGGTCTCGTCGTCGCTCAACCCTTGCAGGAAGTCGTCCATCTGCGGATCGATGAGGCCGGCGCGGCGGGCAACGATGTACCAAGCGCCGGCGAGGACAAGGTCCGGATCGGTGCCGATGCCTTGCATATAGAGTTTTGCCAGGCGGTTCTCGGCGGCGACATTGCCGCCTTCCGCCGCCTGTTTCGTCCAGCCGAAGGCGGATTTCAGGTCGCGCGCACCGCCGCGGCCTTCGATCATCCAGGCGGCGAGGTCGATCTGCGCGGTGTCGTAGTTCTGTCGTGCCGCCTGCGCCAGCAGTCGCCTTGCCTGCGCATCGTCACGCGGCCTGCCGCCGACTCCATTGGCGTAGATCTGCGACATCGCATACTGCGCGTCGGCAAGGCCCGTCGCGGCGGCGCGCTCATAGTAGGAGACCGCCTTCGCGATGCCGGCGTCGCCGGGGTCCTGCTGAACCAGCATCTGCGCGAAATTGAATTGCGCCAGCCGGTTGCCGGCTTCGGCGGCGGCCTGCATCAACGCATAGGCCTCCTTTTCGTCCTTCTTCACGTAGCGGCCGTCAAGCAGCATCAGGGCGTACTGGAACTGCGCTTCGGGCACGCCCTGCTCGGCGGCCAGCGCGTACCATTTCGCCGCCTCAGCCGAATTGAGCGGCACACCAAGCCCGCGCGACAGGATCTCGGCGACGAGCGTCTGCGCCGCCGGATCGCCGTTTTGCGCCCGGAGCAGCGCCAGATTGTAGGCCGTCTTGTAGAGCCCGCGCTGGAAGGCGCCATAGGCCGCGTCGGCGGGTTTTGCGCCGAAGCGGTCAGGGTTGATGGTGTCGGCCGACGGCAGCGGCGCGGGCTCGGCCGTGGTGGCGGGCTGCGGCAGCGGCTTGTCGATCGGCTTGTCGGTGTGAATGCCGATTTCCGGCTTGGGCCGCGGGATGGTCTCCGCGGCCGCTGCCTGGACCATCAGCGCCGCAAGCAGAGCCTGGAGGGGAAGCCTCGCCGAGGGCACGTCAGTCCTCGAAGCGAGGCGCGGTCTCGTCGAGCAGCGCGTTGGCGCTGGCGACCGCTGTCTTGGGATCGGTGCCGTCGGCGAACACAGCGCTCGACAGCGCCACGAATTCGGCACCCGTGGCGCCTACCGCTTCGACCGAGGCGATGTCGGATCCGGCCATGACGATGCACGGGATCTGGATCATATCCGCCCACCATCTGCCGAGCGACAGGTTGCGCGGGTGCGGTTCGGGTTTGTTGTCGTAACCGAAGCGGCCGAAGAAGATGTAGTCGGGCCGTGTCTCGCCGAGTTCGAGCGCGTTGTCACGCGTTTTGGCGCCGCCGGTGCCGACCATCATCCTTGCCTGGAAATGCTCGATCGTCTCGGCCAGCTCGGCCTTGGAGACCTCGACATGGATGCCGTCGGCCTGGACGCGGCCGGCTATGCGGGTGTCGCCGGCGATAATAACGGCCGCGCCGGCGGCTTGCGCTGCCGGCACGATCTGTTCGGCGAAAGCCTGGAAGGAGGCCTCATCCATGCCGTTTTCGGGAAGGATCAGCGAAGCGACGTCGCCGCCTTCGAATGCGGCGGCGATACGGGCCGCCGGCACGCCGGGCGGCGCGATCAGCACTATGCGACAGCGGTTGGGGGGCGTTGCGTCATTCATGGTTCTTCGGGTCCCGCGTTTCGCCTATGCCGGGCGAAGATGGTTGGATTGCGGCATAGAGCAAAGTGCCCGCTTTGAACAGGCGGGCAGCCGGGATCGCGATATTGGCCCGCCGGACGCCGGCGGACCGCTTTACCTGATCGGGTGTGGGCTTGCGACGGGCGTTTTCGACCTCCACAGCGTCCAGCCGAGATTCATGCCGGCGGCGGCGATCAGGATGGCGGTGGCGCCGACGACCTGGCTCAGATGCAGCCGATGGCCGAAGGCGACGACATCGACCAGGATGGCGACCACCGGGTAGATGAAGGACAGCGACCCCTGCAGATGCGTCGGCAGCTTCTGGATGGCGCCATACATCAAAATGTACATCAGGCCGGTGTGGACGATGCCGAGCGTCGCCAGCATGGTCCAGCTCCACGCATCGGCCGGAAGCTGCGAAAAATTGGCGAACGGCGCCAGCATGAGGACGCCGACGCAGACCTGGATCAGTGCGATCAGGTGCGGCGGCGTGCCCTTGAGCTTCTTGGTGACGATGGCGGCAACGGCCCAGAAGAAAGCCGCGCCCAACGCCATGACGATGCCGGTAAAATAGTCCGTGCCGGGCATGCCGGCATTGGCGCCGGCGTCGGGGGCCGACTGTACGATCAGCACCATCCCGGCGAAGGCGATGGCCAGCCAGGTCAGCTTGGTCAGGGTCAGCCGCTCGCCGAAGAAGAGCGCGCCGAAGCCGACCAGCATGAAGGGCTGCGTGTTGTAGACAGCCGTGGCGATCGAGATCGACGCACGGGAGAAAGCGCTGAACAGCAAAAGCCAGTTGACGACGATGGCGACCCCGCCGAGCACGGCGATGCCGATGATGCGCGGCGACAGCCTGTTGCGCAGCAAGCCCAGGACGGTGCAGATGATGAGCAGCGTCAGCGCGCCGAACGCGCAGCGCCAGAACACCACATCCATGATAGGCTGGCCGGACAGGATGACGAACCATCCGATCGTTCCCAGGATCGCCATCGCGGCCGACATTTCGACCGTGCCACGCACTGTATCGTTCATAACAAACCTCCGTATCGGTTAAGCCGTTATAATCTCATGCCGTAACGCGGCTTTCTATCGAATGAGAAAGGAGGTATGGGTAAGACACCTAATTATATTAGGCTCTGGTTCCAAATCAGCGGGAAATGTAAAATGCTGGACGATCTCGACCGAAATCTCCTCGAAATCCTGGTCAAGGATGCACGGACGTCGCTGAAGGAGCTGGCCGCCCAGGTCGGGCTGTCCTCGCCAAGCGTTTCGGAGCGGCTTCGGCGGCTCGAGGAACGCGGCGTCATCCGGGCGTTCACCGTCGAAATCGATCCGCTGGCGCTCGGCTATACGTTGCAGGCGATCGTGCGCATCCGGCCTCTGCCGGGCAAGCTGCACATCGTCCAGAAGCTGATCGAGGAGATCCCCGAATTCGGCGAATGCGACAAGGTGACGGGCGATGACTGTTTCGTCGCCCGTCTGTTCGTGCGTTCGATCGGCGATCTTGACGGGATTTTGGACCGCATCGCCGACAAGGCCGAGACCAGCACCGCCATCATCAAGGCGCAGCCGATCCGGCGGCGGCCGCCGCCGCTCGATGCAACCGCGTCTCGGGACAGGGCAAAGGTCTTGCAGGCATCTTGAACCGGACTAACCCCGGCCGGCTTTCGGAAGCCTGAATCGAAGGATCTCGAGCGGCCAGTGTTCCTGCTGGTCTCGGCCCGCTGATAGGCAGCGCCTGCCATTGGCGGCGCGCAGGAGCCACGTTCATATTTGCTGTCGCTCCGCCCGGGATTCTGGGTTATTCAAGCACCGACACGCTTTCCCTCCGGACCAGTCCCCTCCCATGTCAGGCCTGCTTCTCGATCCGTGGTTCTACGCGGCTGCCATTCCGGCGGTCATTCTGGTCGGCCTGTCCAAGGGCGGGTTTGGCGGCGCCGTCGGCTTCGTCGGCGTGCCGCTGATGGCGCTGACCATGCCGCCGGTGCAGGCCGCCGCTATCCTGCTGCCGATCCTGTGCCTGATGGACATCGTCTCGGTTTGGACATGGTGGGGTGTCTATGACCGGAAGATGCTGTTCGACATGATGCCGGGCGCCGTCATCGGCATTGGCCTTGGCTGGCTTACGGCGGCACTGGTCACCGAAGGGGCGGTGCGGCTGATCGTTGGTGCCGTCGCCATCATCTTCGTGCTGCGCTGGCTCTATCTGCAGTTTCGCCACGGCGCCGACCACGCGGTCGCGCCCAACCGTGTGGCCGCCGCCGTCTGGGGCACGGTCGCCGGCTTCACCAGCTTCGTCGCCCATGTCGGCGGCCCGCCCTTCCAGGTCTATGCCCTGCCGATCCGGCTCGATCCCAAGGTGCTGTCGGGCACGGCGGCGATCTTCTTTGCCGCCACCAATGCGCTGAAGCTGGTGCCCTATTTCGCGCTCGGCCAGTTCGACACCGCCAATCTGACGGCGTCGGCGGTGCTGATGCCGCTGGCGCCGCTGTCGACCATCGCCGGGGCGTGGCTGGTGCGGCGGATGCGCCCGGAAATCTTCTATCCCTTCACCTATGCAACCGTCGCGGTCGTGGCGCTGAAGCTGCTGTGGGACGGCATTGTTGGCTTGATGTAGAAAGGCGGCCGCGCGGCCGCCTTCACCGAGGGTCAGGCGGCGCTCGGCACGAGGCGACGATTGCCGCCGAAGGCCAGTGCCGCGCCAACCACGACGGCCAGCACCATGCCGGCGAGGATGCCGATGTCATGCGCGGTCGGCTTAAGCACCATGTCGGCAATGATCACCAGCATTACCGCATAGTCGAAGCGTGCCGCGCTCATCATGCGCTCACCGATGGCAAGAACAGCCGGTGTGACGCCCTCCTTGGCGATCATCGCCCCCATGCGCTCGCCGGTCGGCTTGAAGATGAACATGCCGATCGAAAAGGTCGTGGCGTAGCCGGCAAGGCCGATCAGTACCCACAGATCGGAGAAGCCGACCCAGAAACCGCACATGATGAGGCCGAAGATCAGCGTCAGCATCGACATCGGCGCAAAGAACTTGCCGCCCAGTTGGCCGCTGGCGCGCATCGCCTGCAGCTTGTCCTCGATGTTGCCCGCCCGCTCGGCAAGCATGCCGAGCAGGAACAGCACGAAGCCGCCACCGACCCACAGAATGGCCGTGATGACGTGGAGGAATTTAACGATCGAGTACCAGTCCATGGGTTGCTCCTGCGGTGTTCCGGTCGGATTTGCGGCGGCGCTGATTTGCGCCGGCCGTCAGAGGAGCGGGCGTTTAGCGCGGCGCCTGTTTCGAAACGATGTCGCGAAAAACGTGGCTCTGTTTCAGCGCCCTGCCAATGAACGAAGCGGCTGAGATAGTGATTGCGCAATCTGATTTTCTGCTAATGTACGAAATGTCGGGAGGGGTTGGCGCGACATCGTCCGGAAACATTGCCGATGCTAGTGCGCCGACGCCGGGAGCCCGGTGGCGACAACGATCGCCTGACCATCAACCCATTCCCGCAGACGGGAAAGGCAATTCGGGGGACCATTATGCAAGGGGTAGCACGGAATTTCTTCACGTTGGCCATCATCTATGCGCTGTGCGGCATGGCGCTCGGCCTGTACATGGCGATCAGCCAGGATCACGGCCAGATGCCGACCCATGCCCACACGATGGTGGCCGGGTGGCTGATGTCGGCGGTCTTCGCCTTCTTCTACCATCTGTTTCCGGCAATCGGGCAAAAGACGCTCGCCACCGTTCATTTCTGGCTGACTGCAATCAGCGGCATCGGCCTGCTGATCGGCCTCTTTTTCCTGCTTGCCGGCAATGCCGCGATCGAACCGCTGGTGGCGGCCTCTTCGATGGGCTTCTACGTAGCCCTGCTGCTGTTTGCCTTCATCGCCTTGCCGGCGGTCTGGAAGACCGCCTGAACTGAGCATGAGGCAAGATAAAGCTGTGCCGGCCGTCTGGAAGACGGCCTGAACTGAGTGTGAGGTTCGTGCTGTGCTGTTACGGCACAGGACGGCGGCGTTCGGTCAAAAAACATATGCGCTGTTAAGGCTTCATTAAGCTTTACAGGTGTTTACTATGTTCATCCAGTGATCTGGATTCTTACCGAGTGGTTGGAGCCACTTTGTTTGACGCCTCCCTGTTAAACTCCTGAGAGCCGCCTTATCCGCGGCTCTTTTTTTGTTCGCATTTTTCCTTTTGCCCGAATTTCAGATGGGGCGCCCGACATCGGCTCGCCCATTAACCTTCTGTTAAACATGTGCTTGCCTTCACCGGTGACGAAGCGCATTTTCAAGCTTCAGTCAGACGGGTTTCCGGGTGTATCGGCAGGGAGCCGAATCGGCCGGTTGCAAGTGCAGGGACGTATCGATGAACGAGCTTTCGAAGGGCAGTGCGAAAACCGTCAAGCTGGCGGAACGCCGGGTTTTCTCGCAATCCTTCAAGCCGCTTTACCAGGAAGGTATGGGCCTGGTCGAACAGGCGGCCGAATATCTCGATGGCAAGGGCCGCGCCGAGGCGAAGAAGCTGTCCAGGCTGGCGGCCACGCTCTATGCGGCCGAATCGATGCGGCTGACCACCAGGCTTATGCAGGTTGCGTCCTGGCTGCTTTTGCAGCGCGCCGCCAACTCCGGCGAGATGACCCGCGATCAGGTCGCGTCTGAAAAGTCCAAGGTGCGCCTCGATACCGCTTCCGCCCATGACGAAGCCGCCGGCTGGGCCGAACTGCCCGAGGATTTCCTCGACCTCGTCACCCGCTCGCTGCGCCTGCAGGCACTGGTTCGCCGCATGGACGAGGAGATCTATGGCTCCGGCGCGTTGGCCGACATGCAGCCGATGGCTCGCCGCCTCAATCCGGTTTCCGACCAGATCAGCCTGCTCAACACGGCTTTCGCCAGAGGATAGACCTCGGGTACTTCTCTGTTTCCGGTTTGTTCACATTTCGCTGGCATCGCTGTCCATCGGAGGTAGACTGGACGGATGGGGGAAGCGATTCGCATCATCGGTATCGATCCGGGGCTTCGGCGCACCGGCTGGGGCATCGTCGAAAGCCTTGGCAATTCGCTGCGCTTCATTGCTTCCGGCACCGTGAAGTCCGACGACAAGGCGGCTCTGGCGACGCGGCTGTGCCAATTGCATGACGGGCTCGCCGAGATCCTACACACCGCCATGCCGCACGAGGCGGCCGTCGAACAGACCTTCGTCAACAAGGACGCCGTGGCGACGCTGAAGCTCGGCCAGGCGCGCGGCATTGCCATGCTGGTGCCGGCGCGTGCGGGCCTCGTCGTTGCCGAATATGCGCCCAACGCCGTCAAGAAGGCGGTGATCGGCGTCGGCCATGGCGACAAGAAGCAGATCCACATGATGGTGAAGGTGCTGTTGCCGAAAGCCACTTTCGATACCGAACATGCCGCCGATGCGCTGGCCATCGCCATCTGCCACGCGCATCACCGGCAGAGCGTGGCTTACAGGATGGCGCTTGCTGGATAGAGATGTTCTTGACTTGTTCGCATAGTTGGAATATTTCTTACTTGTAAGAACAAGGTATGTTCCATGCGCGTGACGAGCAAAGGCCAAGTGACAATTCCACGGGATCTGCGGGAGACATTCGGGATTGGCGCCAACAGCGAAGTCATCTTTGGCATTGAGGGGGGCAAGATCACGATCACGCCGAAGCACGACAGGGGACGGCTTGCCGATCGCGAAAGACTCGATCGTTTTCTCGCTGCGCTTGATCGGCTTGAAGGCAGCGGCGATCAGACAATGAATGCTGACGATGTCATGGCTTTGACTCGGGATCGCTGATCTTGGCGACACTTGTCGACACCAATGTGCTTATTGATATCGCCGTTCGCGATCCCGTCTGGTCGAAATGGTCGCGGTCAAAAATGGCGGCTGCCCTTGAGAAGGGCAGCCTGGTCATCAATCAGATTATCTACGCCGAGTTTTCGATGCGCTATGAGGCCATCGATGATGTCGATGATGCCTTGCCCCAAGATGAGTTTCGGCGCGAAGGGCTCCCATTCGAAGCGGCCTTTGCGGCGTCGAGAGCGTTTTCGGTCTACCGGCGGCTGGGCGGACCTCGAGAGAGAGTGATGCCCGACTTCCTGATAGGTGCCCACGCTGCCATCCGAGGCTACCCCATTCTTACTCGCGATCCCGTAGGTTTCAGAAAGTACTTTCCAGATGTCGAGCTCATTACGCCCGATACCCACCCTTAACGAGGGCTGCATCCAATGATCGGCAAGCTCAAGGGCACGCTGGATGGGATCGACGAGGATCATTGCCTCGTCGACATCCATGGCGTCGGCTATGTCGCCTATTGCTCGGCGCGTACGCTGGCGGCGCTGCCTTCGATCGGCGAAGCGGTCATGCTGTTCATCGAGACCTATGTGCGCGAGGACATGCTGCGGCTCTACGGCTTCCAGTCGCAGCTCGAGCGCGAGTGGTTCCGGCTCTTGATGAACAACGTGCCGGGCGTCGGCGCCAAGGTGGCGCTGGCCATCCTGTCGACGCTGGCGCCGGCCGACCTCGCCAATGCCATTGCGCTGCGTGACATCGCCATGGTTTCGCGCGCACCCGGCGTCGGCAAGAAGGTGGCCGAGCGCATCGTCACCGAGTTGAAGAACAAGTCGCCGGCCTATGCCGGGACCGCTTCGGGCACCATCGGCCTCAAGCAGGAGCTCGGCGACGGCGTGGCATCCGCGCCGATCACCGACGCCGTCTCGGCACTGGTCAATCTCGGCTATTCGCGCGACACGGCCGCCAATGCAGTGGCGGCTGCGCTGAAGACGGCGGGCGGGGACGCGGATGCGCCGAAGCTGATCCGTTTCGGGTTGAAGGAACTGGCACGGTGAGTCGCTTGTTCAGCTCCTTGCCGTGTGCAAGGAAGGCGTTATGAGCCTGTCGCCCCGCCTGATTGCGCCGGAAAAACGCGGCGAGGATGCCGAGCAGACCTTGCGGCCGCAGACGCTTGACGATTTCGTCGGCCAGGCGGCGGTGCGGGCCAATCTCAAAGTGTTCATCGAGGCCGCCAAGGGCCGCAACGAGGCGCTCGACCATGTGCTGTTCGTCGGACCACCTGGCCTCGGCAAGACAACGCTGGCGCAGATCATGGCACGTGAACTCGGCGTCAATTTCCGCTCGACCTCCGGCCCGGTCATCGCCAAGGCCGGCGACCTCGCGGCACTGCTGACCAATCTCGAAGAAGGCGACGTGCTGTTCATCGACGAGATCCACCGGCTGAGCCCGGCGGTGGAGGAAATCCTCTATCCGGCGATGGAGGATTTCCAGCTCGACCTGATCATCGGCGAGGGGCCGGCGGCGCGCTCGGTCAAGATCGATCTCGCCCGCTTCACCCTGGTCGCCGCCACAACGCGACTTGGCCTGCTCACCAACCCGCTGCGCGACCGTTTCGGCATTCCGGTGCGGCTCAATTTCTACACGGTCGAGGAGCTGGAGCAGATCGTGCGGCGCGGCGCGCGCATCCTGCAAATGCCGCTCGGCGATGATGGCGCACTGGAGATCGCGCGGCGTGCGCGCGGCACGCCACGCATCGCCGGCCGGCTGCTGCGCCGCGTGCGCGATTTCGCCTCGGTCGCCGGCGACGGCCATGTCGACCGCAAGATCGCCGACGAGGCGCTTACCCGGCTGGAGGTCGACGCGCTCGGCCTCGACGCGCTCGACCGCCGGTACCTGTCGATGATCGCGCGCAATTTCGGCGGCGGGCCGGTCGGCATCGAAACGATCGCCGCCGGCCTGTCCGAGCCGCGCGACGCCATCGAGGACATCATCGAGCCCTATCTCATCCAGCAGGGTTTCATCCAGCGCACGCCGCGCGGCCGGATGCTGACGGCCAATGCCTGGCGCCATCTCGGCCTCGACGCGCCGAAGGACCTGGCGCAGCGGCAGATCAACCTGTTCCAGGAAGAGTAATTTTCCAACGCGCCGCTACGTCTGCGCAAACTCTCCTCGTCCTGGTCGGCTTGCCGGCGAGCCATGACAACCAGATGTGGGTTCCTGCGGCTGATCGGCAGGTTGATCGTCTCCGGCGGCCTCGGCTTCAGCATTCTGCCGGTGCGTTTTGGGATGCGCCCCGAAATCCTGTCGATCGAGCTTGGCTAAATCCAAGTCGCCTCAGTGAAGCGACTTGATCGTGTCCAGCACATCCGGCTCGGCCTTGTCGCCGCTGAAGGCATCGACGATGCCGAAGGCGCCACCATAGCTCCACACCGACCATGAGAAGCCATGCGCTTCGGCGCGCGCGATCATGTCCCTGACATAGGCGGCCCGGTACTCGGCCGGCATCACATAGGCGTTGCCGTATTCCTGGCGGATCATGCCGAATTCGCCCAGCGTGATGTTTTCGGGCTTGACGCCGTTGGCCTTCGCCCACGCCTCGACCTTTTTGAACGGCGCATCCATCAAGCCGAGCAGCTTGTCGGGACTGTCCATGCTGGCGACCTGTTCGTCGAGATAGGCAAGCAGGCCGCTCTGCCGAGCCCATGGCGCCTCTGCCTTGATCCTGGCGCGGATGGTGTCGAGTGTCACGTCGAGCTGCGCCCGCGGCACCGCGGTCAGCGGATAGGGCAGGCCGGTCACATACGGGATGAAGTCGCCGGCCCAGGTCGCACCCTGATGGGTCAGCAGGAACGGATCGTAGGAGTGGAAGGTCCAGATGACATTGTCGTCCCGGATCGCCTTCGGATCGATCTTCTCAAGCGACGAGGCGGCGGAATAGCAGGCGCCGGTCAGCACCAGGGTCAGTTTCGTCGCCGAGGATCGCGCCGCGGCGAACAGTTTGCGCTGGCGGTCCGGCCACAGGCTGGTGCCGTCGCTGTCGCAATCGACGATCGGTTCGTTCATCGGTTCGAAAGCGACATGGGCGGGATCTTCGCTCGCCAGCGTGCGGGCCATCCTGCGCACCATCTCGACATAGTCGTCGAAGGTTTGCGGGTCGTCCATCACTTGCGCCATGCCGATCTTGCGGCTGCCGCCGGCCGAGGTCAGGTGCATGTCGACGACCACCTTCAGCCCGGCGCGGTTTATCATCCGCACCGAGTCCAGCACGCTGGCATAGAGGTCGTCGCGCAACGCCACGGTCTGGCCGGACAGGAACGGAGATGGATCGACCGGCATGCGCAGGAAATCGAAGCCCGCGTCCTTCAGTGCCTTGAGATCGTCTTCCCCAAGGAATTTGCGCCATTCGGGGTAGGGCAGGATGGCCTTGGCGTCGCCCCACTGGTCCTCGCCTGGCCAAGTGACCCACTGGTCCAGATTGAGGCCGCGCTTCATCGAGAAGGTCGCCGCATGGCTGGGCCACACCAACGCCGTGAGCACAAACAACACCGCCGTCAAGGTCTTGATCATCGCCGTCAACAGTGCCATCCGATGCTATGCCACGCGGGAAACAGGTGCCTCGTCGGGACTGAAAAAGGAAGCGCAATGGGCGATCATGGTGAATCGGCGACGCTGCTGGCCGGGCTTTCCGGCGCGCTGACGGCGTTCGGCCACCGGCTGATGGCGCGGGTCTACTACGCCGACACCGATTTCTCGGGTGTCGTCTATCATGCGCGTTATCTCGAATTCTTCGAACGCGGCCGCTCCGACTATCTGAGACTCACTGGCGTGCATCACACCGAACTTGCCGAAGGCAAGCATGGCGAAAAAATTGTTTGGGTGGTGCGGCGCATGGAGATCGATTTTCGCGGTCCCGCCCGCATCGACGACATCCTGACGGTCGATACAAGCACCGAGGATATTTCCGGCGCGCGCATCTTCATGGCGCAAAAGCTCAAGCGCGGCGACGAGGTGCTGGTCGAGGCCAAGGTCGAGGCGGCGATCATCGGCGAGAATGGCCGCCCAAGGCGCTTTCCGAGGGAATGGGTGGCGGCGTTCATGCCCAAGGCCGCTGCTGACTAGCCCCATTGTGATCAATAGGGATGGCTTGCGCCTTGCCACTGGGCGTGGCAATGCGCCGCGCCTTATATACTAACCCATCCTTAACCATAACGGTTCATGAAGAGATTGGTGAAGATTGGCGTGATCGTGCGCCTTCCTTTCACCAACATTTGCCCCGAAAAGGCCGCTAACGGCACAGTTTGGGGTTGTTCCGGTAGCTTCGTGCGACCGACCACAAGGGATGCCAGGGGCCAGCCGCCAGCTTCGCCCGGAAAAATCTTAAGGACGTAACGATGGAAAATATCGCACTCGCCGATCCGGGCGCGCAATTGTCGGTTTGGGCGCTGTTCAGTCAGGCCAGCTGGGTGGTCAAGCTGGTCATGATCGGCTTGCTCTGCGCTTCGGTCTGGACCTGGGCGATCATCGTCGACAAGCTGGTCTCCTATGCCCGCATGCGAATGTCGCTCAACCGGTTCGAGCAGGTGTTCTGGTCGGGGCAGTCGCTGGAGGAGCTTTACCGGACGCTCGCCGACCGCAAGACCACCGGCATGGGCGCCATTTTCGTGGCCGCGATGCGCGAGTGGAAGAAGAGCTTCGAGAAGGGCGCCAAGTCGCCGCTCGGGCTGCAGACCCGCATCGACAAGGCGATGGACCTAGCGCTGACCCGCGAAATGGAAAAGCTGGAGGGCCGCCTCGGCTTCCTCGCCACCACCGGCTCGGCGGCACCCTTCATCGGCCTGTTCGGCACCGTCATCGGCATCATGACCTCGTTCCAGGCGATTGCCGGTTCCAAGAACACCAGTCTCGCGGTGGTTGCGCCCGGCATTGCCGAAGCGCTGCTGGCGACGGCCATCGGCCTGCTCGCCGCCATCCCCGCCGTCATCGCCTACAACAAGCTGTCGTCCGACGCGAGCAAGATAGCGGTGCGCATGGAAGGGTTCTCCGACGAGTTCTCCGCCATACTCTCGCGCCAAATCGATGAAAAAGTGGCCCCCAAGGCCTGAGGAGTAGCAGATGGGTATGTCCATGGGCATGGGAGGGCGCGGCGGGCGCGGCCACAGGCGGCGCGGCCGTCACCATGCACTAATGTCGGAGATCAACGTCACGCCGATGGTCGACGTGATGCTTGTGCTGCTGATCATCTTCATGGTCGCCGCACCGATGCTGACGGTCGGCGTGCCGATCGACCTGCCGGATACGCAGGCCAAGGCGATGAATGCCGACACGCAGCCGATCACCGTCTCGATCAACGCCACCGGCCAGATCTACCTGCAGGAAACCGAGATCCCGATCGAGGAACTGGTGGCCAAGCTGCAGGCGATCTCGAAGACCGGTTATGAAGAGCGCATCTTCATCCGTGGCGACAAGTCCACCGACTATGGCACGGCGATGAAGGTGATGGCCCGCATTTCGGCCGCCGGTTACAAGAATATCGGCCTCGTTTCGTTGCAGGAACAGGATCAGTAGACAAGAAGATGAAGACCGGCCTCACCACATCGGTGATCTTGCATGCGGCGGCGCTGACCTTCGGCCTGTTCACGCTGACGGCGCCGGCCGCGCTTCCGTCCTCCGACGTCGAGTCGGTAGCGGTCGATATCGTGCCGATGGAAGCCATCGCGCAGACATTGCAGGGCGACAAGAAGGCCGTGATGCATGAAAAGCCTGCACCTGTGCCGACGCAGCGTCCGGACATCGTGCCGGATGCGCAGAAGGTCGGCGAGAACAGCGTCGATACCGACAAGCCGATAACGCCGGAAGCCAAGCCCAAGCCCGTCGACATGACATCGGCTCCGCCGCCCGCGCCGACACCGATCGAAAAGCCGAAGCCCGAGGACGTGCCGAAGCCTCAGGAAAAGCCCAAGCCCACGCCGGCAACGGAAGTGGCGCCGGCACCGACGCCCAAGGAAGAGGTCAAGCCCGAGCCGGTCAAGCAGGTCGACCCCAAGCCGACACCGGCCAAGCCGGCGCCGACCCCGCCGCCGCAGGACAAGACCGCGGCAATAGATCCGACGCCCGAGGTCAAGCCTGACGCCGTCGCCGAAGCCATAGCGCAGGAGCCGCCCACCGAAGCGACACAACTGCCGGACTCGGCACCCGCGCCGGAAGCCCGGCCGAAGCCGCAGCCGGCACAGGCCGAAAGCGCCAAGGCGCCGGACCGCAAGGATGCCGACAAGCCGGTCAAGGAAGCCTCGTCGAAGCCGAAGTCCGACGACAAGCAATTCAACGCCGACGAGATTTCCGCTCTTCTCGACAAGCAGAAGCCCTCGGGCGGCGGCGCCAAGCGCTCGACCCAGCAGGCGTCGCTCGGCGGCGACAAGGATCAGGGCCAGAAGCTTTCCAGGTCGGAAATGGGCGCCCTGGAAAGCCAGCTCGGCGGCTGCTGGACCCTTCCCGCGGGCCTTGAAGGTTCCGAGAACTTCGTCGTCGTGGTGCGGTTCAACCTGGATGCCTCCGGCAAGCTGGACGGGCGACCGGCGGTCGAAAAGTCAAGCGGAAACCGTCAGTTCGACGAAAGTGCCGTTCGCGCGGTGCAAAAATGCGATGTCACCGGCCTGCAGGTTCCCGCGGGCAAGCAGGATATCTGGGCCGACGTCCGCGTCACCTTCGATCCAAGGGAGATGCTGGGCCTCTAGGGCCCGCGTATCCGAAAATCAGTACGAGAAGCGAGAAGACATGAAATCAATCCTCAAGCCGCTCCTGATGGTCGCAGCAATGGCGATGGGCATGACCGCTGTCGGCACGTTGCCGGCGCTGGCGCTCGTCGAGCTCAACGTCAACAAGGGCAATGTGGAGCCGCTGCCGATCGCCATCACCGATTTCCAGGGCGGCGACGCGCTTGGCGCGCAGATTTCGCAGATCGTCACCGCCGACCTGAAGCGCTCGGGGCTGTTCGCGCCAATCGACAAGAGCGCCTTTATCGAGAAGATCACCAACCCGGATGCAGCGCCGCGCTTCGACGACTGGAAGGTCATCAACGCGCAGGCCTTGGTCACCGGCAGCGTCAGCAAGGAAGCCGACGGCCGTATCCGCGCCCAGTACCGGTTGTGGGATACGTTTGCCGGCCAGCAGATGTCCGGCGAGCAGTTCTTCGCCAACGACGCCAATCAGCGGCGTGTCGCCCACATCATCGCCGACGCCATCTATGAGCGGCTGACCGGCGAAAAAGGCTATTTCGACACCCGCGTTGTCTTCATCGACGAATCCGGCGCCAAGAACGCGCGCAAGAAGCGCCTCGCCATCATGGACCAGGACGGCGCCAACATCCGCTATCTCTCGGATGGCAAGTCGATCGTGCTGACGCCGCGTTTCTCGCCGAACCGGCAGGAAATCACCTACATGTCCTATGAGAGCGGTCAGCCGCGGGTCTACCTGCTGCAGATCGAGACCGGCCAGCGTGAACTGGTCGGAAATTTCCCCGGGATGACCTTTGCGCCGCGCTTTTCGCCAGACGGCCAGAAGGTGATCATGAGCCTGCTGCGCGACGACGGCAATTCCAACATCTTCGCCATGGATCTGCGCAGCCGTTCAACGACGCGGCTGACCAATTCGACCGCCATCGACACCTCGCCGTCCTATTCGCCCGACGGCAGCAAGGTGGTGTTCACCTCCGACCGCGGCGGCCGTGCGCAGATCTACGTGATGGGCGCCGACGGCTCGGGCCAGACCCGCATCTCCTTCGGCGACGGTGTCTACTCGACGCCGGTGTGGTCACCGCGCGGCGACCTGATCGCCTTCACCAAGCAGACTGGCGGCGAATTCCAGATCGGCGTCATGAAAACCGACGGCTCGGGCGAGCGCATCCTGTCCTCAGGCTTCCAGCAGGAGGGGCCGACCTGGGCGCCGAACGGCCGCGTGCTGATGTTCTTCCGCGACTCCGCCGGTGGGCCAAAGCTGATTTCGGTCGATCTTACCGGGCGTAACGAGCAGTCGATCCCGACGGCGAATTTCGCTTCGGACCCGGCCTGGTCGCCGCTGCTGGAGTAAGGGACGAATTGGAGAAATGAAGAATTGAAGAGATGGAGAAACCGGGAAGTTATATCAAGCGCGCGAGGGATTTAGAGGTATATAAACGCGCTTATGCAATTTCTCTTGAGGTGCACAGGGCCACGCTTGCTTTCCCGAAGATGGAGCAATACGCACTGGCTGACCAGTTGCGCCGTTCCAGCAAGGGAATCTGCGCCAATCTGGCTGAAGGGTTCGCCAAACAGACGCACTCCAAACCCGAATTCGCACGTTTCATTTCGATGGCGATGGGGTCATGCAGCGACGTGGAGACATGGATATCCTACGCGTTCGATCTGGAATACATCAGCCGAGCGCAGTGCGACGAGTGGCTGCAAGCATATGCGCATGTCCACGGCATGCTGATCAATCTGAGAGAAAAGCTGAAGTGAATTGTCCCATCGGGTTCCTCATTTCTTCAATTCCTCAGCTCTTCAATTCCCCTTTTTCCATCACCTCGTCGCGTTTTTGCCGCATTTCCGCCTAGGGTCCGCGCCAACTGTGGCTCATGGCCAAACAGCTGCGGACGGGCAGCTTATACCAAAATTTAACCGTGTTTCTTGAATGCCGGTTAACCCAAACGTGGTTACTGGGTGATCAACGAAATCACTCGAATACGATCACTCGAAATACGAAGGAGAGGCGGCATGGGCCGTATCGCAGCACTTACCAGAAACCCGGTCATGATCGCGCTGGTGGCGATGCTCGCCATCGCCGGTTGCGCCTCGAAGAAGACGCCGAACAACGCGGCCGATCTTGGCCTCAACGGCGCCGGCGCGGCAACGCCCGGATCTGCGCAGGACTTCACCGTCAACATCGGCGACCGTATCTTCTTCGATACGGATTCGACCTCGATCCGTGCCGATGCGCAGACGACGCTGGCTCGTCAGGCACAGTGGCTGAACCAGTACAAGCAGTATGCCATCGTCATCGAAGGCCATGCCGACGAGCGCGGCACGCGTGAATACAATCTGGCGCTCGGCGCCCGCCGCGCCGCCGCCACCCGCGACTTCCTCGTGGCCAAGGGTGTTTCTGCCAGCCGTCTCAAGACCATCTCATACGGCAAGGAACGTCCGGTCGCGGTGTGCGACGACATCTCCTGCTGGTCGCAGAACCGCCGTGCGGTCACCACGCTCAGCGGCGCCGGTTCCTGAGGCGTCGCGCGGCCGGTCGCGCCTCAAGAAATGCGCGGCGTACAGCGGTAAAAATGCAACATACCTATGCGAAAGGCGGCCTCCGGGCCGCCTTTTTCATATCCGGATGCCCGAAACAAAATTTGGCCGAAGTCTCGGCTCCTGCTATGAGCCGAGGGCGCTTGGCTGGTCCCATTCTGATTGGAAGGCGCGAACAAGCTAACGAAATCACGGCGAGAGGCACATGCATTTGAGATCGGTTCTGAGCGGCACGCTTGCGCTGCTGCTCCTATCAGGCGTCACCGCCCTGGCTAGCGGCTTGGGGGCTAGCGGCACAGGGCAATCAACCGACAGCGGCTTTTCCTTCCATCTGCCCAGCATCGAATTGCCCAGCATTTTCGGTCAAAAGAAAAAACAGGATCAGGTCCAGATGGTGCAGTCCGATCCTGCCGCCGTCACCAGCCTGGAAGAGCAGTTGCGGCAGATGAACGGCAAGATCGAGGAACTCAATTTCCAGGTCCTGCAGATGCAGGAGCAGATTCGCAAGCAGCAGGAAGACAACGAATTCCGCTTCCAGCAGCTTGAAGGCGGCACGCAAGGAGCACAGCCGCCGGCACAGAAGAAATCAGACGCCACCACCGGCACCGACACCAACGTGGCAGCGGCCCCGGCAACACAGGCGCCGGCCGATGCCGGCGCCGCGCCCGGCAACAACCAGTCAGCAGGCGGCAAGACGGTCGAGGACGTCATCGTCGAATCGCCCGATGGCGACCCCGGCAAGATGATTCCCGGTACGGGAGCGCCTGAAAAGACCTTCGGAACCATCACCGTCGACAAGAACGGCAATGTCGTCGATGCCGGCGGCAACACCCAGTCGACCACGCCGGCGCAGGAAACCGCGCCTGCCACCGGCGCGCCTCCCAAGGCCGGCAAATCCGATACGGTGATCGCCGCGTTGCCCGCCACCAACGATCCGGAGGAGCTCTACCGCAACTCCTATCAGTTCATCCTCTCGGGTGATTACGGCACCGCCGAACAGGGTTTTCGCGACCACATCGCCCGCTTCCCCAGGGATGCGAAGACGGCGGACGCGCATTACTGGCTGGGCGAGTCGCTGCTCGGCCAGCAGAAATACCGCGACGCCGCGGAGACTTTCCTTGCCGCCAGCAAGGACTACCCCAAGGCCAAGAAGGCTCCCGACATGTTGCTGAAGCTCGGCGTGTCGCTGGTCGGCCTCAAGCAGCACGACGTTGCCTGCGCCACCTTCAGCGAGGTCGGCAAGCGCTACCCTGATATTTCCAGTGCGCTCAAGGAACGCGTCAAGCAGGAGAAGGCCCTGGCTGCGTGCTGATCTTTCTGATGCATGTCGTTGTCCCGGGGCCACTTTTGGGCGACACGCATTGATGCTCGACATCGAGCCTGAATTTTCGACCAGAATTTTTTCGCACATCGATTTTACCAGCGGCGCTGTTGCGGCCGTGTCCGGCGGCAGCGACTCGACCGCCCTGCTCCTTCTTCTAAAATACCATCTCGACCGCACGGCGCCGGCAACCAAGCTGCTGGCGGTGACGATCGACCACGGGTTGCGAGCCGGTTCGGCAGCGGAAGCGCAAGCGGTGGCGAAGCTGTGCGCGACATACGGAATTTCACACCGCATCATGACGTGGTCGGGCCTCAAGCCGCCGACCGGCCTGCCTGCAGCGGCGCGCGAAGTGCGCTACCGGCTGCTGGCCGAGGCAGCACAAGCGGAAGGCATCGGCCTGATCCTGACCGGCCATACCGCCGACGACCAGGCGGAAACGGTGCTGATGCGGCAAGCACGGGATGATGGCCGAGAGTTTGCCGGTATGGCGGGCCGTGGACTTGCCGGCATGGCGCCGGCTACCTTGTATGATTGGCGCAGCTGGATCGTGCGGCCGCTCCTCGGTGAGCGGCGCTCGACACTGCGCGACGTCCTGCGGCGTCGAAATGTCGACTGGGCCGACGACCCGACCAATGTCGACGAGGCTTTCGAGCGGCCGCGCATGCGCGCTATGCTCGCCGGCCGGGACGGCGTGCGGCGCATCGATGATGCGCTGGCGCTGGCCGCGCACGAGGGCAAGGCGCGCCGGCAGCTTGGCCTCGCAGCCGCGGACTTGATTCGCCGTTTCGCGGCTCAGCCTGGGGCGGGGCTCGTTCGTCTCGATCCGGGTTTTTTGAGCACCGGTGACGATCGGGCAGCCGTCTATGCGTTGCGCATCCTGCTGGCCACCACCGGCGGGATCCCCTTCCTGCCGGATCAGGCCCGCGGCGAGGCGCTGTTCGGCCGGCTCAAGGCCGGATTTCTTTGCGCCACATTGTCGCGGACGGTTGTCGATTTCCGGCGCGCCGGCATCTTCCTGCGGCGCGAGGCGCGCGGCTTGCCCGCAGCAGCTGCCGCCGACAGCACCCTGTGGGATGGTCGCCGGCACATCACATTGAACGACAGCAGCGGCGCATTGTTGATTGCCCCGTTCGGTACGGCGGCGGCGAAGCGGCTGGCAATGGGCGACGGAAAAATCCCGCCGAGCCTGATGCGCGCCGCACTCGCCGCCGAGCCGGCATTGTGGCGATCCGGTGAATGCCTTGGATTGCCCGGGCATGGAACCGTGTCCGCGACGGTTGAAGCGCGGCCGGTCGTTGCGCCCTTCGCCCGCTTTCTGCCGTCCTTCGACCTGGCGCCGGCGCGGGCCGTCGCCAGGCTGATTGGCGCTGCCCCGGTCCCGCCCTTGCCTTTCCGCGGCCACAGTGCCGGTTGATGGTGGGCGAAAGCTTAACCCCGACGTGCTGTTATGCTTGGCAAGGGGAGGTGCTCTCCCTATGTTAGGCGCAAGTTTCCTCTCATGACGCGTGTCCGCCCCGCGGACGCCAACGGGACAATTGATGAATCCGAACTATCGCAACCTCGCGCTCTGGGCGATCATAGCGGTCCTGCTCATCGCCCTGTTCAATCTGTTCCAGACGCCGCAGACGCGAGGGGCCTCCAGCGATGTGCCGTATTCGCAGTTCCTGCAGGACGTCGCGGCGGGCCGGGTCAAGACGGTGACCATCGCCGGAGCCCGCATCACCGGCACCTACACCGACAATGCCAGCGGCTTCCAGACCTATTCGCCCGGCGATCCGTCGCTGGTCTCGCGGCTGCAGGACAAGAACGTCACCATCAATGCGCGGCCTGAGAGTGACGGCTCCAATTCGCTGTTCGGCTATCTGATCTCATGGCTGCCGATGATCCTCATCCTCGGCGTCTGGATATTCTTCATGCGCCAGATGCAGTCCGGCTCCGGGCGCGCCATGGGCTTCGGCAAGTCGAAGGCCAAGCTGCTCACCGAAGCGCATGGCCGCGTCACCTTCCAGGATGTCGCCGGCGTCGACGAAGCCAAGCAAGATCTGGAAGAGATCGTCGAGTTCCTGCGCGATCCGCAGAAGTTCCAGCGGCTCGGCGGCAAGATTCCGCGCGGTGTGCTGCTTGTCGGTCCTCCGGGAACCGGCAAGACGCTGCTCGCCCGTTCGGTCGCCGGCGAAGCCAATGTGCCGTTCTTCACAATTTCCGGTTCGGACTTCGTCGAGATGTTCGTCGGCGTCGGTGCAAGCCGCGTCCGCGACATGTTCGACCAGGCCAAGAAGAATGCGCCCTGCATAATCTTCATCGACGAAATCGACGCCGTCGGCCGCCATCGCGGCGCTGGCCTCGGCGGCGGCAATGACGAACGCGAGCAGACGCTGAACCAGCTGCTGGTCGAAATGGATGGCTTCGAATCAAACGAAAGCATCATCCTGATCGCCGCCACCAACCGTCCCGACGTGCTCGATCCGGCACTGCTCAGGCCAGGCCGCTTCGACCGCCAGGTCGTGGTGCCGAACCCCGACATCGTCGGCCGCGAGAAGATCCTCAAGGTGCATGTGCGCAACGTGCCGCTGGCACCCAATGTCGACCTCAAGGTGATCGCGCGCGGTACGCCCGGCTTCTCCGGTGCCGACCTGATGAATCTCGTCAACGAGTCCGCGCTGATGGCGGCACGCCGCAACAAGCGCCTCGTCACCATGGCCGAATTCGAGGACGCCAAGGACAAGATCATGATGGGCGCCGAGCGTCGTTCGTCGGCCATGACGCAGGCCGAGAAGGAGCTCACCGCCTACCATGAGGCCGGTCATGCCATTCTCGCGCTCAACGTGCCGTCGGCCGACCCGCTGCACAAGGCCACCATCATCCCGCGTGGCCGGGCGCTCGGCATGGTCATGCAGTTGCCGGAAGGCGACCGCTATTCGATGAGCTACAAATACATGATCTCGCGTCTCGCCATCATGATGGGTGGCCGTGTCGCCGAGGAGTTCAAGTTCGGTAAGGAAAACATCACCTCGGGCGCCTCCTCGGACATCGAGCAGGCGACCAAGCTGGCCCGCGCCATGGTCACGCGCTGGGGTTTTTCCGACAAGCTTGGCCATGTCGCTTACGGCGACAACCAGGAGGAAGTGTTCCTCGGCCATTCAGTGGCGCGCACGCAGAACGTCTCGGAAGAGACCGCGCAGATCATCGACGCCGAAGTGCGCCGCCTGATCGACGAGGCCTATTCGACGGCGAAGTCCATCCTGACCAAGAAGAAGAAGGAATGGATCGCGTTGGCGCAAGGCCTGCTGGAATACGAGACGCTGTCCGGCGAGGAGATCAAGCAGTTGATCGCCGGCCACAAGCCCGCGCGCGACCTCGGCGACGACACGCCGCCAAGCCGGGGCTCGGCCGTGCCGAAGTCCGGCGGCCGGCGCAAGAAGGGACCGGAGCCGGAAGGCGGCATGGAACCGCAGCCATCGAGCTGAGTTCGACAAGAAATTGATTTTAGAAACGCCGCGGCATGGTCCGCGGCGTTTTTTTGCTTGGAGGCTGTGCCGCTCGTCTGCCTAGCTTAAAGGTGGGCCAATTGTTGAAGCCGGCGCTGCCCCTCATCTGCCTGCCGGCATCTTCTCCCCGTATAGTGACTGTGTAGTGACGGAGAGAAGTGCGCCGCCTCCCGGCGATTTCGCCAATCACCTGCGTTGCCAGGATGGCGCCGGCGTTGCGGTCAGCTACTTTCTCCCCGCCACTATACGGGGAGTTGAGGGAGTGGTCCGCGAAGCGGACGAAAAGCCAATTGCTTGGCTTTTCGAACGACGAATGCCCGGCAGGGCAATGGGCGGCGCCATCGAGCGCGAATGGCCCGCCCGGCATTTGACAAGAAAAAAGCCCGCGAACCTTGGGCTCGCGGGCTTTTTCTTGTCAGATGTTGTTGTCGTTCAGCTCTTCAGCTTGGCGTTGCACAGGCTGTAGAAGCCGCCGCCCTTCTGGATCCACTTGAGGCCACCAAGCGCATTGGCGTCCTTGAGGGCATAGTACTGGTCGAGGCAAGTATGCATGCGGCCCTTGCCAGGGGTCTCGCTGGAATATTTCGGCGAGATCGCTGACGGGAACGTGACGCCCTTGGGTGCAACCGTGGTCGGTTTCGCCGGCTCCTTGGTGTAGCTCGCCTCGTCGGCGGCTGGTACGGTGTCGTCATCCGACGCGCTGGCGCCGCACTCGGTCTTGCGGAAGTCGTTCCACTTCATGCCTTTCAGCGTGTCGGCTGTCTTGGCAGCCTGATACTTGGTGCTGCATTCGGCCATGCTCAGACCCTTGCCGCCACTGTCGGCGGGAGCCGCGGCAGCCTTGGTGGTTGCCGGCTTGGCGGCAGCGGCGGATGCACCGGCGGCGCATTCGGACTTGCGGAAGTCGTTCCACTTCATGCCGTTCAGGGTGCCGGCGGCCTTTGCCGCCTGGTACTTGGCGCTGCATTCCTTCGCCGTCAGACCCTTGGCCGTGCTGTCGTCGGCCGTAGCGGCCGCCTTGGCCGGCTTCGTCTCGGCAGCCTTCTTGGTGTCGGCGGTTGCCTTTGTGTCGGCTGCCTTTGTGTCGGCTGCCTTTGTGTCGGCTGCCTTGGTGTCGGTTGCCTTGGTGTCGGTCTTGGCCGCTGCGTCGGTGCCGCACTGGGCCTTGCGGAACTGGTTCCAGGTCGCCCCGGCGAGTGTCCCCGCATCCTTGGCGGCGTTGTATTTCGTGCTGCACTCGGCCATCGTCAGTGCGTTGGCTGGCGCGGCCAGAAACAAGGTCGCGACGGCGAGGCCGGTCAAAGTAGCAAGTCGGTGGATGAGCATAGCGTTTCTCCGTTGCGGCAGCCCATGATACGTCCCGACGAATCAATAACGCTCAACGGCCGGTTGCGCCAGATGCTAAGTAGCGTATATATCGGCGAAAGCTGGGGCTTTGCCGATAAGGTGATGAAATCGTTGTTCGTTGCCGGCTTCAAAGCAAGATTTTCCAGGTGCATCCGCG
This sequence comes from Mesorhizobium sp. M1338, assembly GCF_040318045.1. Classification (NCBI taxonomy): domain Bacteria; kingdom Pseudomonadati; phylum Pseudomonadota; class Alphaproteobacteria; order Hyphomicrobiales; family Phyllobacteriaceae; genus Mesorhizobium; species Mesorhizobium sp. M1338. The sequence goes on along the minus strand of NZ_JAMYLL010000003.1, from coordinate 155,865 downwards.
CTGAAAGTCTCGCATGACTGGTATATTCAGCATGGCAGTCTCAGCATGCCAGGTTGCAGTCATGTTGTGTGCAGTGCACAACAAGGATTTTCTAAGGATTGGTAACATATAATCACACAATGTGATCAAGGCGCCCCGGCCAATTGTGGCATGACGTGCTGGGGAAGAACGTTAAGGAATTGGGCTAGCATGGCAGGGAATTATTTCGGCACGGACGGCATTCGCGGGCGCGCCAACAAGTTTCCGATGACCGCGGAAATCGCGATGCGGGTCGGCATGGCCGCCGGCCTCTCCTTCCAGCGCGGCAGCCACCGTCATCGTGTCGTGCTCGGCAAGGACACCAGGCTTTCCGGCTATATGATCGAGAATGCCATGGTCGCCGGTCTTTGTGCCGCCGGCATGGACGTGTTCCTGCTCGGCCCGATCCCGACTCCGGCGGTCGCCATGCTGGTGCGTTCGCTGCGCGCCGATATCGGCGTCATGATCTCGGCTTCGCACAATCCCTATTACGACAACGGCATCAAGCTGTTCGGACCCGACGGCTACAAGCTCTCCGACGAGATCGAGGAGCGCATCGAGAGCATGCTCGACAAGGATATCGAACTGGCGCTCGCCGATTCCGACGGGCTTGGCCGCGCCAAGCGCGTCGACGGCGTGCATGACCGCTACATCGAATTCGCCAAGCGCACCTTGCCGCGCTCGATGTCACTCTCGGGCTTGAGGATCGTCGTCGATTGCGCCAATGGCGCGGCCTACAAGGTGGCGCCCGAGGCGCTGTGGGAACTGGGCGCCGAAGTCGTCGCCATCAATGTCGAGCCCAACGGCTTCAACATCAACAAGGAATGCGGCTCGACCCATCCCGCCGGTCTGCAGAAGAAGGTGCACGAAGTGCGCGCCGACATCGGTATCGCGCTCGATGGCGATGCCGATCGCGTCGTCATTGTCGATGAGAACGGTGCGATCGTCGATGGCGACCAGATCATGGCGCTGATCGCCGAATCCTGGCACCAGAGCGGGCGGCTCGCCGGCGGCGGCGTCGTTTCGACGGTCATGTCCAATCTCGGCCTCGAGCGCTTCCTCGGCGACATGAAGCTGCAATTGCACCGCACCAAGGTCGGCGACCGTTATGTCGTCGAGCATATGCGCGCGCATGGGCTGAATGTCGGCGGCGAACAATCCGGCCATATCGTGCTGTCGGACTTCTCGACCACCGGCGATGGCCTCGTTTCGGCGCTGCAGGTGCTGGCCTGCATCAAGCGGCAGGGGCGGCCGGTCAGCGAACTGTCGAAGAAGTTCGAACCGGTGCCACAGCTCCTGAAGAACGTCCATATTTCCGGCGGCAAGCCGCTCGAGGAAGCGCCAGTCAAGGCGGCCATCGAAGACGCCCGCCACCGCCTCGGCAAGGCCGGGCGGCTGGTTATTCGGCCCTCCGGCACGGAACCGCTGATCCGCGTCATGGCCGAGGGCGACGACCCGCAACTGGTCGAGTCCATCGTCAATGGGATCGTTGAGGTTATCTCCGAAACGCGCAGCGCAGCTTAATCACAAGCCCGCCCGCGAGGGTGCCGCACACATATCTTCGCCAGCTCAAGCCCGCCCTTCCGGCGGGCTTTTTTGGTCGGTCCGGCAGTCGATTCCGGCATCCTGAAGCCGCTCCACCATGCCTCGAACTTTCGGGATTCGTGGTTAAGCAACAGGGTTAAACGCCCTTTAACCTTTGCACTTCATTATCCACGACTGAAAAGCAATTGCATTCGGACACGATAGCCGTTCCGAACTTCTCAGGGGTGACAAGCATGTTCAATACAGCCAGAAAGGTCCTGCTCGCCTTACTGTTCGCAGGCCTGGCAGGACCGCTGTTCGCGGCCGACCTGCCGGAACCGGTGGTCGAGGAAGCTCCGCCTCCGGCCGTCTACGAGCAGCCGGTCGAAGTCGGCGGCTGGTATATCCGCGGCGACATCGACTATCACAAGTCGACCCTGCGCGGCATCGACTATATGACCTATACCGTTGATCCCTGTAACTGTACGGTCACGCCCGGCACCAGAAGCTTCGATTTCGGTAAGCTCAAGGGCGGCTTCTCGCTCGGCGCCGGCGTCGGCTACAAGATCAACGACTACTTCCGCACCGATCTGACCGCCGACTATTGGTTCAAGTCGAACTTCAACGGCGGCACGTCGGATATCAACGGGACTTCGACCGAAGTGTCGAAAATGAGCGCCCTGCTGCTGCTTGCCAATGCCTATGTCGATCTCGGCACCTATAGTGGCATCACGCCCTACGTCGGCGCCGGCATCGGCGGTGCGCGCGTCAAGTGGGATACTGTCTACGACCCGAACACCACCGAGACCAACCCGGGAGCGTCCAACTGGCGCTTCGCCTACGCTCTGATGGCCGGCGCTTCCTACTGCCTGACCGACAAAATCATCCTCGACGCGGGCTATCGCTTCAGCCACATCCAGGGCGGCCGCATGTTCGAATGGGATGTCAGCAGCTCCGGACCCGGCTTCGATCGCGGCATCAACACACACGAAGTGCGCGGCGGCCTGCGCTATCAGTTCGGTGGCAACAACGGTTGCGCCGCGCCGGTCGTGGCCTACCAGCCCGAACCCGAGCCGATCTACACCAAGTAACACCAGCATTACCTGAAATTCTCGCGAACCGCCCGGCATCAGCCGGGCGGTTTTCGTTTGCACCGCCCCGATGAGACCCTGCCGGAAATGAATTCGCTAACGCTCTGTTAGCCTTAACCGGCACTTAACCACTATGGTTAACAATGCTTCCTGAAACGATGGCTGCCGTTGCTATTCCTGGCGGCGCCAAATTCGGGAGTCGGGGACCATGAAAATCATTTCGCGTATGACGCTGGCACTTGGCGCCTTAGCCCTCTTGCCGCTGACGCCCGTGCACGCCGCCGACTACGACCCGCCGATCTATGTCGACCAGGCGCCCGATTATGTGCCGGTCGAGGTCGGCTCCGGCTGGTATCTGCGCGGCGATGTCTCGTACCTGGCGCAGAAGAGCTTCAGGAACGACAATTTCGCCTTCACGCCGGCAAGCTTCAGCGACAAGGAAGACCCCATCTTTGCCAGCATCGGCTTCGGCTACCATTTCAACGACTATCTGCGCGCCGATCTCAATCTGGGCTATCTGCCCGGCAACAAGATCGGCGTCGGCTATGACGATTCAGCGACTGCGGCAGAGCCGACCGTGGCATCGGCGTCCCTGAAGAACTACGCCTTCTCGGGCATGCTCAATGGCTATGTCGATCTTGGCACCTATGTCGGGATCACGCCTTATCTCGGCGCCGGTATCGGTGTCGTCCGCAGCAAGCGCAGCCTCTCGGCTAGCTACTTCACCGACAACAGCGATCCCAGCGATGATTTCGTACTGAATGACAGCAAGACCCAGTACTCCCTGGCCTATACGCTGAATGCCGGCCTTGCCTATCAGGTGACGAAGAACGTTTCCGTCGATCTGGGCTATCAGTATTTCTCCGCCCCGGATGCCGAATATGTGACAGCCGAAAGCCTGACCTCCTATCCGATCAAAAAGGGGATCAGCAACCACCAGGTCAAGCTCGGGCTGCGCTACGATCTCTGGTAGGCGCCGCGAGCACGAGGATCAGGACGGCGGATCTTCGGGTCCGCCGTTTGCGTTTGAAGTCACGCCATCCTGATCACAGATCGCCAGTATCCCGCCAGCGACAAAAACTTTCCTCTTGACGCCCGAAGCCTGAACGCATATCGCCGTCCGTGGGCCACCCCTCCCCAACGAGGGGCCACTATCTGGAAGGATAGACCACGATGACGACGCATACGAAGCCCGGACTCCGTCCGGCAAACCCCAATTTTTCCTCAGGTCCCTGCGCAAAGCGCCCCGGCTGGTCGGTCGAGGCGCTGAACAATGCCGCGCTCGGCCGTTCCCACCGCGCCAGGATCGGCAAGGCCAAGCTCGAACAGGCGATCGAGCTGACGCGGGAAATTCTCCAGGTCCCGGCGGACTACCGCATCGGCATCGTACCGGCGTCGGACACCGGCGCGGTCGAGATGGCGCTGTGGTCGCTGCTCGGCGAGCGCGGCGTCGACATGGTCGCCTGGGAGAGCTTTGGCTCCGGCTGGGTCACCGACGTGGTCAAGCAATTGAAGCTCGCCGATGTGCGCAAGATCGAAGCCGGCTACGGCGAACTGCCCGTCCTCACAAAGATCGATTTCGACCGCGATGTGGTCTTCACCTGGAATGGCACCACGTCCGGCGTGCGCGTGCCGAATGGCGATTTCATTCCCGCGGATCGCAAGGGCCTGACCATCTGCGACGCGACTTCGGCCGCCTTCGCACAGAGGCTCGATTTCGAAAAACTCGATGTCGTCACCTTCTCCTGGCAGAAGGTGCTGGGCGGCGAGGGCGCGCACGGCATGCTGATCCTGTCACCCCGCGCGGTCGAGCGGCTGGAGATCTATAAGCCTTCATGGCCGCTGCCGAAAATCTTCCGCCTGACCTCGGGCGGCAAGTTGATCGAAGGCATCTTCAAGGGCGAGACCATCAACACGCCGTCGATGCTGTGCGTCGAGGACTATCTCGATGCGCTCAACTGGGCGAAGTCGATCGGCGGCCTCGCAGGGCTGATCGCCAGGGCGGATGCCAATGCGGCCGTCCTCGATCGCTTTGTCGCCAAGTCCTCATGGCTCGGTCATCTCGCCGTCCAGCCGGCGACGCGGTCGAACACGTCCGTGTGCCTGTCCTTCACCGATCCGGATGTGTCCGCGCTCGATGCCGATGGGCAAGCGGCTTTCGCCAAGGGACTGGTGTCGGTGCTCGACAAGGAAGGTGTCGCCTACGACATCGGCGCCTATCGCGACGCACCGCCCGGCCTGCGCATCTGGTGTGGCGCGACCGTCGAGACGTCGGATCTCGAAGCATTGCTGCCCTGGCTCGACTGGGCCTTCGCTGCGCAGAAGGCGTCGCTGAAAGCGGCGGCCTGAGATTTTCAGTGGCGGCCTTCGGCCGCCCATCCCCAACAATCCATTTCAAGGAGGCCGCTATGGCGCCCCGCGTTCTCGTCTCGGACAAACTTTCTCCCACCGCCGTGCAGATATTCAAGGATCGTGGCGTCGAGGTCGACTATCTGCCCGATCTCGGCAAGGACAAGGAAAAGCTGCTCGAAGTGATCGGCCAGTATGATGGCCTCGCCATCCGCTCGGCGACCAAGGTCACCGAAAAGTTGATCAACGCCGCCACGAAACTCAAAGTTGTCGGCCGCGCCGGCATCGGCGTCGACAATGTCGACATCCCGGCGGCGAGCCGCAAGGGCATCATCGTGATGAACACCCCCTTCGGCAATTCGATCACGACAGCTGAACATGCCGTGGCGATGATCTTCGCGCTTGCCCGCCAGATCCCGGAAGCCAACGCTTCGACCCATGCCGGCAAATGGGAGAAGAACCGCTTCATGGGCGTCGAGATCACCGGCAAGACGCTGGGCGTGATCGGCTGCGGCAACATCGGCTCGATCGTCGCGACGCGCGGCGTCGGGTTGAAGATGCATGTCATCGCTTTCGACCCGTTCCTATCGGACAAACGCGCCGAGGAACTCGGCGTCGACAAGGTCGAGCTGGACGAGCTTTTCGCCCGCGCCGACTTCATCACGCTGCACACGCCGCTGACCGACAAGACGCGCAACATCATCGACGCCGCGGCGATCGCCAAGATGAAGAATGGTGTGCGCATCATCAACTGCGCCCGCGGCGGGCTGATCGTCGAGGCCGATCTGGTCGCGGCGCTGAAGAGCGGCAAGGTGGCGGGCGCGGGCGTCGACGTGTTCGAGGTCGAGCCGGCCGAGCAGAATGCGTTGTTCGGCATGGAGAATGTGGTGGCGACGCCGCATCTCGGCGCCTCGACGGCGGAAGCGCAAGAGAATGTCGCGCTGCAGGTCGCCGAACAGATGGCCGACTATCTGATCAAGGGTGCCGTCTCCAATGCCATCAACATGCCGTCGATCACCGCCGAGGAAGCCCCGCGGCTGAAGCCCTTCGTCAAGCTCGCAGAAGTGCTCGGCGCCTTTGTCGGCCAGGTCACAGAAGACCCGATCAAGGAGGTCGAGATCCTGTTCGATGGCTCGACGGCGACAATGAATACCCGCGCGCTGATCAGTGCGGCGCTTGCCGGGCTGATCCGGCCGCAGGTCTCCGACGTCAACATGGTGTCGGCGCCGATCATGGTGAAGGAGCGCGGCATCATCGTTGCCGAGGTCAAGCGCGACAAGTCGGGCGTGTTCGACGGCTACATCAAGCTGACGGTGACGACCGAGCACAAGACGCGCTCGATCGCCGGGACCTGCTTCTCCGATGGCAAGCCGCGCTTCATCCAGATCAAGGGCATCAATCTCGATGCCGAGGTCGGCCAGCACATGCTCTACACGACCAATGCCGACGCGCCGGGCATCATCGGCCTGCTCGGCACCGTCTGCGGCGAGAACGGCGTCAACATCGCCAACTTCCAGCTTGGCCGCAACCGGCCGGGCGGCGATGCCATCGCGCTGCTCTATCTCGACGCGCCGTTCCCGGAGGCCGTGCTGGAAAAGGTCAAGGCGCACAAGTCGATCGATTCGGCCAAGAGGCTGCATTTCGACATCAACGCGATGTGACCCAGGAGTTGCTGTGAAAGATCGAAGGGCGCGGCCTGGTCCGCGCTTTTTGTGTTCAGCGTGTCCTGGCTGATGGCAGGTTCGCCGCTTTGCGCCCACTGTATTCGGCAAGCCCGATGCCGCCCAGCACGAGCACCAAAGCCAGTGCCTGGTAGAGCTGGAACGTCTCGCCGACGATCAGCACCGACAGCAGCGTGCCGAAGATCGGCACCAGATTGATGAACAGGCCGGCGCGGTTGGCGCCGATCAGCTCGTTGCCCCTGATGTAAAAGATCTGCGAGATGACCGAGGCGCCGATCGCGGTATAGACGATGACCGCCCAGCCGCGCGCGTCGGGCACGATGACCGTGCCGGCGGCGATCTCCCACAGGAAGAAAGGCACCGAGGTAACGAGAGCGGCGACCGACAGGGCGAGCATCAGGCTCTGCCAATGCATCATCGGTTTCAGCCGCAGCCCGACCGAATAGCCGCTGTAGAGAAACACGGCGGCCAGCATTATGGCGTCGCCGAAATTGAGCTCCAGCGTCAACAGCCGGCGCGGGTCGCCGTGGCAGGCGGTCAGGATCACGCCGGCGATGGTCAGCACGACGCCGACAATCTGCGCCCAGTTCACGCGCAGGCGGAAGAAGACGAAATTGGCTGTCATGATCAGGATCGGCATCGCCGCCTGTTCGATCGAGACGTTGATCGCAGTCGTATAGTTAAGCGCCGTGTAGAAGATGGTGTTGAACAGGGTGAAACCGCTGGCACCGAGGGCCGAGAGGATGAGCCAGTGCTTGCGCACGACCGGCCAGTCCTTGCGTATCGTCTTCCAGCCTATCGGCAGCATGATCGCCACGGCCAGCACCCAGCGCAGGAAGACGAGCGTCATTGGCGAGACGTGATCGACCGCCAGCTTGCCGGCCACCGAGTTGCCGCCCCACAGCAAGGTGGTGAGCAGCAGGACTATGTAGGCGCTTCGATGCATCGCGGGATTCCGGCCGCGGGCCGCGGTGTTTGTCGGCCTATTGCCCCCGTGCGTCCAAGTAAATGATGTCAAAGCCGAAAATTGTTGTGCCTCAGGGCATTTTCGGCGGCAAAGAAAGGTCGCACTCGTGAGGTCTTGACGTTATAGAGGCCTGTCGTTTCGAACCATATTCAAGCCGCTTGGCGGCGTCTCAAGGGAAAAGAAACATGGCCAATGTGGTGGTCGTCGGCTCGCAGTGGGGCGATGAAGGCAAGGGCAAGATCGTCGACTGGCTGTCGGAGCGCGCCGATGTCGTGGTGCGTTTCCAAGGCGGCCACAATGCCGGCCATACGCTGGTCGTCGATGGCAAGGTCTACAAATTGTCTTTGCTTCCGTCGGGCGTCGTGCGCCAGGGCAAGCTGTCCATCATCGGCAATGGCGTCGTTTTCGACCCGCACGCTTTCGTCGCCGAAGTGGCCAAGCTCAAGGCTCAAGGTGTCGAAGTGGCGCCGGATCGCCTGAAAATAGCCGAAAACACAGCGCTTATCCTGTCCCTGCATCGGGAACTGGACGGATTCCGCGAGGACGCAGCTTCCAATTCCGGAACGAAGATTGGCACGACCCGTCGTGGCATCGGCCCCGCCTACGAGGACAAGGTGGGCCGGCGTGCGGTCAGGGTGATGGATTTGGCGGATTTGGAAACGCTGCCCTTGAAGGTCGATAGGCTGCTGACGCACCACAATGCGCTGCGTCGCGGGCTCGGCCACGCGGAAGTCACACATGATGCGATCATGCAGGAGCTGACTTCGGTCGCGCACGAGATCTTGCCCTATATGGACCGGGTATGGAAAATCCTCGACGACAAGCGCCGGGCCGGCGAGCGCATCCTGTTCGAGGGCGCGCAAGGCACGCTGCTCGATATCGACCACGGCACCTATCCGTTCGTCACCTCGTCGAACACGGTCGCCGGGCAGGCGGCCGCCGGCTCCGGTGTCGGCCCGGGCGCCATCGGCTATGTGTTGGGCATCACCAAGGCTTACACGACGCGCGTCGGCGAAGGTCCGTTCCCGACCGAGCAGAAGAACGAGATCGGCGAATTCCTCGGCACGCGCGGACATGAATTCGGCGTCGTCACCGGCCGCAAACGCCGCTGCGGCTGGTTCGACGCCGTGCTGGTGCGCCAGGCCGTCGCCGTCAACGGCATCAAGGGCATCGCGCTGACCAAGCTCGACGTGCTCGACGGGCTGGACGAGATCAAGGTCTGCACCGGCTATCGCCTCGACGGCGAGATGATCGACTATCTGCCGGCCAGCCAGGGCGCGCAGGCGCGTGTCGAACCGGTCTACGAGACGCTGGAGGGCTGGAAAGGCACCACCGCCGGCGCGCGCAGCTGGAACGATCTGCCGGCCCAGGCGGTCAAATATGTTCGCTACATCGAGGAGCTGATCGGTGCCCCGGTCGCGCTCCTTTCCACCAGCCCGGAACGGGACGACACGATACTTGTGACCGATCCGTTTCAAGACTAGTTTCTGAAGCCTTTCCGGGCATCGCGGCTGATCTGCGGGGGCCGGCGCGGAAACAAAATACAGGTCGACTGAAGCATGGCAGATTTCGTTTTTGTTCTGAAGAAAGCGATAAACGGTCTCGGCGATCAGTCGCCAGGGATGCGGGCGAAGGTCTACGAAAAGGCCCGCTCCACGATCGCAGCGAAGATTGCCCAGCGCGATCCGCCGCTTTCGCCGGAGGATGTCGCCAAGCAGAAACGTGGTCTGGAAGATGCCATTGCGAGTGTCGAGCGGGACTATGCCAGGAGCGAGCCGGAGACCGACCCGCTCGCGGAACTGGAAAACATCTTTTCCTCGATCGATCGCAACAAGAACCAGCCGAGCCACACACGGCAACCGGCGAAGGCGGAACCGGCCTGGCCGGCACCGCCCGCGGCCAAGCCTGAACCTTATCAATCCGCGCCCACACCTGCCGCCAAGGTCGAGCCAAGCTGGCAAAGGCCAACGCCGGCGCCTGCCCAGCCGGCTCGCGCCGACACGCCTCTTGCAGCGATGGACGCCGAGGAGGCGGACGACGGTGTCGATGTCTTTTCCAGCAACGAAGAGCCGGTGTCGGACACTTTCCAGCGCCGGCACCCGGCGGAGCGCAAGCGCAGCTATGGCGGGCTGATCGCCGCCGTCGTCGCGCTTCTGGTCATCGCCGGTGGCGGCTACGGCATCTGGCTGAACAAGGACGCCTTCGACAAGATGCTCGGGCTCGACGGCACCAAGGTCGCGACAAAGACCGAACCCGTGAAGCCGGCACCTGCCAAGCCAGCAACCGATGCCGCTGCGCCGCCGCCGGCGCCCGCAGCTGGCGGCACGGAAGCCGAAAGCACGAAATTCACCCAGCGGCTGACGCCGCAAGGCAGTGAAGTCGACCCCGGCCCGGCCGGCGGACAAAGCGGCATCGGCGAAGGCGAATCGGTCGCCGCGCTGACCACGCCGCCCTCGGCGACCAACGCGCCGCCGATTTCCGCACCGACCGCCGGCACTCCTCCCGCGGCTACGCCTCCGGCGGCAGGTGCCGCCCCCGCAACGCCGCCTGCCAACGGAGCCCCGGCGGCGCCGGCCAATGCCGCCGCCACTCCGCCAGCACCGGCGGGTGCCGCGCCGGCGGCCCCGGCCACCGCGCCCGCGGAAACCGCGCTGCCGGTCGGCCAGAAGGCGATCTTCTACGAGGAGCGCACCAGCACCGCCCAGGGCTCGGCGGAGCCGGGCAACATCGTCTGGTCGCTGGTACAGGAATCGCCCGGTGGCGACCTGCCGCCGGAGCCGGCGATCCGCGCCGAGGCGACCATTCCCGGCAAGGACATCCAGTTGCGCATGACCATCCGCCGCAACACCGACCAGACGCTGCCGGCCAGCCATATCATCGAGATGATCTTCCTGACGCCGGACGGCTTTGAAGGCGGCGGCGTCGACAACATTCTGCGCGTCGCCATGAAGGGTTCGGAACAGGATGCCGGCAGCCCGCTGATCGGTATTCCGGCCAAGATCGCCGACGGCTTCTTCCTGGTCGCGCTGAACGACACCAAGGCCGACGAAGACGCCAACATGATCTTGCTGCGCGGCCAGGACTGGATCGACGTGCCGGTCGTCTACAAGACCGGGCGGCGGGCATTGCTGACCATGGAAAAAGGCATTCCCGGCGAGAAGGTCTTCGACGAAGCGATCAAGGCCTGGCAGGCGAAGACGGCGGGCTGAGAAGGGCGCCGTTGGCGCCTCTCAAAAGTCTGTCAGGAGTCTGGATAGGGTCGGTAGCGCCGCGTCAAAACAGCCGATGTTTGGCCAACGGAAGTCCGTTGCGCCTGACATAAGCATTGGAGCTTTCGATGGCTTCCTTGTTTTCTTCTTGCCATTGATGCGTCTTTTCCGCAGCAATCGCTTTGGCGATACTCACCTCTGCGGCGCCGGAGAGGTTGACGTCCAACGCTTTGGCGTCTTCGATCAACTGTGAGCTGATGGATATGCTCACTGATTTTCGCTGAGGTTTCGGCTTTGGCTGAAGCATGGAGTTCGCCTCCTTTTATGCGTCCAATATAGATGCATAAAACTTGCACACACCACTACCCCTCCATTTCCTCGCGCAGCATCTCCAGCTCCAGCCATTCCTCCTCGAGGGCCGCTAGCGTCGCGCGCTCCTTGTCGAGGGCGGCGATGGTTTTCTGGAACGAGGCCGGATCGCGCTCGTAATAGGCCGGATCGGCGATGTTGTTCTCAAGCCTCGAGATCGACGCCATCACCGCTTCGATTTTCTTGGGCAGCGATTCCAGCGCGAACTTCTGCTTGAACGACAGTTTCTTCGGCGGCCCCTTTGGCGCGGCTGCCTCGCTCCTGCCCGGTGCCGGCGCTTCGCCATTTTCGGCTTTCGCGCGCGCCTTACGGTCGTCGAGCCTGGTGCCGCCGCGTTGCGCCAGCATGTCGGAATAACCGCCGGCATATTCGATCCAGCGGCCGTCACCATCCGGCGCGATCAGGCTGGTCACGGTGCGGTCGAGGAAATCGCGGTCGTGGCTGACCAGGATGACCGTTCCGGCAAACCCGGCGACCAGTTCTTGCAGCAGTTCCAGCGTCTCCATGTCGAGATCGTTGGTCGGCTCATCGAGCACCAGCAGGTTTGCCGGTCGGGCCAGCACGCGCGCCAGCAAGAGCCGCGCTCGCTCGCCGCCGGACAGCTCGCGCACCGGCGTGCGCGCCTGTTCCGGCTTGAACAGGAAATCCTTCATGTAGGAGACGACATGGCGCTGCTCGCCATTGATGACCAGGTTCTCGCCGCGCCCGTCGGTGAGATACTGCGCCAGTGTCTCCTGCGGGTCGACGGCCTCGCGCTTCTGGTCGAGCGTGGCGATCTCCAGATTGGTGCCGAGCCGCACCGAACCGGCGTCGGGCTTCATCTCGCCGGTCAGCATCTTCAAGAGCGTCGTCTTGCCGGCGCCGTTCGGCCCGACCAGACCGACCCGATCGCCGCGCTGGATGCGGGTCGAAAACCCCTTGACCACGGTGAGATCGCCGAAACTCTTCTCGATGTTCTTGGCCTCGATCACCAGCTTGCCGGATTCGGCGGCGTCGCTCGCCACCATGGTGGCCGAGCCTTCGGCGCCGCGATGTCCGCGAAAACGCTGGCGCATGGTTTGCAACTCGCCCAGCCGGCGCATGTTGCGCTTGCGCCGCGCCGTCACGCCGTAGCGCAGCCAGTGCTCCTCGCGCACGATCTGGCGGCCAAGCTTGTGCTGCTCGCGTTCTTCCTCTTCCAGCACCAGGTCGCGCCATTCCTCGAAATGGCCAAAACCCTTGTCCAGCCTGCGCGTCTGGCCGCGATCGAGCCAGACGGTGGCGCGCGATACACGCTCGAGAAAGCGGCGGTCGTGCGAGATGACGATCAGTGCCGATGAGGTGCGGACGAGCTCCTCTTCCAGCCATTCGATCACCGAGAGGTCGAGATGATTGGTCGGCTCGTCGAGCAGCAGGATGTCGGGTTCGGGCGCCATGACGCGGGCAAGGGCCGCGCGCCTTGCCTCGCCGCCGGACAGGTCGTTCGGCCGCTCCTCACCCGAGAGGCCGAGATGCTCCATCAGATAGCTGGCGCGGTACGGGTCGTCGGCGGGTCCGAGTCCGGCCTCGACATAGGCGCGGACACTGGCAAAACCCTCCATGTCGGGCATCTGCGGCAAATAGCGGACGGTCGCCGAAGGCTGGCGGAACACCTCGCCGTCCTGCGGCTCGATCAGGCCGGCGGCGATCTTCAGCAGCGTCGACTTGCCCGACCCGTTGCGGCCGACCAGCGCGATCTTGTCGCCGGCAGAAGCGGTCAAGGCGGCGCCATCGAGTAGCGGCGTGCCACCGAAGGTCAGTTTTATCCCGTCGAGGTTGAGAAGGGGCGGGGCCATGTCAGCTTTCAGGTAAGGGAAAAGGATGAGCGAGCAGCATCGCGCGGCCGTGGCCGAGCGCGATTTCGAGGCGGCCCTTGACCTCATTGGAAATGGTCAGCGACGAACCGAACGCCACCTTGACGTGATTCAGTGGCCATTTGGCGCCATTGACGGTCAGGCCGGCGAGTTCGGAAAAGCCGAGCACCGAAAACAGCGTGCCGTCGGCATAGTCGAAACCGGCCCTGCCGTGGAGCAGGGGAACGCCCTCCTGGGCGCCGCTGGTCAGCAGCACCTCCGTTCCGGCCTCGGCAAGGCGCAGGGCAAGCGCAAGATGCAGGAAAGCGTGGTCGGCGCGCTTGCCGCCGAAGGCGCCGGCGAGCACCAGGCTGGTCGCGCCGAGCTCCAGTGCGGCTGCGATGGCCAGTTCGCCATCGGTTTGGTCCTTTTCCGCCGAGAAGGTCCGGCGGGGGACAGTGGCGAGATTTTCCGGCAGGTTGGCCGGCACGGAATCGAAATCCCCCACCCACAGTTCCGGGACTAGGCCGAGCAGCCGCGCATGGCCGATGCCGGCGTCGGCGGCAATCACGCGGGAGCCTTCGACCTGGCGGTCGAGCCGTGGCGTGCGGATGAGGTCGCCGCCAAGCAGGATGGTGAATGTGCTCATATCGTGTGGCCCTTACCAGCCTGGCACCGGAAACGGAAGGCGGCAAACTCCCACTTGCGTGAGGGATCGGCCGGGCCTATGTGTCGAAACGCTCTAACGGGGTGCCGAACGCGATCTTCGCGGACCGGCTGAGAGGCAGTCTCGCCAACCCGCTGAACCTGATCCGGTTTGTACCGGCGGAGGGATTAGACGTTTCGGACAGTCCGACGCCTCAATTCCTTCAATTCGAACGAAGGAGGCGCCGATGCGCACGCTTTTATACGCTCTTGTCTCAGCCATGACCGTGGTCTTGTCCGGGCCGGCCTTGGCCAAAGACAAACTCACCGTCTACACATATGAGAGTTTCACCGCCGACTGGGGTCCGGGTCCCGTGGTGAAGAAGGAATTCGAGGCCGAATGCGGCTGCGATGTGGAGTTCGTCTCGGTTGCCGATGGCGTCGCGCTGCTCAACCGCGTCAAGCTGGAAGGCGCATCGACGAAGGCCGATATCGTGCTTGGCCTCGACACAAACCTTACCGCCGATGCCAAGGCCACCGGCCTGTTCGCGCCGCATGGCGCGGTGGCGGATGCCACTGTGCCGGGCGGCTGGAGCGACGACACTTTTGTCCCCTTTGACTACGGCTACTTCGCTGTCGTCTACGACACGGAGAAGCTGAAGAGCCCGCCGAAGAGCCTGAAAGAACTGGTAGAAGGCAGCGCCGACGACAAGATCGTCATCCAGGATCCGCGCACCTCGACGCCGGGCCTCGGCCTGCTGTTGTGGGTCAAGTCTGTCTATGGCGACAAGGCGCCGGAGGCCTGGGCCAAGCTGAAGGCGAAAGTGCTGACCGTGACGCCGGGCTGGAGCGAGGCCTACGGCCTGTTCACCAAGGGCGAGGCGCCGATGGTGCTGTCCTACACGACGTCGCCGGCCTACCACATGGTGGCGGAAAACACCGAGCGCTACCAGGCGGCCTCCTTCGAGGAGGGCGAGTACCTGCAGATCGAGGTGGCGGGCATCACCACGACAGGGGCCAAGAACCCGCTGGCCGAAAAGTTCATGGCCTTCATGACCGGACCGAAGTTCCAGGATGCCATCCCCGAGACCAACTGGATGTTCCCGGCAGGGAAGACCGACAAGCCGCTCAACCCGGCCTTCGACAAGCTGGTCAAGCCGACCAAGACCTTGCTGTTCAGCCCCGAAGAGGTCGCCGCCAACCGCAAGGCCTGGGTGGATGAGTGGCTGGCGGTGATGAGCAAGTAATTTGGTCCTATGATCGAAAGATGAGTGTCCTACGGCGCCCCCCTCTGTCCTGCCGGACATCTCCCCCACACGGGGGGAGATTGGCTGTCGTCGGCGATTTCGCCAATCGCCAACGTTGCTGGAATGAGCGAGGCGCGGAAACTGCCAATCTCCCCCCTTGTGGGGGAGATGTCCGGCAGGACAGAGGGGGGCGCGAAGGAACGCGGCCTTCGCTAAGAACCTCAAGTCAGGTGGTCCAGCGTGCAACGCGCGTCTGACCCCCGCATCAGCGCCGGCATCCTCGCGCTCGCCGCAATCGCGCTGCTCATCGGCGGCGCGTTTGCCGGCCTGCTTTTCGAAGGCGGCCACGATCTTTCGGGCGCCTGGGCAGCCTTCGATCCCTATCTGCTGCGCGTCGTGCGCTTCACGCTCTGGCAAGCGGCATTGTCGACGCTCCTCTCCGTCGGGCCGGCGCTGTTTGTCGCGCGGGCGATGTCGCGGCATCCACGCTTCTTCGGCCGCGCCTTCATCCTGCAACTGTTCGCCATACCGTTGGCGCTGCCGGCCATCGTCGCGGCACTCGGCGTGCTGGCGCTTTATGGCCGCGCCGGCTATTTCGCCGGCGTGTTCACGGTGATCGGCGGTGGAAGCTGGTCGGGCATCTACGGCCTGTCGGGCATTCTCGTCGCCCATGTCTTCTTCAACCTGCCGCTGGCGACAAGGCTGTTCCTCGAGTCGCTGCAGACCATACCGGCCGACCAATGGCGGCTGGCGAGCCAGCTCGGCATTGCAGCGCGGCCGGCGTTCAGGCTGATCGAATGGCCAACGCTGCGTGCGGCATTGCCGGGTGTCGCCGGGCTAGTCTTCATGCTTTGCATCACATCCTTCACCATTGTGCTGACGCTCGGTGGCGGGCCAGCAGCGACGACGCTGGAGGTCGGCATCTACCAGGCGCTGCGCTTCGATTTCGATCCCGCGCGGGCGGTGACGCTGACGCTGCTGCAGATCGCCCTGACCTTTATCGTGGTGCTGGCCCTGACGCGGCTGGGCGCCAATGTGGTCGGCGACACCAACCTGCCGGTTGCGCAACGCCGCTATCTCTCGGTCAAGAGGAGCGAGACCTGGCTGAACGCCATGGTCATCGTCTTGGCGCTGCTGTTCGTCGTCGGGCCGATGGCGGCGACGGTGACGGCCGGGTTGGGTGCCGATCTCGGCCGGCTGGCCGGCGAGGCCACCGTGCGGCAGGCGGCTCTGACCAGTGCGGTGCTGGCCTTCCTGTCCGCACTGCTCTCGGTGATGCTATCGCTGGCGTTGACCGTGGCGCGCCGGGCGCTGGCGTTGAACCGCCGGGCTGGCCTCCGGACAATGCTTGAGCATGCCACCGATACAGGCGCCGGCTTCGTCCTGGTCGTGCCGCCCATCGTCGTCGGCGCCGGCTGGTTCCTGTTGCTGCGCCATGTCGGCGATGTCTTCGCCATCGCCCCGGTCATGGTCGTCACCGTCAACGCGGTGATGGCGATGCCGTTCGCCCTACGGGCCGTCCGTCCCACCTATGATGCGGCGAGCGAGCGTCACGAACGGCTCTGTGCACAGCTCGGCATTGCGGGCTGGAACCGGTTGGTGCTGGTCGACTGGCCGTCGCTGCGTCGGCCGCTCGCCACCGCCTTCGCTTTCGCCATGGCCCTGTCGCTCGGCGATCTCGGCGTCATTGCCTTGTTCGGCAGTGATTCCGTGCAGACATTGCCCTACCTTCTCCTGGCGCGCATGGGCAGCTACCGCACCGAGGATGCCGCCGGCCTGGCACTGCTGCTCGGCCTCGTCTGCCTCGCCCTGATCGTGGCGGCGCACTCGCTGGGAAGGGAGAGGGTCCGGGATGCTTGATGGAAAGGCCAGCGGGCTTGAAAAAGGCGCGCCGGTGCGGCTGGACAAGGTGGCGTTCAGCTACGGCGAGACGCCGCTGGTCTTCGATGTCGAGTTCGCCACGTCGAAGATCACCGCGATCATGGGGCCGAGCGGGTCGGGCAAGTCGACGCTGCTCAATCTGGTCGCCGGCTTCGAGATGCCACAGTCGGGCCGCGTGCTGATCGGCGGCGCTGATGTCAGCGCCGAGCCGGCCTCGGTGCGCCCGGTATCGATGGTGTTCCAGGAGAACAACCTCTTCGCCCATCTTTCCGTCGAGCAGAATGTCGGGCTCGGCCGCTCGCCAGCCTTGCGGCTGACCGAAACGGACCGCGCCGCGATCGCCGAGGCGCTTGCGCGAACCGGCCTTGGGGGCAAGGAAAAGCGCCTGCCGCGCGAACTTTCAGGCGGGGAGCGCCAGCGCGTCGCATTGGCCCGCGTTCTGGTGCGCGACCGGCCGGTGCTGCTGCTCGACGAACCCTTCGCCTCGCTCGGGCCCGCTTTGCGCGACGATATGCTGGATATGGTCGCCGCCGTTCATGCCGAGCGGAGCATGACGGTGCTGTTTGTCACCCACCAGCCTGAAGACGCCCGCCGTATCGGCGAACACATGGTGTTTCTCGACAACGGGTTGGTGGCGGCAGTCGGCAAAGCGGATGATTTCTTCACCGGGGCTGGTCCGGAAGCGTTCCGGCGCTATATGGGCGCGAGTGGCGGTGTATCACGAGATATTGCCCGGAAGCGGACATAATTTACGATCAAACCGACTCCAGGCGATGTGGCGCTTGCTTGCCATGACTGGAGGAGTGTGGCTAGGTCCGCCCTACTGGTCCGGCACAGGCCGTGATTTGCCTGCAGCATCCGCCGCTCGTGCCCTAAGGGACGGGCAACGGATGCTGCAGCCGTTTGAGATAGCGCATGACATGTTCCGAAAATCGCCCCCGGTTTTCGTGGTCATGCGCCGGGACCCGAAAGGAAGCCGTTCTGGCGATCGGCGTTGATAGACTACGAATGAATCCGCTGGCGCGTTTTCTTGCGTTGGCCGGCTTTGCCGTGGCGCTGGCGAGCTGCCAGATGTTCATGCCGCCGGAAGTACAGGAGTCCGGCTTCCAGCCTTCCGACAAGCCGATCACGGTCGACAATGTCGGCGCCAACAACAAGCTCGCCGAACTGGCCAAGGCGCAGCACCCGCGCATTCTGGCGACTTATGGCGGTGAATATTCCGATCCCAAGCTTGAGCGCATGGTCGCCAAGGTGGTCGGCAATTTGACCGTGGTGTCGGCCAACCCGACGCAGACCTATCGCATCACCATCCTGAATTCGCCCAACGTCAACGCCTTCGCGCTGCCGGGCGGCTATCTCTACATCACCCGCGGCCTGCTGGCGCTGGCCAATGATTCGGCAGAGCTTGCCGCTGTCATCGCGCATGAGATGGGCCACGTCACCGCCAATCACGGCCTGCAGCGCCAGCAACTCGAGGCCGAGGAAGGCCTGGCGACCAAGGTGGTTTCCGATGTGCTCGGCGGCAGCCCGACCGCCAAGGCGGCGCTGATTCGGGGCAAGCTGAGGCTGGCGCAGTTCTCGCGCAACCAGGAGCTGGAAGCCGACGCCATCGGCATCAAATCGATCGGCGAAGCCGGTTACGATCCTTTCGCCGCCGGCCGCTTCCTGCAGTCGATGTCGGCCTATACGGACTTCCGTTCGATCAGCGGCGCCACCGACGCCAGCCTCGACTTCCTGGCCACGCACCCCAACACGCCGCAGCGCATCGATCTGGCGCAGCGCCTTGCCCGCCAATTCGGCGCGCCCGGCGTCGGTACGCGCGATCGCGATTCCTTCCTCGCCGGCATAGACGGCCTGCTCTATGGCGACACGCCCGAGGAAGGCTATGTGCGCGGCGAAACCTTCATGCATCCGGGCCTCGGCGTATCCTTCTCGGTGCCGCAGGGCTTCATCATCGACAATTCGGCCGCCGCGGTGACCGCAACCGGCCCCGGCGATATGGCGATCCGCTTCGACGGCGTCTCGATCGACAAGAACCGCGCGCTCACCGACTATATCCGCAGCGGCTGGGTGGCCGGCCTCGACGACAGCAGCGTGAGGCAGGAGACGATCAACGGCAACGAGGCGGCGACCGCGCATGCCGGCGCCGAAGGCTGGCAGTTCGACATTGCCGTGATCCGTGCCGGTGGCCAGGTCTACAGGCTGCTGACCGCGGCACCTTCGGCCAGCACCACGTTGGACACCGTGGCGCGTTCGGTCAGCGGCTCGTTCAGGATCCTCAGTGCTGCCGAAAAGGCTGCTTTGAAGCCACTGCACATCCGCGTCGTCACCGTCCAACCGGGCCAGACGATGGGTTCGCTTTCGGCCCAGATGGTTGGCGTCGACCGCAAGCTCGACCTGTTCCGCGTGCTAAATGCGCTGTCGCCGGGTGCCGCGGTTTCCGCCGGCGACAAGGTCAAGATCGTCACCGACAAGTAAGAGCCAGCCGGAAATTCATCCGCTGGACGTCTGTTGCGGATCAGGCGGCGGTCGCCATGAACTCCGGGTTCTGTTTCACCAGCGCGACCTTGAGCTTTTCCATGGCGCGGGCCTCGATCTGGCGGACACGTTCCTTGGAGATGCCGAGGGTTTCGCCGAGCGCTTCGAGTGTCGCGCCCTCGTCGTTCAGCCGACGTTCCTCGATGATCCGGAGCTCCCGCGCGTTGAGCGCGCGTAGCGCCTCCCTAAGCCAGAGCGAGCGGCGCGCGACATCGATCTTGTCGCCGACGATCTCGTCGGGCAGCGGATCGTCCGAGACCAGGAAATCCATGCGCTCGGTCGAACC
Organism: Mesorhizobium sp. M1338; assembly: GCF_040318045.1. Taxonomy (NCBI): domain Bacteria; kingdom Pseudomonadati; phylum Pseudomonadota; class Alphaproteobacteria; order Hyphomicrobiales; family Phyllobacteriaceae; genus Mesorhizobium; species Mesorhizobium sp. M1338. The sequence goes on along the minus strand of NZ_JAMYLL010000003.1, from coordinate 136,248 downwards.
CGCATCGTCGGCAACCGGCATGTTGAGCGAGGAGTCGGGCGCCGACAGCCGCGAATCCATCATCGCCACATCGGCTTCGGAGACGCCGAGTGCCTCCGACACTTCGCGGTAAAGCGTTGCGTTGGACAGCGGCTCGGTGCCATTCGCCAGTCGCGCGCGCAGACGCCGCAGGTTGAAGAACAGCGCCTTCTGCGCCGAACTGGTGCCGCCGCGCACGATCGACCAGTTGCGCAGGATGTAGTCCTGCATCGAGGCGCGGATCCACCACGTCGCATAGGTCGAAAACCGCACCTCGCGCTCCGGCTCGAAGCGGGCAGCGGCTTCAAGCAGGCCGACGTGGCCCTCCTGGATCAGATCGCCGAGCGGCAGGCCGTAGTGGCGGAATTTGGAAGCCATGGAAATGACCAGCCGCATATGGGCGACGGTGATGCTGTGCAACGCGTTCTGGTCGTTGTCCTCTTTCCAGAGCAATGCCAGCCGGTGCTCTTCGTCACGTTCGAGGTAGGGAGCCTTCATTGCCGCGCGGACCATGATCCGTCCTGCCGTGTCTTCCATCATGAGGCGCTCCCTGGGCGATGCGGATGACTTTGCAAACTCGGCTGGCGCCCGGGTTGAAATGGCGGCGTCGTGCCCTAGAACAGCCAGAACGTGCGGTGTGCGGGAATGGTTCCCTGGTTGTTGCCAGGCGGATCGTGTTGCTCGAACCATGTCCGCACGGGCGGGTAACGACTTCGAGTGCCGCCAAGAAACGCCATTTCGAGAATCTGATTTCAGAAATGTGCCATTTTTGAAATCATGTTCCTTATTTTTTCCGGTTGCATCTGTCAGTTTCCAGCTCTCACAACGTGCCGGATATCAGGCCAAGGACGGGATCACAGAAAAATGAAATGGCTCAAGTCGCTCATCGTCGCCGGAACGCTGCAGGCTCTGGCCGTCACCGCGGGCCATGCCGGCGCCAATCTCGACCAGATCAAGCATGCCGGGGTGATCAAGGTCGGTACGGAAGGCACCTATGCGCCATTCACCTATCATGACACTTCCGGCGCGCTGGTCGGCTTCGATGTCGAGATCGCCAAGGCGATCGGCGACAAGCTCGGTGTCGAGGTGGAGTTCCTCGAAGGCAAGTGGGACGGGCTGATCGCCGGCCTCGACGCCAATCGCTATGACGCTGTGATCAACGAAGTCGGCATCACCGACGCCCGCAAGGCCAAGTACGATTTCTCCGATCCCTACATCGCCTCCAAGGCGGTGCTGATCGTGCGCGGCGACAATACCGACATCAAGACGTTCGCCGATCTCAAGGGCAAGAAGTCGGCGCAGTCGCTGACCTCGAATTTCGGCAAGCTGGCCGAGGCGAACGGCGCCGAATTGGTCGGCACCGATGGCTTCGACCAGTCGATCCAGCTGCTTTTGACCGGCCGTGCCGACGCCACCATCAATGACAGCCTGTCGTTCCTCGACTTCAAGAAGCACAAGCCCGACGCCAATGTAAAGATTGCCGCGCAAGAAGAAAACGCCGACTATTCCGGCGTCATCGTGCGCAAGGGCGATCCGGAACTTGTTGCGGCGATCAACAAGGCACTGGCCGACATAAAGGCCGACGGCACCTATCAGAAGATCGCAGACACCTATTTCGGCCAGGACGTTTCGAAGTAATCCTGTGAGGCGGGCCGGTCTCCCGGCCCACCAGACATATCAAGCGGCGGACCGTCTTTGACCGGCCGCCGCTTTTGTCGTGATATGTCCGACGCATTCACGCCTCGATGAGCCGCCTCGACCATTGGAGAATCTTACGTGACGCACTGGCTGCAACTGATGCTGGAGTCGCTGTCTTCGCTGTTGTGGGCGGCGCTGATCTTCACCGTGCCGCTGACGCTGTTGTCCTTCGCTCTCGGCTTGACGGTCGGCCTGGGTGCCGCGCTCGCCCGGCTGTTTGGACCGAAGCCCCTGGTCGCGCTGGTGCGCTTCTATGTCTGGATTTTTCGCGGCACGCCGCTCCTGGTTCAGCTGTTCCTGATCTTCTACGGCCTGCCGTCGGTCGGCATCCTGCTCGACGCCTTCACGGCGGCGTTGATCGGCTTCACGCTCAACATCGGCGCCTACACGTCGGAAATCATCCGCGCTGCGATAGGCTCGGTGCCGAAGGGCCAGTGGGAGGCAGCCCATTCGATCGGCATGACTTGGAGCCAGGCGATGCGGCGCACGATTCTCCCACAAGCGGGCCGCGTCGCGGTGCCGCCGCTCTCCAATACTTTCATCTCGCTGGTCAAGGATACGTCGCTGGCGGCCGCGATAACCGTGCCGGAAATGTTCCAGGCGGCGCAGCGCATCGTCGCCACCACCTATGAGCCGCTGATCCTCTATGTCGAGGCGGCGATCCTCTATCTGGCGATGAGTTCGGTGCTGTCAGCCTTGCAGACGCGGCTGGAAACCCGGCTCAACCGCTATGGCGGCTTCCTGGAGGCGCGCTCATGATCGGCCTCACCAACATCGAGAAACGCTTCGGCGACAATCTTGTGCTGAAGGGCGTGACGGTCACCATTGCCGAAGGCAGCGTCACGGCGCTGGTCGGGCCGTCGGGCGGGGGAAAAAGCACTCTTCTGCGCTGCATCAACCTCTTGGAGATCCCGACCTCGGGCACGGTGCGCATCGGTGACGAGGCGCTGGAATTCCACCCCGGCGGCAGGGTTCCGTCCAGGGATATCCAGCGCCTGCGGCTGCAGACCGGCATGGTGTTCCAGAACTTCCAGCTGTTTCCGCATCGCACCGCGATCGAAAATGTCATGGAAGGGCTGGTGACGGTGCTGAAATGGCCGCCGGAGAGGGCACGCCAGCGGGCGCTCGCCCTGCTGGAAAAAGTAGGGATGGTGCACAAGGCGGATGCCTGGCCGGCGACACTGTCGGGCGGCCAGCAGCAGCGCGTGGCGATCGCTCGTGCCTTGGCGCCGTCGCCGAAAGTGCTGCTCTGCGACGAGCCGACCTCGGCGCTTGACCCGGAACTGGCGCAAGAGGTGGTCGACGTGCTCGGCAAGCTCGCCAGCGAAGGCACGACCATGGTGATGGCGACGCATGACCTGCGCCTCGCCTCCAAGATCGCCCAGGAAGTGGTGTTCCTCGATGCCGGCGTCATTGTCGAGAAGGGGCCGGCGGAGGTGCTGTTCGGCAATCCGGAGCACCAGCGGACCAAGCGGTTCATTGCGACGCTGAAGCAGGAGGCGATGAAGGAAGCTGGCGGCGAGCCGTAAGCGCGGTCCTCGCTTCAGCCTTATCCTCCCAAAAGCAAAAAACCCGGCGCAAGGCCGGGTTTTTCATGAATTTAAAGGCGGAAAAGCTCAGGCAGCTTCTTCCTGCTCGGCTTCCTCATTGTCGGCCTTGGCGCCACGCTTAGGGCCCTTGTTGAGGTTGACCTCGATCAGGCGCACGGCTTCGGTTTCCGACATGCGGTTGACGGCCGCGATCTCGCGGGCCATGCGGTCGAGCGCCGCCTCGTAGAGCTGGCGTTCGGAATAGGACTGCTCCGGCTGGTTGTCGGCGCGATAGAGGTCGCGCACAACTTCCGAGATCGAGATCAGGTCGCCGGAATTGATCTTCGCATCATATTCCTGGGCGCGGCGCGACCACATGGTGCGCTTGACGCGGGCGCGGCCCTGCACGACCTTCAGCGCGCGCTCGACATAATCCTCTTCCGACAGCTTGCGCATACCGATGGAGGTCGCCTTGGCGACCGGCACCTTCAGGCGCATCTTGTCCTTCGAGAAGTCGATGACGAATAGTTCCAGCTTATGTCCAGCAACTTCCTGCTCGTCGATCGACACGATCTGGCCGACCCCGTGCGCCGGATAGACGATGTACTCGCCGGTCTTGAAACCGTGACGCGCAGCGGTGGACTTCTTCTGCGGGGTGATCGTAGCCATTACGCCCTGAACTCCTTGTTGTGGTACCGGCGTCCTGCCGGCCCGAACTCGCGCGATCGGGGGAGCCGATCGTTTGCCGCACAACAGATGACCCATCGGAAAAACCGGACCGGCAAACGCAATATTGCGGCCGCCTGGCCCAGATCGCTCTGGTCCGAATGGGATTTTCACCTTTCAGTGATTTGGGGCGTCTGCGCCATAAATCGACGTTGTGTCACCGGCATGTTTGGTTGATGTAACACAAAAAGTCGGAAGAATCAAGGTTTTGCTGCATAAGCGAAGGCCACAGGTCAGCGCCGCCTGTCAAGGCGGTTATTGTGACGTGCTTCTTACCCTGCGCAGTACCGGCCTTTGCGGCCGTGTTGTCAATCGCCTTCGCCGGGCTCGGCCGAGAAGTATTTCTCGAACTTGCCGGCCTCGCCGTCGAAGGATTTGGCGTCTGCCGGAGGCTCCTTCTTTGCGGTGATGTTGGGCCATTTATCGGCGTATTCGGTGTTGATCCGCAGCCATTTGTCGAGCCCCGGCTCGGTGTCGGGCTTGATCGCGTCGGCCGGGCATTCCGGCTCGCAAACGCCGCAGTCGATGCACTCGTCGGGATGGATGACGAGCATGTTCTCGCCTTCGTAGAAACAGTCGACCGGACAGACCTCGATGCAGTCCATGTATTTGCATTTGATGCAATTGTCGGTCACGACATAGGTCATCGGTCGGCTCCGGGAGTCCCATTTTGTTGGGCTTTTTCCGTCAGGTAACGCCTTTATCGGCCGCTTGCAAGGGCAGCCATTGCGGCCGGTGCCGGTGTTTCCGGAATGGAATTCCAGACGGCGGGCCCGGCGGAAGTCGGTCATGTCCCGTAGAGCGTCTTGTTTGCTGGGTTCAGTTTTGCCTCAAGCGTGTCGTTGTCCCAAAACAGCCGCGCGTGTTAGGTGCGACAGGCATCAGTCTTCACCAAGCAAGCGGTCGGTCTGGCGGCGTTCCTTCTTGGTCGGGCGGCCGCTGCCGGCCTCGCGCAGCGCCGGTATCGCATCGGCAGGGGCTTCGCCCTTTGGCGCGGGCGGCGGCGAGATATCCTCGTACAGCGTGCGTGCCTCCTCGGCCGGGCCACGCCGCACCCCGGCGCCGAGCACCTTCCAGACGAAGATGCGCCGCTCGAGCGTGATGGTCAGCACGTCGCCGGGCTTGACCAGATCGGAGGCCTGCGCTGCTTTGTCGCGATTGATGCGAACCCGGCCGGCGACCACCAGTTTCGCCGCCAGCGAGCGTGATTTCACCGCGCGCGAGAAGAACAGCCATTTGTCGATGCGTTGGCGGCCTTCGACGACCATCGAGGCGAGCCGAGGCTACTTCTTCAGCTGGTCGCGCAAAGCGGCGAGCTTGGCAAAGGGCGAGTCCGGATCGAAGCGCACCGGGCGCTCCTCGCGCGGCTTCGGCTGGAAAGCGGGCTTGCCGCCTTGCGGACCACCCTTGCCATCCGGCCTGCCGCCCTTCCAGTCGGGACGGCCTTCGCGGCGGTCGGGGCGCTCGCCTTGCGGCCGGCCGTCACGCCGCTGTTCGCCTTCGGCCTGCGGCTTGGGCTTGAACTTCGAGCGATCGAAGCGCGGCTTGCCGGCACCGTCGCGCCGGCCCTCATGGGCCGGACGTTCTCCGGGTGCAGCCGTAGCCGATGCGCCGGCGGCATCCGCGGGCGCATCGCTTCGGCCGCGCGCTTGTCCGTTGCGTGGGCGATTGTTCCTGCGGTTGTCGTCGCGGTTGCGCGGGCGCTGTTCGAAACGACCCTGACGCCACAACAGGATGGGTTTTGGCGCTTCGGCTTCCGGCACAGGTTCGCCGACCGCTGCTTCTGCCGTCGCGGCAGGTTCGTCTGGCGCGGCGTCCGTTACGAGCGCGGCATCCGACGCCAGCTCGGCCGGTGCGGCTTCTTCTGCCGGCGCGGCTTCAATCTCGGGAGTTTCAGCCTCTGCCCGCGGCTCAGCCGGCGCGGGTTCGGCGTTCCCTGCAACAATCTCGGCTACCGGCGCTTCGTCCTGCTCGGTTTCGGCCGGAGTATCCGCCTGTTCTGCCACCTCGGGCACGGCAGGTTCCGCCGCGGCGTCCGCGACGATTTCGGCGGGACTTTCGGCCGCGGTTTCCGAAGCGGCCACTGCGTCCGATGCCGGCTCCGAACCTCCGACCGCTGCTTCCGCGGCCGCATCGGTTGCCGCTGCTTCCGCCGTCTTGGCCTGCTCCGCGCGCGCTGTCTCTTCAGCTGCAAGCTTCGCCGCCGCGGCCTCGCGTGCGGCAATGTCCTGTGCCTCGAGCCGCGCCTTCACTTCAGCCGGCGGCTTCGGCTCGGCACGGTAGCCGAGACCCTTGAGGATTTCTTCCATGTCGTCGGCGGTGGCGCCGAGGATCGACATCATCGGCGGCGTCACCATGAAGGACTGGCCATCATAGGCCCCGTCCGGACGCTGGCCGAGGCCGGGCTTCCAGTTGGTCGCGGGACGGATCAGGTCGGCCAGCCGTTCCAGGATGTCGATACGCACGGCGCGGCGGCCGAGATTGCGGTAGCCCGCCAGCTTGTAGAAGGTCTTGTCGAAGGCTGGGTCGATGACCACGGAGGTGCGGCCGGAGGCGAGGGCGTGAACCACGTCGCCAAAGCCGGGCTTGTCCTTGCCGTCATTCTTCAGCGCCCACAGCAGCGTCACAAGCCCGGCGGGTGCCGGCTTGATCAGCGCCGGCACGAAAACATGGTAGGCGCCGAAGCGCACGCCGAGCCGGCGAAGCGCGGCGCGACCTTCCTGGTCGAGCGACTTCATCTCCTCGGCGATGTCGCGGCGGTTGATGAGGCCGAAATTCTCGACCAGTTGGAAGGCGATGCCACGGCCGATGCCAGAAATCTGGTCGGCATTCTTCAGGTCGACCAGCGGCTTCAGCAGCGACTCGATCTGGAAATTGACGAACCGCTCGGCACGCGCGGCGACCTTGTCGCGCGCCGGGCCGGTCAGCTGTTCGTCGGCCAGCAGCACCAGGCGCGGCTTCAGCGCGTCTTCGCCCGCGACCAGTGTGCCGATCGGCGCGCCGATCCAGCGCAGCGTGCCATCCGAGCCAAGCGCGATGTCGCCATTGGCCGAGGCGCCGAAGCGTTCGGCGCGCGCCTCGAACTCGGCGGCCAGCGCCTTCTGGGCGGCGGTGCGCACCGCCTTGGCGTCTTCACCGCCGGCGGTTTGATCAGCGGTGAAGCGGAACCCTTGCAACTCGCCGACATGGTGGCCTTCGACAAGGACGGTTCCGGTAGGACTAATTTCGGCTTCAGGCATGGTATTTTCTCTAAGGCGCCGCATGAGGACGGAAGTCCTGCGGTCTACGAAGCGTTTCGTCAACCGCTCATGCAGCGCATCCGACAATCTGTCTTCGATTTCGCGCGTCTTTTCCTGCCAGTGTGCCTGATCGGCCAGCCAACCGGGCCGGTTCGACACGAATGTCCAGGTGCGGATCTGGGCAATGCGATGCGACAGCGTGTCGATGTCGCCCTCGGTGGTGTCGGCGCGGCGCACCTGCTCGGCCATGTAATTCTCGTCGACATGGCCATGCCGTGCAAGGTCGGTGTAGATCGAAGCAACGAGGTCTGCATGTTGGGCCGGCGCGATCCTGCGGTAATCGGGCAGTGCGCAGGCTTCCCACAGCAGCGCAACGCGTTTGGCATTGCTGGCAAGAGCGCGGATGTCTTCATCGCGGGACAGATATTCAAGCGCCTGCGCGTCGACCGCGGGCAGCGCGCGCGTCAGCCCTTCGACCGGGGCATTGGTTTCGATCGAGCGCTTCAGCGCATCGAGGCTGGCGAAGTCGAAACGCGCGGTGCGCCATTGCAGCACCTTCGCCGGATCGAAATCATGGCCTTCGATCTTCTTGACCAGTTCCTCATCCAGCGGGTCGACCTGGCCGGTGACGCCAAAGGTGCCGTCGCGCAGGTGCCGACCGGCGCGGCCGGCGATCTGGCCAAGCTCGGCCGCCGTCAGGTTGCGATACTGATAACCATCGAACTTCCGGTTCTGGGCGAAGGCGACGTGATCGAGATCGAGGTTGAGGCCCATGCCGATGGCGTCGGTGGCGATGAGATAGTCGACATCGCCGGACTGAAACAATGCCACTTGGGCGTTGCGGGTGCGCGGGCTTAGCGCGCCGAGCACGACGGCGGCACCGCCCTGTTGGCGGCGGATCAGTTCGGCTATGGCGTAGACCTCGTCGGCCGAGAAGGCGACGATCGCAGTGCGCCGCGGCAGCCGTGTCAGTTTCTTGGGGCCGGCATAGGCAAGATGCGACAGCCTCGGCCGCGTCACCACAGAGACGCCTCTCAGCAGGCGCTGCAAAATGCCGTGCATGGTGGCGGCACCGAGCAGCAACGTTTCCTGGCGGCCGCGCAGATGCAGGATACGGTCGGTGAAGATGTGTCCGCGCTCGAGGTCGCCGGCAAGCTGCACCTCGTCGATGGCGACGAAGGCGGCATCGGTCTCGCGCGGCATGGCCTCGACGGTGCAGACCGAATATTTCGCGCCCGCCGGCTGGATCTTTTCCTCGCCGGTGATCAGCGCGACCTTGTGAGCGCCAACCTTTTCGCAGACGCGGGCATAGACCTCGCGCGCCAGCAGCCTGAGCGGCAGGCCGATGATGCCACTCTCATGAGCCACCATGCGCTCGATGGCGAGATGGGTCTTGCCGGTGTTGGTGGGCCCAAGCACGGCGGTCACGTCGCGGCCAGACAGGATTAGCGGCTCAGTGTGTTTCGGCTGGATGTTCATCGACCCTGGGAATAAGGCTTTCTGGCCTCTGGTTGTCGGGAGCGTGCCTCACGTGGCGCGTATGACAGGCGACACATAGGGATTTCGGGCGCGAAGCGAAAGCGGAATGTTCCACCGCCGGCCAGAAGGTGTTTTTGTCAAGCTCTCAATCGGCCGCGGATTAACGGATAGAACGAGTCTGGAACGAATCGGCGACGAATCAGTGACTCGGCCAGATTCAGCTTTTGTTCACGGCTACATGTGGATTTTGCGACCAGGAGTCGCACCACATGCTGAATCGCTGAACTGGCCCGTTTTATGCTAAGAGGGTGCAAGGGGGCGTTGCTGTTAACCTTTGCCGAGAAACGATCATGATGGCTTGGTATGCCTCGCTCAAGCTTATGAAATTGTTGATCTTTCCTAATCCGCGTTAAGGAATTGGCAGGCGATTCCAGCTGTCGCCGTTAACGTTCCGGTCAAAGCCGGAACGAATCGGCGACGAATCAGGATGCCGGAATATTCTTGGTTTGTTCACCCCAATATCTTGTGTTGTGAACAGCTTATCCACCGAGAATCCACAGGCTTGGGAACCGGTTTCGCACAGGGCGGCCAGCCGCTATTAACCTCTGCGTACCGGATTGGGTCAGCACCCGACGAGGGCATGTCGAAAGGATCAGGCCCGGCAACGAAAAAACGGGCCGGCGGGCTGGCCCGTCGGTCTGTCCGCCCGCACCGCCCGTCATCAGACGAAATACTGGCCGCCATTGGCCGTGATGGTCGAGCCGGTGATGAAGCCGGCATCCTCGGAAGCGAGGAAAACGACGCAGCGCGCGATTTCTTCGGGCTCGCCGAGGCGGCCGACGGGGATCTGCGGGATGATCCGCTCGTTGAGCACCTTCTCGTCGATAGCCTTGACCATCTCGGTGGCGATGTAGCCGGGGCAGATGACGTTGACGGTGATGCCCGCGCGCGCCCCCTCTTGAGCCAGAGCTTTGCTGAAACCGATGTCGCCGGCCTTGGCGGCGGAATAGTTGACCTGGCCGGCCTGGCCCTTCTGGCCGTTGATCGAGGAGATCGTGATGACGCGGCCGAACTTGCGGTCGCGCATGCCGCTCCACAGCGGATGCGTCATGTTGAAGACGCCGGACAGGTTGGTGTCGATGACCTCTTTCCACTGTTCGCGCGTGATCTTGTGGAACATGGCGTCTCGGGTGATGCCGGCATTGTTGACCAGCACCGAGACCGGGCCGAGATCGGCCTCGACCTGTTTGATGCCGGTGGTGCAGGCATCATAGTCGGCGACCGACCATTTGTAGACCGGGATACCGGTTTCGGCCTTGAATTTCGCCGCCGCGTCGTCATTGCCGGCGTAGTTCGCGGCAACCGAATAGCCGGCGGTCTTCAATGCGATCGAGATCGCCGCGCCGATACCGCGCGATCCGCCCGTGACGATTGCTACCTTGGTCATAATGTTCCTCCCTTTGGTCGGGAGCGAATAGCGAGTGGCTAATAGCGAGTAGGGATTTGATGTCCCGTCGCGCTGACGCCATTCTTCCCTATTCGCTACTCGCTATTTGCTTTTCTTCAGATTGCCTCCACGCACATGGCGACGCCCATGCCGCCGCCGATGCAGAGCGTAGCGAGGCCCTTCTTGGCGCCACGGCGGCGCATCTCGAAGACCAGCGTGTTGAAGATGCGGGCGCCAGATGCGCCGATCGGGTGGCCGATGGCGATGGCGCCGCCATTGACGTTGACGATCGAGGGATCCCAGCCCATGTCCTTGTTGACGGCGCAGGCTTGCGCCGCAAAGGCTTCATTGGCCTCGATCAGGTCGAGGTCGCCGACCGACCAGCCAGCCTTTTCCAATGCCTTGCGCGAGGCAGGAATAGGTCCGGTGCCCATGATCTGCGGGTCGACGCCGGCGGTTGCCCAGGACACGATACGCGCCAGCGGGGTGATGCCACGTCTCACCGCTTCCGCTTCGCTCATCAGCACAGCACCCGCGGCGCCGTCATTGATGCCGGAGGCGTTGGCGGCGGTCACCGTGCCGTCCTTGTCGAAAGCCGGCCTCAGCTTGGTCATGGCGTCGATCGTGGCACCGTGGCGGATGTATTCGTCCTGGTCGACAATGGTGTCGCCCTTCTTGCCCTTGATAGTGACGGCGACGATCTCGTCCTTGAATTTGCCGGCCTTCTGCGCGGCCTCGGCCTTGTTCTGCGAGGCCAGCGCGAACTGGTCCTGGTCGTCGCGGGTGATCTGGAACTGGCGCGCGACGTTTTCGGCGGTGTTGCCCATGTGATAGCCGTTGAAGGCATCCCACAGTCCGTCCTTGATCATAGTGTCGATCAGCTTGAAGTCGCCCATCTTGACGCCTGCGCGCAGGTGCTGGGCATGCGTCGAAAGCGACATCGATTCCTGGCCGCCCGCGATGATCACCTTAGCGTCGCCGGTGGCGATCTGCTGCATGCCGAGCGCAATGGCGCGCAGACCCGAGCCGCAAACCTGATTCAGGCCCCAGGCGGTGGTTTCCTTGGGCAGGCCGGCATTGATCGATGCCTGGCGGGCCGGGTTCTGACCCTGCGCCGCGGTCAGCACCTGACCGAGGATGACCTCGTCGACCTCGCCTGGTTCGACACCGGCGCGCGACAGCAATTCCCTGATGACGACGGCACCGAGCTCATGTGCCGGGGTGGCGGCGAAGGCGCCGTTGAAGGAGCCGACCGGCGTGCGTGCGGCGCTGGCGACAACGATGGAATTGGCAGAGGTCATTTTCTTCTCCGGACTTCGAGCTGTCGTTTTTTTGGGCGTTGTTGGCGACTTTTCTTGCCCTTTCCATGATCCAAGTCAAACCGGAAATGGGCATGGCGCCCATGCGCCACAAGCGGGTCGTGCCTCGCCGGGGCGGCAGTTCCCTCATTGCTGCGCAGCATATTTTTTGCCCGCTATGCAGCATTTAATGATCCCGCACTGCACAAACTGCTTGGAATTGTGAGGCTTTTGCGCATATCCTCAAAAAAAAGGCACAATCGCTATCGGCGGCTTACTCAGAGGCGCGCCGGTGTCCCCGGGAGGATGTAGATGGCCGCTAAAGACGATCCGATCATCATCAAGAAATATGCCAATCGCCGCCTCTACAACACCGGTACCAGCACCTATGTGACGCTCGAGGACCTCGCCGAGATGGTCAAGAAGGGCGAGGAGTTCACCGTCCAGGACGCCAAGACCGGTGACGACATCACGCATCCGGTGCTGACCCAGATCATCTTCGAGCTGGAGAACAAGGATGGGCAGAACATGCTGCCGATCCCGTTCCTGCGCCAGCTGATCGCCTATTACGGCGACCAGATGCAGATGATCGTGCCGAGCTTCCTCGAGCAGTCGATGCTCGCCTTCTCCAAGGAGCAGGAACGCTTTCGCGAGCAGATGAAGGGTGCGCTCGGCAAGTCGCCGCTGGACATGATGAAAATCACCACGCCGATCAAGGCACTGGAGGAGCAGACGCGCCGCAACATGGAAATGTTCCAGAATGCGATGCGGCTGTTCACGCCGTTTCCGCCCGCGGGCACCGCGCCAGGGGCTGCACCGACGCCCGAGCCGGCCAGGAAGGAAACGCCTGACAAGCCCGACGACCTGCAGGAGTTGAAGGACCAGATCGCGGCCATGCAGCGCAAGCTCGACACGATGTCTTGACGCGTTCGGATCGAAAGATCCGATAGCTGCGGCGCATCGGGTCGCTGCCCGTTCCATCTTTTCCGAAGACCGGTACCCCTTTTCGGCCCTATGGCAGCACTCCCACATAACGGCCGCGCGGCCTGATAAGGCCTCCGCTTGTTATCTGTTCGACCGTGTGCGCGGCCCAGCCGACGCTGCGTGCGAGCGCGAACAAGCGGAACGGTGCATCGCGCGGCAAGCCAAGGTTGCGCGTCAGCGCGGCCAGCCCAAAGTCTATGTTGGGAAGCGCGCCGGTCGCGGCAAGGGCAGCGTCGCGCAGCGACGATAGTGTGCCGTCGACCTCGATCACCGACAGCAGCGCCTCCGCCCGTGGATCGCCGTCGGGATAAAGCTGGTGACCGAACCCCGGCAACGGTCGGTCATGGCTGAGCCAGCGCCGGATCGTCGCATCGGCGCCATGCCGTGCCGCATCCTCGGCCAGTTGCATCACCGCCTCGCCGGCGCCGCCATGGCGAGGGCCTGACAGGGTCGCAAGCCCAGCGAGCAGGCAGGCGGCCAGCGGCGCGCCGGTCGAGGCCGCGACGCGGGCGGCGAAGGTCGACGCGTTCAGTTCGTGATCGGCAAGCAAGACAAGCGCTCGGCGGATCGCATCCGCCCCGCCACCATCCACCGACCAGCGCTGTGCCAGCCGTTGATGGATTGGCTCTAATCCCGCCGACGTGCCCAAGGCACTGGCCAGCACGCCGACCACGTGCGCGGCATCGGCATGCAGCGACGCGGCGCTGCGCCCGAGCGACGGGCGCCCTTGGCCGGCAAGCACCGCAAGTCGCGCAAAGGCCGCGGCCCGGCCAGCTTGATAGGGCTCCTCCAGCAACGGCGCTTCGAAAGCCACCGGTTTGGGCAGAGCCCAGAGCACCGCGGCTGTTTCTTCCAGCGTGGCATTCTCGGAAAGCGCGGCGGCGTCCTGGCCACGATAGACAAGGCGACCGTGCGAGACGGTCGAAATCGCCGTAGCGATCGACGGCTCGCCCCAGGCGATCGAACTTTCGGCGATTGCCGAGGGACTTCTTCCACGTGCCCTCCGCGTTGCCAGCGCCGCTATGTCGTCGGCACGATACTGGCTGCGGCGCGGATCGGCGCGGTCGGGCCGCATGCCGATGCGCCCACGGCTGACATAGGCGTACAGCGTCTGCGCCCGCACCTGGAGACGCTCAAGCGCTTCCTCTCGCGACAGCCACTCGGACATATCGAACTCTCATATTGATTCTATTGATCAAGATTGATGGCGGTGTTGCCCAGCCTTATCTCCAATCGCGAAATGCTTCAAGGAGACAGGCTATGGCGAATGGGCTCGATGACGTTGTGGCGGCGGAAACAGTGCTCTCCGATGTGGATGGTCTTGGCGGCCGTCTGACGATCCGTGGTCATTCGCTGCCGGAATTGGCCGGCCGTTGGAATTATGCCCAGGTGGTTCGGCTGTTGCTGGACGGCTTTTTCGACGATCTTCCCGATGATGCGGAACTGACGCGGGCTCTGGGCCGGGCGCGTGCGGACGTGTTCGAGCTGGTTTTGCCCTCGCTGCCCTTGCTGGCATCGCTCGATGTCTACAGCGCCATGCGCGCCGGCATGGCGCTGCTGCCGGACGGCGACACGCTGACGGACGCCTTGCTGCTGATCGCGGCGCCAGCGGTGCTGACGCCGGCCTTGCTGCGCCTCCGGCGCGGCGAAGAGCCGATCGCGCCGGACAGCCGGGCCGATCACGCCGCCGACATGTTGCGGATGCTGAGCGGCAACGTCGCCTCACCAGGGCTGCCGAAGGCGCTCGACACCTATCTGGTGACGGTCTGCGACCACGGTCTCAATGCATCGACCTTTGCAACACGCGTGGTCGCGTCCACGCAGGCCGGCCTGACATCGTCCGTGCTGGCCGGGCTCGGCGCGCTCAAGGGGCCGCTGCACGGCGGCGCGCCTGGCCCTGTCATCGAGATGCTGGATGCAATCCAGGCGCATGGCGACGCGGCCGGCTGGCTGCGCGCAGAGATCGCGCATGGCAAGCGCATCATGGGCTTCGGGCATCGCATCTACCGCGTGCGCGATCCACGTGCCGATGTGCTGAAGGCGGTGGTGCGGCAACTCGGCAACGAGGGCGAAGCCGGCCGCCGGCTGGCCTTCGCGGAGACGGTGGAGCAAGCGGCGCTCGACGTGCTGCGGGTTGCCAAGCCGTCGCGCTCGCTGCAGACCAATGTCGAGTTCTACACCGCCCTGCTGCTGGAAGCGGCGGGCTTTCCCAGCCAAGCCTTCAGCAATATCTTTGCCGCCGGGCGTGTCGCTGGCTGGATCGCGCATGCGCGCGAGCAGCAGACGACCGGTCGGCTGATCCGGCCGCAGTCGCGTTATGTCGGGCCGGTGCCTGACCTGGTTGCCTGAAGCTTTTTTGGGCTCTGCAGGATTTTTGCAGGAAGGTTGCGCCCGCCGATGGGCGGGGCGGTCCGGTCGATGTTGTCGTGGTGAGCGGCTGTGCCGCCGCTCATGACGAAAATTTCATCTCGCCGAAAATTCTGGCCGCTGTTATTGCGTCGCATCGAGCATATATGCTGCACTGCAACATAGACCTGCTTTTGCCGCAACCAGAGGATTCCGCCCTTGGCCACCAGGAAAACCGCAGTTGTCACCGGCTCCACATCCGGCATTGGCCTGGCCATCGCCCAGGCGCTGGCGGCCGAAGGCCATGACGTCGTCGTCAATTCCTTCTCCGACACGGCAGCCGACCACGCCATCGCCGATGCGATCGCCAAACAGCACGGCGTGAAGACTGCCTACATCAAGGCCGACATGTCGAAACCGGCAGAATGCCGGGCGCTGGTCTCAAAGGCTGCAGAAACGTTCGGGTCGGTCGATATTCTGATCAACAATGCCGGCATCCAGCATGTCGCGCCGGTGGAAGACTTTCCAATCGAGAAATGGGACGCGATTATCGCCATCAACCTGTCTTCGGCGTTCCACACCATCGCGGCAGCGATTCCGCTGATGAAAAAGGCCGGCGGCGGCCGGATCGTCAACATCGCCTCGGCGCATGGGCTGGTCGCGTCGCCATTCAAATCGGCCTATGTCGCGGCCAAGCACGGCATATTAGGGCTGACCAAGACGGTCGCGCTCGAACTGGCGCGTGACAAGATCACCTGCAATGCCATCTGCCCCGGCTACGTGCTGACGCCGCTGGTCGAGGCGCAGATCCCCGACCAGATGAAAGCTCACGAGATGGACCGCGCGACCGTCATCCGCGAGGTCATGCTGGACAAGCAGCCGACGAAGGAATTCGTCACGGTCGAGCAGATCGCGGCAGCGGCGGTGTTCCTGTGTTCGGACGCGGCGGCGCAGGTTAACGGCACGCATCTGTCGGTCGACGGCGGCTGGACCGCCGCGTGAGGCCCAGAATTTTCGCATCTACCAAACGGGACAGACCGAGGACGACGCCATGACCAAAAACGGCAAGGCGGAGGAGACGAAGAAGATCAATATCGCACTTCAGGGCGGCGGCTCGCACGGGGCCTTTTCCTGGGGTGTGCTCGACCGGCTGCTGGAGGACGGCAGGCTGGAGATATCAGCGGTGTCAGGTACCAGTGCCGGCGCCATGAACGCGGTGGCGCTGGCCGACGGTTTTGTCCGTGGCGGGGTCGATGGCGCACGCCAGAAGCTCGATGATTTCTGGCGCGCGGTGGCGGCGAAGGGCCGGTTCAGCCCGGTGCAGCGCATGCCGTGGGATGTCGCCTGGGGCAATTGGTCGATCGAGAACACGCCGGGCTATGTCTTTTTCGACACCATGTCGCGGGTGTTCTCGCCCTATGCCGCCAACCCGCTGGGCCTCAATCCTCTGCGCGACGTCGTCGCGCGGGAGATCGATTTTAGGAATGTCCGCGCCTGCAAGTCGATGGAGCTGTTCATTTCGGCGACCAATGTCGAAACCGGACAGCTGCGCGTCTTTTCCGACGGCGAGATCGACCTCGACACGGTGATGGCTTCGGCCTGCCTGCCCCAACTGTTCCGCGCCGTCGAGATCAAGGGCGTGCCCTATTGGGACGGCGGCTATGGCGGCAATCCGGCGCTCTATCCGTTCTTCAAGACGGCGGCGACCGAGGACGTGCTGCTGGTGCAGATCAATCCGGTGGTGCGGGAGGGAACACCAAGGAGCGCCAATGAGATCCAGAACCGCATCGACGAGATCACCTTCAACGCCGGGCTGTTGCGCGAATTCCGTTCGATTGCCTTCGTCAAGGAACTGATCGCCGCCGGCCGTCTGCCGCATGGCGAATACCGCGACATCCGCATGCACCGTATCGATGCCGACGAGGCGTTCAAGGACCTGTCGGCATCATCGAAGGTCAATGCCGAATGGGCGTTCCTGACCTATCTGCGCGATCTCGGCCGCACCGCCGCGACCGATTGGCTGGAAGAGAATTACGACGCCGTCGGCAAGCACCCGACACTCGATCTCTCGGGCGAACTCGATGACGGCTTCAAGCCGGTGCGCGGTCCCGCACCTGGCCGGCGGGTCAAGGAATTCCTTGCTGCGCGCAAAAATCCGGAGGTGGTTCGCCGTCGGGCGTGAACGGCCAATCGATGTTCATCGATTGGCTCGCGATCATGCTTTCAGAGTGAGTTCGATCACCCTGATCAGGGCGGCGGCCGCTTGCCGCTGTCCCTGGGGATCGCTGATCCGCGCCTTCATGCCTTCCAGCCCGTCGAGCAGCATGTCGGCAAGCAGTTGCGTCGACAGGCCCCTGGCCGCCAGATCGACGCCGTTCCCGGCTGCTTCGCCCTCGATCGCGGCGGCGATATGTTTGCCAAGCCCGCCGCGCCAGCAGCCCACCAGATCGCCAAGGTTCGATTTCATGTCCAGCAGTTCTGCGCCGTGCGGCGAGGCAACGACGGCGCCCATCATCGAGATGAATGCCTCGTCGATGGCTCGCATCATGCGCTCGGTGAAAGCGCCGTCGCCGGCCAGAGCCAGCTTTGCCGCCTCGACCGAGCGCGACAGGATCATCATGGCGATGGCGCGGAAAATGTCGGTCTTGTTCTTGAACAGGAGATAGAGCGCCGGCCGCGACATGTCGGCGGCGCGGGCGATGTCGTCCATGGTGGTGCGGGAGAAGCCATAAGCCAAAAACATCTTCATCGCCCCATCCAGGATACGGACGCGTTTGGGGTCGGCGGTGGCGATGTTTTCGATCTGATTCATGGAGCAATTCTATCCTGCGAGATCTTTATTGACAAAATGACGTAATTTGTCAATCTGTATCGGACGAAGCGGACGCTTCGCCCTTGGGCAGTGGACGACAACAAAGGGTATCCCCATGCGCCTCACCGTCGACGGACAATCATTCGATATCAACGCCGATCCGGACATGCCGCTGCTATGGGCGCTGCGCGATCTCATCGGCAAGACCGGACCCAAATTCGGCTGCGGCATTGCCGCCTGCGGCGCCTGCACGGTTCATGTCGGCGGTCAGCCGGTGCGTTCCTGTTCGCTTCCGGTTGGCCAGGTCAGCGGCGCTGTCACCACCATTGAAGGCATCGGCACGGCGGGCAGACTGCATCCGGTGCAGCAGGCATGGCTGGAGGAACAGGTCGCGCAATGCGGCTATTGTCAGGCCGGCCAGATCATGAGCGCGGTGGCGCTGCTTGACGAGGTCGCCGACCCGAGCGACGCCGACATCGACAACGCCATGGGCGGCAATCTCTGCCGCTGCGGCACCTATCCGAGGATCCGCTCGGCCATCAAGAAGGCCGCGGCGCTCAAGACGGCGGGGCTCTGACCATGGCCAGTGTCGGAAAGATCGCCCGCCGCACGTTCCTGATGGGCGCGGTCGCTGTCGCGGGCGGCGTTGCCGTCGGTTACTACTATTATCGCAAGCCTTTTGCGAACCCGCTCGAGGCCGATCTCGGCAAGGGCGAGGCGACCTTCAACCCCTATGTGAAGATCGGCGCCGACAACACCATCACCATCGTGGCGCCGCGCGCCGAGATGGGGCAAGGCATTTCGACGACGCTTGCCGTCATGGTCGCCGAAGAACTCGATGTCGGCCTCGATCGGGTCAAGGTCGAACACGGGCCGGCCTCCCATGCCTATTACAACGCCGCGATCCTCGAAGAGGGCGGCCCGTTCGCCTTCTTCGACGAAAGCATGACCGCGCAAGCGGTGCGCTCGGGCCTCGGCGTGGTCGGCAAGTTCCTTGCCCTGCAGGGCACGGGTGGTTCGTCTTCGACACGGGATGGCTTTGACAAGATGCGGCAAGCGGGTGCCGCCGCCCGGCAGATGCTGATCGCTGCCGCGGCGCAAAAACTGGGTGTCGCCGCCGCCGATCTGGAAACGGCCGACGGTTCGATCCTGCACAAGGCGTCCGGCAAGTCTCTGACCTATGGCGCGGTCGCCGCGGCGGCCGCCGCGATGGCGCCGCCGGCCGAAGTCAAACTCAAGGACCGGGCCGACTGGAAACTGCTGGGAAAACCGCAGAAGCGCATCGACATGCTGGCCAAGGTCACCGGGGCGCCGATCTTCGGCATCGATATCCGGCTGCCCGACATGCTCTACGGCACGGTCAAGATGAGCCCGCGCTTCTGGTCGAGGTCGGTCAAGGCGGACCTCTCCAGGGCCGAGAAAATGCCCGGCGTGATCAAGATCGTGCCGCTCGAGACGAATTACGGCCATGGCTTCGGCATCATCGCCGACAACACATGGACGGCGTTCAAGGCTGCCGAGGCGATCGACGCCGAGTGGTCAGATCCCGAATATCCGATCAGCAGCGCCGCCGTATCCGATGTGCTGAAGCAGGCGCTTGGCACCAAGGGTTCGGTGATGCGCGACAATGGCGATGTCGACAGCGCCTTTGCCGATGCGCCGCGCGAAAGGATCGTCGAGGCCGACTATGCCGTGCCCTATCTGGCGCACGCGACGATGGAGCCGATGAACGCGACGGCGCAGCTCAAGGATGGTGCCCTCGCCATCTGGTGCGGCAATCAGGCGCCGACCCTGGTGCGGCAGCTTTGCGCCAATCAACTCGGCATCGAGCAGGACAAGGTCACCGTGCACACCACCTTCCTCGGCGGCGGCTTCGGCCGGCGCATCGAGATGGACTATGCGCTCTATGCGGCGCTGATGGCCAAGGAAGCGGGCGGGCGTCCAGTCAAGGTGACCTGGACACGTGAAGAAGACATGCGCCACGACGCCTATCGACCGGCCGCTATCGGCAAGTTCCAGGCGCGGCTCGGCGACGATGGCACGCCGGTCGCCGTCGACATGAGGATGGCCTCGCCATCGGTGATTGCCGGCACGCTGCGTCGGCTGTTCCCCTCGATATCGCCGCTCGGTCCCGACAAGACCATTGTCGATGGCGCCTATGACCAGCCCTACAGCATCCCGAATTACCGGGTCAGCGGTATCGCGGCGCCCGTCTCCATCCCTGTCGGTTCCTGGCGCTCGGTCGGCAGTTCGGTCAACGGTTTCTTCCATGAGGGGTTCATGGACGAGATCGCCGCTGCTGGGAAAGTCGATCCGGTCGAGATGCGCAAGAGACTGATGGCTGCCTATCCCTCGGCGGTGAAGGTGGTGGAGAAAGTCGCCGCGATGGCGAAATGGGGCGAAGCGCTACCAGCCGGCAAGGCCAAGGGCATGGCCTTCACGCTGTCCTTCGGCAGCTGGGTCGGCGAGATCGTCCAGGTGGCGGATACGCCAGCCGGCATCCGTATCGAGAAGGTGTGGATCGCCGCCGATGTCGGCACCGCGCTCGATCCTGGCATCATCGAGGCGCAGCTGATTTCCGCCGCCATCTACGGTCTTTCGGCAGCGATGGGCCAGGAGATCACCTTCGCCGACGGCATGGTCGAACAGTCGAACTTCCACGATTTCGATGCCATGCGGATCTTCCAATGCCCGGTCTTCGAAGTCGCCATCCTGGAAAACTTTCACAAGATGGGTGGCGTCGGCGAGGTCGGCACACCGCCGGCGGCACCAGCTTTGGCCAACGCCATCTTCGCGTTGACCGGCAAACGCATCCGCACGCTGCCGCTGTCGAAAACGGTGGCCTTCGCATGAAGAAGCTCCTCATCATGCTGACGCCTGCTGCCATGCTTGTCCTGGCGGTGCCGTTCGCGATCGCGCAAGAGAGCCAGACGCCGGCGCCGGCGTTGGCCGACGCCGCAAAAAGCCTGGCCGAATGGGACAAGGTCTATGCGGTGTTCTCGCATCCACGCTGCGCCGGCTGTCATGTCGCGGACGACCGGCCGCGCTGGTCCGGCGCGCATTATGGCGGCACGCGCGTTCACGCCTTCAATGTCCAGCGCGGTGCCGACGGGTCTGGCTTCGGCAATCCGGGCTTGCGTTGCACGACATGCCATTTCTCCAGCAATTCCAGTATTTTGCATGGGCCGCCCGGGGCCGAGAACTGGCATCTGGCACCGACCGAGATGGCCTGGTTCGGAAAGTCCTCGCCGGAAATCTGCACGCAGATCAAGGATCCCGCCCGCAATGGCGGGCGCAGCCTGCAGGCTGTGGCGCTGCATGTGCGCGACGACAAATTGGTTGCCTGGGGCTGGGCCCCCGGTGGAGATCGCGAGTCGGCGCCAGGCTCGGCGGAAGAGACATACGAGGCGATCGAAAACTGGATAGCGGCGGGCGCATCTTGTCCGGTGGCGCAATGATCTTGCAACTTTCGGACTATATTGCGGTACAACTTTGATGTAGAAGCACGCTTCGCCGATCACGGCAAATTGAACACGGCTTGGCGCGCACCCATATCGGCGACGCGCCCGCGTTATGAGGACGCCGGCCGAACCCGCAGTGGAAAACAACGAAGATGCCGAGAATCAGGTTTCACAAGCTTGCAGCCATTGTTGTGCTCATTGGTTTCGCGGCCTGGATGGCGACAGGCGAGTTTTCGTCCGTCGGCAGCGTGGCCGCCAACAAGGCCAAGGCAGCCGAAGTCGAGCAGGCCAAGGCGCCGGACGCCAACAAGCCCAGAGCGGCGGAAGCCGAGCCGAAGGCACCGCTGCGCACCGTGGCGGTGGTGACGCCGCCGCGCAAGACCTATGCACGCGCCATCCGCGTTTCCGGGCTGACCGAAGCCGACAAGCGGGCGGTGCTGGCGACGCGCGTCGCCGGCGTCATCGACAAGCTGCCGGTCAAGCAGGGCCAGCACGTCAAGACCGGCGATCTGGTGCTGATGCTTGCGGCGGAAGAAAAGATCTCCATGGTCGACAACGCCAGGCAGCTCGTGGTGCAGCGCCAGGCCGAATTGGACGCGGGTTTGCGGCTGATGAAGACTGGCAATCTGCCGAAGCTGCAGCTCGACACCGCGCGCTCGAACCTGACCTCGGCGCAGTCGCTGCTGGAAACCGCACAGGCCGAACTCGACCGCAATGAGGTGAAAGCGCCTTTCGACGGCGTCATCGACCGGGTGCCGGTGGAGCTCGGCAGTTCCATCATGCAGGGCGGCGAGGTGGCAACCATCCTCAAGCTCGATCCGGTGATTGCCCGCGGCGAAATCAGCGAGCGCGACCTCGGCTACCTCAAGCTGGGCGACAAGGCCAATGTGCGACTGGTCAGCGGTCAGACCGTCGAAGGCACCGTGCGCTACATCAGCCGCGACGCATCGTCGGCGACCCGCACCTTCCGCGTCGAGGTGGCGATCCCCAACGGCGACGGCTCCGTGCCGGCTGGCATGACGGCCGAAATCGCGCTCAACGCACAACCGACCGACGCGGTCCTGCTGCCGCGCTCGGTGGTGACGCTGGGCGACAAGGGCGACCTCGGCATCCGTGCCGTCGGCAAGGACAACAAGGTGGCGTTCTTCCCGATCGACCTCGTCGACGATACGCCGACCGGCCTCGTGCTCGGCGGCATTCCGGCCGATGCGCGCATCATCGTCGCCGGCCAGGAACTGGTGAAGGAAGGCGATCTGGTCAATCCGGTCGAGGCCGACCAGGCGACCATCAAGAAGCTGCTGGGCGAGGCAACGGCCGGCACGCAGTAATATCGCGATGGACTAGCCCTGGACGGGGACAATCGGCTGCGACGCAGCTCCTGAAATTCAAAAACAGGCGTTAGCCATGGATATCGTCAGACTCGCAATCAACAATGCCCGGCTGACCATCTCGGTCCTGGTCTTCCTGATCCTTGCCGGGGCGGTCGCCTATCAGTCGACGCCGAAGGAAGCGGAGCCCGACGTTCCGATTCCGATGATGTATATCAGCCTGATCTATCAGGGCATTTCGCCTGAGGATTCGGAGCGGCTTCTGCTGCGGCCGATGGAAAGCAAGCTGAAAAGCTTGAAGGGCCTCAAGGAAATGCGTTCGGCCGCCTTCCAGGGCGGCGGCTACGTGCTGGTCGAATTCCAGCCGCAGACCAATCTGGCCACCGCGCTGCAGGACACGCGCAGCAAGGTACAGGACGCCAAGGCCGACCTGCCACAGGCGGCCGAGGAACCGACAGTCAACGAAGTCAACATTTCCGAGTTTCCGGTGCTCGTCGTCACGCTGTCGGGCGAATTGCCCGAACGCGTGCTGACCGCCGCGGCACGCGAACTGCGCGACCGCATCGAAGAAGTGCCCGGCGTTCTCGAAGGCTCGCTGCAAGGTGCGCGCGACGACCTGGTCGAGGTCGTCATCGACCCGATGAAGCTGTCTTCCTACGGGCTGCAGCTCGATCAGCTGATTGGTGCGGTCGGCAACTCCAACAGTCTGGTCGCCGCCGGCAACATCGAAGGCTCGGAAGGCAAGTACGCCGTCAAAGTGCCTTCGCTGATCGAGACGCCGGAGGATGTGGCGGCACTGCCGGTGGTCGCCGGCCCCAATGCCGTGGTGCAGGCCAAGGACATCGCCACGATTCGCTCGACCTTCAAGGATGCGGAAACGGTGACACGCCTCAACGGCAAGCCGGCCATCGCCATCGAAGTCAAGAAGCGCATAGGCTCCAACCTGATCGATACCATCGCCAAGGTGCGGACGGTGTCCGACGAGTTCGTCAAATCCATGCCCGCGGGCATGAACGTCACCTACACGCAGGACAAGTCCGTCTTTGTCAACCAGTTGCTGGGCGATCTGCAGAACCACGTCATGATCGCCGTCATCCTGGTGTTCATCGTCATCCTCTATGCGCTGTCCGGCCGTGCCTCGCTGCTCATTGGCCTGGCCATTCCGTCGTCCTTCCTGATCGGCATCCTGCTGCTGGCGATGATGGGCTACACGATCAACATGATCGTGCTGTTCAGCCTCATCCTGGCCGTCGGCATGCTGGTCGACGATGCCATCATCGTCACCGAGTTCGCCGAGCGACGGATGAGCGAAGGCATGCCGAAGGAGGAAGCCTTCGCGCTCGCCGCCAAGCGCATGGCCGGTCCGGTCATCGCGGCGACGATGACGCGTATCGCCGCCTTCTCGCCGCTGCTGTTCTGGCCCGGCATCATCGGCGACTTCATGAAGTACATGCCGATCACCCTGATCGTCACGCTGTCGGCCTCGATGCTCTACGCGCTGGTCTTCGCGCCGACGCTGGGTGCGATCTTCGCCAAGGCGCCGCCGCATCACGAGGATGACAATCGCGACGGCTGGTACATGGCGATCGTCAAGCAAGCGGTGCGCTTCCCGATCACCGTGCTGGTGCTGACCGTCGCGCTGCTGTTCGGCGTCGGTTTTGCCTATTCGAAATACGGCGCCGGCGTCGAGTTCTTCCCGAATGTCGAGCCGGATTACGGCCTGCTTTACGTGCACGCGCGCGGCAATCTTTCGCTGGCCGAAATGGATACGGCGACCAAGATCGCGGAAGACAGGCTGCTCGGCTGGCCGGGTGTGAAGTCGGTCTACACCCGCGTCGGCAAGACGCAAGGCGGCGGCCAGGACATTCCCGAAGACGTCGTCGGCGTCATCCAGTACGAGTTCATCGACTGGCGCGAGCGCAAGTCGGCGAACCATATCCTGGACGATTTGCGCGGCGTCATGGCCGGCATTCCCGGCGTCGATGTCGAGGTGCGCGTGCCGGAGGCCGGCCCACCGACCGGCAAGCCGATCCAGATCAGGCTTTCGGCCGTCGACCCCAAGGGGCTCGACGACAAAGCCCGTGCGGTCGCGGCGCGCATCGGCAAGGTTCCTGGCGTCATAGATATCTCCGATGGTTTGCCTCCGCCCGGCGTCGACTGGGCGCTCGAGGTCGACCGCGCCAAGGCGGCGCAGTACGGCATCAGCCCGACCTCGGTCGGCACCGTGGTGCAACTGGTGACCAACGGGTTGAAACTTTCGGAATACCGTCCGGCCGGCGCCGATGACGCCGTCGACATCCGGCTTCGCCTGCCCGAAGACCGGCGCACGCTGTCGACGCTCGACGAATTGCGGGTGCAGACCTCGCAAGGCTCGGTACCGATCTCGAACTTTGTCGTGCGCAAGCCTGAACCGACGGTCGGTATCCTCAACCGCATCGACGGCGCCCGTACGGTGGTCGTCCAGGCCAACGTTGCCGCCGGCGCCCAGGTCGCGGCAGTGCAGGAGCAGGTCAGCAAGGCCGTCTCCGATATGGATCTGGGCAGCGGCATCCGCTGGAAGCTGGCTGGCTCGAACGAGGACAGCGCCGAAGCCAGCGCCTTTCTCAGCAAGGCCTTCGGAGCGGCGATCTTCCTGATCTTCCTCGTGCTTTTGGCGCAGTTCAACAAGTTCACCAGCGTCTGGCTGGTGCTGTCCTGCGTGGTCATGGCGACGATCGGTGTGTTCCTCGGACTGCTGATAACAGGCGAGACGTTCGGCATCGTCATGTCGGGCATCGGCGTCATCGCGCTGGCCGGCGTGGTGGTGAACAACAACATCG
This sequence comes from Mesorhizobium sp. M1338, assembly GCF_040318045.1. Taxonomy (NCBI): domain Bacteria; kingdom Pseudomonadati; phylum Pseudomonadota; class Alphaproteobacteria; order Hyphomicrobiales; family Phyllobacteriaceae; genus Mesorhizobium; species Mesorhizobium sp. M1338. The sequence continues at coordinate 111,064 of NZ_JAMYLL010000003.1, read as the reverse complement.
TGCTGATCGACACCTATGACAGGCTGCGCGAAGAGGGTTGGGACAAGGTCGAGGCGGTGCTGCAGACCTGCCGCGAACGCGCCCGCCCGGTGGTGCTGACGGCGGTGTCGGCCATTCTCGGCGTGCTGCCGATCGCCTTCGGCCTCGGCCTCGAAATCTTCCATCACGAGACGACGATCAACGCACCGTCGACGCAATGGTGGATTTCGCTGTCGTCGGCGATCGTCTTCGGCCTGTCCTTCGCCACCGTGCTGACGCTGGTGGTGACGCCGTCGATGTTGATGGTGTTCACCCGCGCCAAGGTCAAGCCCGGCACGCGGCGCGGCTGGTTCAGCCGGCTGTTCCGGCGCGGCAAGGGCGAGATTTCTTCGACCGATGCGCCGGGACAGGATGTCGGAGCGGAGCCGGAGATCGCCTTTCCAAAAGCCGCCGAATAGACCCAATGCCGATTTGACCGGCAAAGGCCGCCCGGAACAACCGGGCGGCCTTTCGCATTGTTCTCTCCAAGAGCAATGCCGTGCAGGGAGTTTCCCATGCCGATCACCACCATTATCATCATCGTTCTGGTCCTCGTCCTCATTGGCGCCGTGCCAGCCTGGCCGCATTCGCGCTCCTGGGGCTATGGGCCGTCGGGCATTGTCGGGGTGGTGCTGGTAGTGCTCCTGGTGCTGGTGTTGATGGGGCGGGTCTAGCCGCCCTTCCAGGAGACCTATCGATGTAAAGAGATCGGCAGGCCGCCATGGCTGCCCGCCGGGCCTGTCAGGCAGCTTTCGCAACGCCATTCACGGTGGCGATGCCGATGTCCTCAAGAGCTTCAGTGACCGCCTGATCCAGCGGCATGTGGGGGATCGCACCGATGATGCCTTCCAGCCGCGTCGAAACCAGTTGATGCGGCTCGAAGCGCAGATAGGACATCGACACGATCTCGCGCCACATCGCCACGAACGGGCTGCCGGCGCGCAGCACCCACCACGGCATGGAGGTCAGTTTGAGCGGGCGACCGAGTGCCTTCTCTGCCGCGGCCTTGAGTTGCCGGTCGGTGATTGCATGGCCGGGAAGGTTCAGAGCTTCATAGGTGCCGAGCTTATCGAGGTTTTCCGCCAGGCCGACGAAGGCCTTGGCGAAGTCCGGCAGGTAGGCCCATTCATGCACCAGATCGACTGGACCAGGTGCGGTGTAGATGCCCTTGGCCATCTTGGCGGCGACGACCAGGTCGAACCATGAACCGCTGCCGGTGCCGCCGAAGAAGTCGCCGGCGCGCAAGAGAATGGTACGCACCCGGCCGGCGTCGGCCTCGCGGCGAAACAGGTCTTCCATCGCGGTGCGAATGCGGCCCTTCTCGGTCGTCGGGTGAAAGGGCGTGTTCTCGGTGATCACCGCCGGCATCGGCGAGCCGTAATTGTAGACGGTGCCGGGGAAGAGGTGCAGCGTGCCATTCGCATGGCAGGCGGCCATGACGTTCTCGGCCATCGGCAGGCACTTGCCCCAGTCGGTGTAGATCGGGTTGAGGCCGTTGAAGATGATGTCGACGCCTTGCGTGGCGCGGATCAAGCCTTCACGGTCGAGCGCGTCGCCGGCGACCGCCGTGGCGCCGTTGAGCTCGGCCGGCACCTTGCCGCTGCGGGTGATTGCGCGGACATCGTAGCCGGCATCGATGAAGGCCTTGGCGACCACGCGGCCGAGCCGGCCATTGGCACCGAGAATTGCGATCTTGGTCATTGGAAATACTCCTGATTTGGAATTTGCGTGGTCGTTGGGGAGGGGCGATCAGCGACAAGCGCGATCGGATCAGCGGTTGCCGAAGATCTCGCGGTTGCTGCCTTGCGTCGCCGGCTTCTGGACGGCCGCGTCCGGGTTGCCGATCGACGTGGTGGTCGTGTTGTCGATGCTGGCCACGGTCGGCTGGCTGGCGTCGTTCGAGCCAAACTTGTCGCTGCCGGCAAAAGCAGCGCTGGCGGAAATGAGGATGGCGGCGGCGGTGAGAGCGATCTTGGTCATTTGAGTTCTCCAGGTTGGTGTTTGCAGTCCGTGTTGGTGTCTGCAGCCGGAATATGGTCGCCTCGAATGCGAATGGAAATTGACTATCGCTGGAGCTTTGTTATTCATAAATGAATGACTGAAATCGACTGGAACCTGATCAAGAGCTTCGTCACCGTTGCGGAAACCGGCAGCTTGTCGGCCGCGGCGCGAAAACTCTCGGCAAGTCAGCCGACGCTCGGTCGTCACATCGGCGAGCTCGAACAGGCGCTGGGTGTCACGCTGTTCCGGCGCGGGCGGAGGGGCTATGAACTGACGGAAGCCGGCAGCACGTTGTTCGAACGCGGCAAGGCGGTCAGCGAGCAGGCAAGCGCCTTCTCACTGCTGGCGCTGGGATCGGTCGAGGCAATCGAAGGCACGGTGCGCATCGCCGCCAGCGAAGTGGTGGCTGCCTATGTGCTGCCGGCCATGATGGCGCGGCTTGGGCTCGAGGAGCCGGGTATCGAGGTCGAGATCGTTGCCTCGAATCAAGTCGAAAACCTGTTGCGCCGCGATGCCGATATCGCCATCCGTATGGTCAAGCCGGCGCAGAACGAGCTGACGGCGCGTAAGGTCTGCGATATTCCGCTTTGCGCCTGCGCGGCCAAATCCTATCTCGACCGGCGCGGCCGGCCGCTGGAGCCTGCCGACCTTGTCGACCACGATTTGGTCGGCTTCGACCGCAGCGACGACATCATTAGAGGCTTTACCCAGTATGGCATCCCTGTCACCCGGAGCAGTTTCCGCTTCAGGGCCGACAACCAGATCGTTTTGTGGGAGGCGGTGCGGGCGGGAAACGGCGTCGGTCTCGGCCAGGAGCCGCTGGTCGACCGTGATCCATCGGTGGAGAAGCTGCTGCCTGGCCTGCCACTGCCTGTCTTACCAGTGTGGCTGGCCATGCATCGCGACGTGCGCACCAGCGTGCGCATCCGCCGCGTCGCGGATTTCCTCTACGAGGAACTGCAGCGCTATTCGGCCGGCGCGGCGGCGAACTCCGCGCGGTGAGCAAGGCCGGCCATCAGCAGAACGACGATCAGCAACCCCGACATGGCGACGAAGATCGGGCCGAAGCTGGAATGCTCGGCAACGAAGCCGATCGCCGAGGGCGCCACCAATATGCCGGAATAGCCCATCGTGGTGACGACGCTCATTCCGATGCCCGACGACATGCCTTCCTGGTTGCCGCCGGCCGAGAAGATGATCGGCACCATGTTGGCGATGCCGAAGCCGCACAGGGCAAAGGCGGCGATTGCGAGCCAGGGCGAGGGCGACAGCCCGGCGATCAGCATGCCGGCGGCCGCGACAACCGCCGAGCCGCGTAGGGTCGCGACCGCGCCGAAGCGATTGCGGACGCCGTCGCCGAAGAAGCGCATGATCGCCATGACACCGGAAAAGGCAGCGTAAGCGAGGCCGGCGATGGCAAGGTCGGCGCCGAGTTCCTGCCTGAGATACAGCGCCGCCCAGTCGAGCACCGCGCCTTCGGAGATCATCGTCAGCAGCGCCATCAGGCCGACCAGATAAACCAGCGGGTTTGCCGGCAGCGTGAATTTGTGATGCTCGGCCGCCCGCGGCCTATCCTCGCCGACCAGATGGCGAACCGCCACCGCGATCACCGCGAGGGCGAGAGCGGTGACCACCGCCGCGTGGGCGAGATGGCCGTAGGTCTGAATGGCAAAGCCGCCGAGGCCGCCGCCGGCGAAACCGCCGAGGCTCCAGAAGCCATGCGAGGACGACATGATGGCGCGGGAGAGCCGCCGTTCGACCACCACCGCATTGGCGTTCATGGCGACATCCATGCCGCCGATCGAGCCGCCGAAGATGAACATGGCGATGGCCGCCAGCGGCACATTAGGCGCCAGCGCCACGACCAGCAGGCCGAGGCTGCCGCAAAGGCCGAACCAGCGCAGCACGGTGCGCGAACCATGCCTGGAGATCAAATGGCCGCACCAGGTCATGGCGGTGACGGCGCCGGCGCCAAACAGCAGGATCAGCAGGCCGAGCGTGAACTTCGAGATGTCGAGCCGGGTCAGGAACACCGGGATCTGCGGCGCCCAGCTGCCGGTCAGAAAGCCGTTGGCGAGGAAAATGGCCGCGACGGCCCATCGTCCGCGAATGGCAGTCTGCATGGCGTTTGACGCGTTCATAAGGCGAATCCGGTCAGAAAATGGCTTCGCGCGGCAAATTAGATCGATTCAATTTTCAGTCAAGCGCTCTATTTCGAAAGCGCTTGGGCCAAAGCGGGCTTAGTGGTCCTTGGGACGCCTTGCCTCGAATTCGGCCTTCTTGGCGTCGGAGGCCTCGGTCTGGTTGAGTGCCTGCCATTGCGCGTAAGGCATGCCGTAGACGATCTCGCGCGACTGGTCCTTGCTCAGGTCGACGCCCTCCGCATTGGCCGCCTCGCGGTACCAGTTCGACAGGCAGTTGCGGCAGAAGCCGGCGAGGTTCATCAGGTCGATGTTCTGCACGTCGTTGCGCTCGCGCAGATGCCCGACCAGCCGGCGAAAGGCGGCGGCCTCGAAATCGCGTTGCTGTTCGTCGCTGAGTTCGGTCATCGAAACCTCCTTACAGCGGCCCGGTGCGGGAGCCGAATTGCTTGACGACATGTATATCGGGACGACGGTTGATCGCGTCAACGATCGGCGCCAACCGTTCGGCCCATGCCAGAGCGCCTTTCTGGTCTGCTATCAGATCCTGGCGGATCTCGATCAGCGCATGAGCAAAACCGTTGACGATGGCGTGCTTGTACATGGTGTCGCCGCGCAGCGCGCCGTCGTAAGGTTCGTTGTCGCCGACGGCCAGGCTCTTGTCCTCGGCCAGCATGTCGATCAGCGGCCGTGCCACCCGGTCGTCCCGGTCCCACAGGATACCAACATGCCAGGGACGCTGTATGCCTTGCATGACAGGCGTGAAGGAATGCACGGAGAAGATGAAGGGCGTCCACGCGGAAGCCCGTGCGACCGAGGCTATCATGGCGCCGACAGCGTCGTGATAGGGCCGGTAGAAGCCATCGAGCCGCCTTTCACGCTCCTCGGGAGCGATGGGGTAATTCCCGGGCACGACGGTGCCGTCATAAAGCTGGCGAATAAGCGTCGGATCGTCCTCGCCGCGATTGGGATCGATCAGCAGCCGCGAAAAATTGGCGAGCACCGCCGGTACGCCGAGCAAGGCGGCCAGTTCGCGCGTTACCGTTTCGACCCCGATGTCGTAGGCGATGTGGCGGTCGAACTCCGCCGCCGGCAGGCCGAGCCTGCCATAATCGTCGGGTAGGTCGCGGCGGGCATGGTCGCACAAGAGCACGATGCCTCGCTTGCGGTCGCCTTCGACAACGTCGAAAGGCGCGAAAACTGTGGATCGGGTCATTGGCGGGAAATGGTCTGTTCGCTGGCTTCCGGGGAGGGTGCTATCGTCATTCCACGAAGACGACGCTTGCGCAATGCCGTTGTTTGGCCAAGGTTTCCCGGGAAATCTGGCGGAGCTCGGCGAATCGTGCGCCGGAGCCTTCTAAATCGATTGGAATTGAACAAAACGGTGCGTTGACATGCGCCCGGACTTTTCCGAAAAGGGGCGCAGAGAGATGCTGATGTGGTTCTTGAGGGGTTTTCGGATGAGTTCCGCTGGCAGGCAGCGCATGCGCTCTGCCTTTGCCATGCCGCTCCTGATCCTTGCCGTCGGCCTGTCGGCGGTGGTCATGGCCTCGCCGGCGCGTGCCGATTTCCGAGTCTGCAACGCCACGCAGAACCTGGTCGGTGTCGGTATCGGCTATCGCGCCAAGGCCGGCTGGATCACCGAGGGCTGGTGGCACATCGAGGGATCGAGCTGCAAGACGCTGATCGAAGGGCCGCTGTCATCAAGGTTTTACTATCTTTATGCAGAAGACGCCGAGCGCGGCGGACGCTGGGACGGCCCGATCAACATGTGCGTGGCTGAAAAAGAGTTCAAGATCGCCGGCGTAACCGACTGCGTCGCCCGGGGCTTCCAGCGCGCCGGATTCCAGGAATATGACACGGGCGAACAGGCAAGCTGGATGGTCCAGCTGACCGATGAGTCCACAACGGGAGGCGCTCCAGCCGCCCCGGGAACAAACAGTCAATGAGACGTAGCCGCAAGGTCAAGATCCTAGCCACTATCGGTCCGGCCTCCTCGTCGGAGGAGATGCTGAAGAAACTGTTCGAAGCTGGCGCCGATGTGTTCCGCATCAATATGAGCCACACCGATCACGAGCTGATGCGCACGCTGGTCGGACGCATCCGCACTGTCGAGGAAGCGGTCGGCCGGCCGATCGGCATCCTGGCCGATCTGCAAGGACCAAAACTGCGCGTCGGCAAGTTCGCCAATGGCAAGGAAGTGCTGACTGTCGGCCAGACCTTCACGCTCGACGACAATCCCGAGCCCGGCACCTCGACCAGGGTCTATCTGCCGCATCCCGAAATCCTGACCTCGGTCGAGGCCGGCCATCGCCTGCTGATCGACGACGGCAAGCTCGAGCTGAAGGCGGTGAGAAGCGACGGCAAGTCGATCGTCTGCACCGTCGTCGCCGGCACCACGATCTCCGACAAGAAGGGCGTCAGCCTGCCCGACACCGACCTGCCGGTCGGCGCGCTCACCGAGAAGGACCGCAAGGATCTCGATGCCGTGCTGGCCACGGGCGTAGACTGGGTCGCGCTGTCCTTCGTGCAGCGGCCGGAGGATCTTGCCGAGGCGCGCAAGATCGCGCGCGGCCGGGCGCTGATCATGGCCAAGATCGAAAAGCCGCAAGCCGTCGCCCGGCTGGCCGAAATCATCGAGCTGTCCGACGCGCTGATGGTCGCCCGCGGTGATCTCGGCGTCGAGATGCCGCTCGAGGCGGTGCCCGGCATCCAGAAGCAGATCACGCGCGCGGCTCGCCGCGCCGGCAAGCCGGTGGTGGTAGCCACGCAGATGCTGGAATCTATGATCACAGCACCGGTGCCGACCCGTGCCGAGGTGTCGGATGTTTCGATCGCCGTCTTCGAAGGCGCCGATGCCATCATGCTGTCGGCGGAATCGGCGGCGGGCGCCTATCCCGTCGAAGCCGTGGCGATGATGAACCGTATCGCCACCAAGGTTGAAACCGATCCGACCTATGCCGGCATCATCAACGCCCAGCGTTCCGAGCCGGAAGCGACCGGCGCCGACGCCATTTCGCTGGCCGCCCGCGAGATCGCCGAGACGCTGAAACTGTCGGCGATCATCACCTACACGGCGTCCGGCACCACGGGCCTGCGCGCCGCCCGCGAACGTCCGCAAGTGCCGATCATCGCGCTGTCGCCGATCGTCAACACGGCGCGGCGGCTGTCGCTGCTATGGGGCACGCATTGCGTCGTCTCACCCGACGCAATCGATCTTGACGACATGGTCGACCGCGCCTGTCGCATCGCCTTCGAGGAAGGCTTCGGCAAGCCCGGCGACCGCGTCATCATCACCGCCGGCGTGCCGCTGAGGACGCCGGGCTCGACCAATATGCTGCGCATCGCCTATGTCGGATCGGACGTGCAGACGAGCCGTTAGATCGACCGTCCGAACCGTTAGGCGTGATCAGGTCGGCGCGAGTTCGGCCTGCGGCGCCTTGATATCAGCACATCCGCCGGCGCCGTAAGCGTCGCCGGCGACGCGCGCTTCCACAGCCTTCGCAATCGCCTGCAGGTCGATGTTCTTGCCGGCGACCTTCTCGATGGCGCCGACGGCCAGGTCGGGCGCGATCCAGTCCGGCTTGTGGCCGAGATTGTGCACCCAGATGAGTTCGGCGCCGGCAATGTCGCGGGCGAGGCCGATCGAGTGAATCTCCGCATAGACGACTTTGTCGCGATCGCCCGAAATGACCACGGTTGGCGCCTTGATCTGGTTGTAGTGCGGTGCGGCGCCAAGGGCGTAGCGATAGAGCCCGGCGACATCGGCGGCGTTGGCACGAAAGGCCGATGGTCGCAGTACCAACGGGATAGAGGCCGCGGCGAGATAGTTGTCCGGCACCTTGTTGGGCGAGAAGACGCAGGTCGTGGCGTCTTCCATCCGCAGCCTTCCCGTCGGATAGGTCAGCGTCTCGGAAAACAGCCAGCCGATCACCGGAATGGTCGTCAGATGGTAGTACCAGGAGGTTGCGCCGCCCGGCCACGGATGAGTTGCCGGCGCGAGAAAGACCAGGCCAAGCGTCCTGTCGGAATGCTCGCGGCCGAAAGTCGATGTCACCACACCACCGAAGGAATGACCGACGATAACAGCCTTCCTGATGCCCAGACGGTCCATCAACGCGGCGATGGTGTTGGCCTGAGCCGACGGGTCCTCGTTGTTGCCGGGACCACGACCCGACCAGCCGTGGCCTGGTCGGTCGAAGAACAGCATTTCGGCGCGACCTTCGAGCAATGGCCGCAGCGGCAGCATCTGATCCCTGAGATTGGCGCTAGCGCCGTGGATGAAGACGATCGGCGGCAACTCGGCGTTCACGGACCCTGGAATATGGACATAGTGGATGCGGGCGCCATCGATGTCGGCGAATTCACCAATCGACGGATTGCCGCGTTCGATCAGCCATGAACCGGCGCGGGTGACGCCGACAAAGCCGAAGGCAAGCGTCATCAGGAAGGCAAGAGCGGCGTAGATCAGGTTCATGGAGATGCGGGGGTGGAGGGGGATAAGTTGTGGAGTAGCAAATAGGGAATAGGGAATAGGCAGTAGGCAGTAGGCAGTAGGAATGTACGCAACGCGATCTCACCTACTGCCTAATCCCTACTGCCTACTCCCTTAAATGCCTTCTCCGGCAAGCTCTTCCGAAAGCGTGCCGACCTGGTCCTGGGCGCTGCGCATCATCGGATAGATGGCCAGCACTTTCTGCCAGGCCTCGAGTGCCGATTGCTTGTGGCCGGTCAGCGCCATGATCTGCGCCAAGCCGGACAGCGCGCCGAAATGGCGCGGCTCGAGCTGCAGCGTATGGTCGATGTCGGACATCGACTTGCCGTAGTTTTTCATCATGAAATGCACGGTGGCGCGCCGGTTCCAGCCTTCGGCATAGGTCGGCTGCAAGGTCACCACCTGGTCGAGGAAATCGAGCGCGACGTCGAACTTCTGGCCTTCGACAGCCTTCTGCGACCACTGCATCATCAGATCGATCGAGGCGCTGCCGGATTGCGACCACTCATTCCAGATTTCGCCGGCAATGCGCTCGGCCGCCTTTTCGTTGCGCTCGCGCTTCAGGTCGTTGAACAGCTGGTCGAGACGGGCCTGCTTCGTCGTTGCGACCGGCGGCGCGTCCTGGGTGGCTGGCGGCGCGACAGCATCATCCGCCCGTGCCGGGCCATAAATGGCGCCGGAAACAAGCAGAGACGTCAAAAATGCAAAAAGAATCCGCATCGCGGGACTCTAGCCCCGGGTGGCGGAACGTCAAAGTGATTTTAGCGTGAGAAGGCCGGCAGGCCGGCGACAAGCATCAACTGGCGGAGGCGATGCCTCCAGCCCGAAAACTCAGCCCTGGCGTGCCTTGTAGCGCGGGGCGGTCTTGTTGATGATGTAGACGCGGCCCTTGCGGCGAACCAGCTGGTTGTCGCGGTGACGCGCCTTCAGCGCCTTGAGCGAATTCTTGATCTTCATGGTCTTGCCTGTCGGTGTGGACCCGGTCTGGGTCGAAATTTTAAGGCGCGCCAGAAGACGCGCCTTTGAACTGTGGGTGGCTCATAAACGAGGAGCCTTGTCCGTGTCAACCGCAAGCGTGCTCCGTCTCTCCATATCATCAAATATCCGCCATGTCCGCCTTGCGGCATTGCGCGGGCTCCAGCCGGCTGGGATGATGCGGCCATCATGAAGTGATTTGGGGATGGATATGCGCCGAATTTTCCTGTCTGCCTGCATTCTCGTGCTGGCGGGAGCTTCGGTTGCCCGCGCGCAGGAATGCGATCGCGGTGACGACAGCCAGCAGATGACGAACATCTGCGCCGGGGAGGATTACCAGGAAGCCGACTCCAGGCTCAACAAGGCCTACCAAGACCTCATCAGCGCGGATGACGCCGACGACAAGAGACTGCTGCAGGTGGCGCAACGCGCCTGGATCGCTTTTCGCGATGCAGAGTGCGCGCATTCCACCGCGGCCAGCGCGGGCGGTTCGATCCATCCGATGGAAGTTTCGCAATGCCTGGCCAGGCTGACCAATGATCGCATCGAGCAGTTCGCTGCCGCCGCCAATTGCGAGGAAGGCGATGCCAGTTGCGCCAGCCCCGACGAAGACGAGAGCGACGACGTGCAGTAGGCCTGTTTCGGGAGTTAGGCGCGACGGCTGATCCGGGTGAAATGGCCCATCTTGCGGCCGGGGCGTGCCTCGGCCTTGCCATAGAGGTGCAGCATCAGGTCCGGCTCGGCGAGCAGGGCCGGAACACGCAGCACATCGTCGCCGATCAGGTTCTCCATCACGCAATCGGAATGACGGTGGGGATTCCCCAGCGGCAGGCCGGCAACGGCGCGGATGTGCTGTTCGAACTGCGAAACGATGCAGGCTGCTTCCGTCCAATGGCCGGAATTGTGCACACGCGGCGCGATTTCGTTGGCCAGCAGCGAGCCGTCGGCGAGCACGAAGAACTCGACGCCGATGACGCCGACATAGTTCAGCGCCGACAGGATCTTCGATGCCGCCATTCGTGCCGCTTCCGCGGTTTCGGGCATAATGGCGGCCGGCAAGGTCGATGTGTGGAGAATGCCGTTGCGGTGGATATTCTCGGCCGGATCGTAGGCGACGACCTCGCCGTCCAGCCCACGCGCCGCGATCACCGAAATCTCGCGCTCGAACGGCACGAAGGACTCCAGGATCAGCGGCACATTGCCCATTGCCTCGCAGGTGCCGGCGAAACCACCCGTTTCCATGTTGCGGAAGACGCGCTGGCCCTTGCCGTCATAGCCCATGCGGCGGGTCTTCAGGATGCCGCTGCCGTCGAACGCTTTCAGCGCTGCCGTCAGTTCGTCATCATTGTCGACGGCGTGAAAATCCGCAGTGGCAATGCCGATGCCGTTGAGGAATGTTTTTTCGCCCACCCGGTCCTGCGCTACTTCCAGCGCGTGCGCCGGCGGATAGACCGGAACCTTGGCGGCCAGCGCGCTGGCCGCCGCGACCGGCACGTTCTCGAACTCGTAGGTGACGACGGAACTCGACGCGGCCAGTTCCGCAAGTGCAGCCTGGTCGTCATAGGCACCTGTTATCTGCCGGTTGGCGACCTGCGCCGCCGGGCTATCGGCTTGCGTCTCCAGCACCACCGTGCGGTAGCCGAGGCGGGAGGCGGCAACAGCCAGCATGCGGCCGAGCTGGCCGCCGCCAATGATGCCGATGGTCGATCCGGCGGGCAGGCTCACGGCGTGTCCGTCGGTTCGGTCGCGACCTTGGCGGTCTGCGCGGCGCGCCAGACATCCAGACGGACGGCGAGCTTGTCATCGTTCAGCGCCAGCACGGCAGCGGCCAGAAGGGCTGCGTTGGTGGCACCGGCCTTGCCTATGGCCAGCGTCCCCACCGGAATCCCGGCGGGCATCTGGACGATGGAGAGCAGCGAATCCTGCCCGGAAAGCGCCTTCGATTCCACCGGTACGCCGAACACCGGCAGCGGCGTCATCGCCGCCGTCATGCCGGGCAGGTGCGCGGCACCGCCGGCGCCGGCGATGATCACCTTGTAGCCGGCCGCCTTGGCGCCCTTGGCGAAATCATAGAGCCGGTCGGGTGTGCGATGCGCGGAGACGATCAGCCGCTTGTGCGAAATGCCCAGGGCTTCCAGCGTTTCGGCCGCAAGGCGCATCGTCGCCCAGTCGGACTGGCTGCCCATGATGATGGCGACATCGGCGCGTTGATCGTCCAAGTCCGTGTTCCCCGGCGACAAAGGCGCGCCTTAGCGGAATTCGCGCCAAGCCGCAAGGATAGGCGGCCGCCGCGGCGGTTCGGCAAGGTGGAAACCAGCCAGTCAGATGCCGTCGCGCTCGGCCTCGGGTGTCGAGACCAGCAAGGCCGAAGCCGCGTTGGCGGCGGTGACGGCCGCTCGCGGGGTCCGTCCACGGGCAAGCCCCGCAGCCAGCGCACCGACGAATTCGTCGCCGGCGCCATGCGTGCTGACGACCTTGACCGGGATGGCAGGCAGCGCGAAGGCCTCGCCGGCCCGATCGCAACAGGCGACGCCTTCGCCGCCCGCCGTCACGATCGCGACTGAGCAAAGATCGGCCAGCAGCCGTGCGGCTTGCGAGGCCCCGTCAAGCGTCTCGACCACCGCCGTACTGGCCAGGAACTCCGCCTCGATGGCGTTGACCACCAATATGTCGACCATCGCGATCAAATCGCCGGAGAGTTTGCGCGCCGGAGCCGCGTTGAGCACGACGCGGCCGCCCTGCGCCTTCACCACGCGCGCGGCGGCGATGTTGGCCGCTTCCGGCACTTCGTTCTGCAGCAGGAGCACCGCCGTTTGGGACATCATTTCAGAAGCGGCGGCAATGTCGGCATCGCCCAGAGTGAGATTGCTGCCCGAGACGATCACCGCGCCATAGTCGCCGCCCTGGTCGAAGATCGCCACGCTCATTCCGGAGCCGGCGCCAGCGGCCACCCGCACGAAGCGGCGATCGACGCTGGCGCGATCGAGATTGGCCAGCAACGCCCGCCCGAAATCATCGTCACCGACCGCGCCGATCATCGCCGCGCGCACACCGGCCCTTGCCGCAGAGACGGCCTGGTTGCCGCCCTTGCCGCCGCATTTCGGGTGCCAGGCATGGCCGGTCACCGTCTCGCCCTTGCGCGGGCGGTCGGGCGCGTCGACCATGATGTCGTAGTGCAGGCTGCCGAACACGGTGACCAGCGGCGGTGTCGTCATGAGCCCCGGTCTTTTCGCTTCGATGCCACCGCCGACATGGTGCGGCCGAGGTTGCGCTCCGCCGCCTGGTAGTCGCGCTGCGCCACGGCGACGAACAGCGCGTCGAGGATGTTGAGCTGGGCAATGCGCGCCGCCGCGTTCTCGCCCATCAGCGGCGAGCCCTGCGCGGTCGAGCACAGCACGATGTCGGCAACGGCGGCCAGCGGCGAGTTGTCGTAATTGGTGATGGCCAGCGTGCGCGCACCGTTCTTGCGGGCCAGCTGAATGGCGTCGATGACGGCAGAGGTGTTGCCCGAATGTGAGAAGCCGACGGCGATATCATCGCCGCCGAGCAGCGAGGCCGACATCAGCATCATATGCGAATCGTCGTAGACGGATGCGCGGATGCCGATGCGCAGGAATTTGTGGGAGACGTCGCGCGCGATCTGCGCCGAGCCGCCGACGCCATAGAAATCCCGGTTCTTCGCACGGTAGAGAAGATCGGCGGCGCGGTCGAAATCCTCGATGTCGAGGATCGCCAGTGTCTCCTCCAGTGCCTGGATGGAAGTGCGGAACACTTTTTGCACGATCTCGGCCGAACTGTCGTCGGATGATAGTTCCTGATGCATCTCGGCGGTCGGCAGGCGGCTGTATTCATAGACGGCGGTGCGGAAATCGCGATAGCCGGAAAAGCCTAGCTTCTTGGCGATCTTGACCACCATCGCCTCGGATACGCCGGCCTCCTCGGCAATCTGCTTCAGCGGGATGCTCTCGTCAAAACCGCGCCGGCCAAAGACGGTTTCCACCACCTTCGCCTCCAGCGGGGTGAGATGCGGCATCATCATGCGGATGCGCGGTCCTACCGCCTTCAGGTCCAGCCCGCTCAAGGTCATCCACGCCCCCTCGTCACGCGATCGATAAGCATCGCGGCGAGGATTATAAGACCAGTTGCCAGAAGCTGATAGAAGGACTGCACGTTCATCAGCGTCAAACCGTTGCGCATGGCGCCGAGGATGACGGCGCCCAGTATGGTGCCGACGACACTGCCCTTGCCGCCCATCAGCGAGGCGCCGCCGATGGCGGCAGCTGCGATAGCGTCGAGTTCCCAGAGATTGCCGAGGATGGGCTCGGCGGCACCGAGCCGGCCGATCAGGATCTGCGCGGCAAGGGCTGCCAGCAGGCCGGAGATCATGTAGGCGGCGATCTTTGTGCGGGCGATCGGCACGCCGGCAATGTAGGCAGCCTCCTCATTGCCGCCGACGGCGAGCAGATATTCGCCGAACGGCGTCTTCTTCAAGACGACCCAGGCGACGACAGCCACGAAGGCCACGATGATAACCGCCAGCGGCAGCCCGAACAGCGAGCCGTTGAAGACGGCGCGAAAGCTTGCCGGCAGGCCGAGCACCGGATTGCCGCCGGTGTAGATCAGCGCCAGCGCCCGGTAGGTGCTGAGCGTTCCCAATGTGACGATAAAGGGCTGCAGCCCGACATAGGCGACGAGGATGCCGTTGACGAGGCCGCAGGCGAGACCAATGGCGAAGCCGGCGGCGATGGCGAGCGGAAACGGCACGCCGGCGACCATCATCGAGGCCGAGATGACGGCCGAGAGTGCCGCCGTCGGTCCGACAGACAGGTCGATGCCGCCGGAGATGATGACCAGCGTCATGCCCAGCGCCAGGCAGGCATTGATGCTCGACTGCTGCAGGATGTTGATCAGGTTGCGCTCGGCAAAGAAGCCCGGCACCAGCGCGCCGAAGACAGCGAGAATCACGACAAGGCCGATCAGCGTGCCGGCATCGCGCATGGAAACACCGCGCAGGAATTCGGCCCGTGGCCGCACCAGAATGGTATCCGACATATCCGTCACCTACTGTCTTGCCTGCTGTGCGGCCGGCGTTTGCGTCTGGGGGATGGCGTGTGCCGCGATCGCCTGTTCGCTGATATCGTCCCTGTGGAGTTCGGCCGCGATGGTGCCGTCGCGCATCACCAGCACGCGGTCGGCGAGCCGGATCACCTCGGGCAGCTCGGAGGAGACGACGATCACCGCATGGCCTTCGGCGGCGAGCTCCTCAATCAGATGATAGATCTCCGCCTTGGCGCCGACATCGATGCCGCGCGTCGGCTCGTCGAACAAAAGGATGCGCGTTCCCGCTGCCAGCCAGCGGCCGATGATCGCCTTCTGCTGGTTGCCGCCGCTGAACAGGCGGATCGGCCGGTCGAGCAGGAATGGGCGCAGGTTGACGCGGCCCATCTTGTCGGCCGCCACCTGTTTCAACCTGGCGTGATCGATGACGCCGCGCGGCGCGAATACGCCCATCGAGGCCAGCGCCATGTTGCTGGTGATCGAGCGCAGCGGCACGATGCCCTCACGCTTGCGCTCTTCCGGCACCAGGCCGATGCCGGCGGCAATCGCATCGCGCGGGCTTGAAAATCGGGTCGCCTTGCCATCGATTGCGATCGTACCTGCGATGGCTCGATCCGCCCCTGCCAGAAGGCGCAGCAATTCAGTGCGGCCGGAACCGACGAGGCCGGCGATGCCCAGCACTTCGCCGCGATGCAGATCGAACGACACGTTGCGCACCTTCGTTGCCGAGGAGAGGCCACGCGCGCTCAGCATGACCTCGTCGGAGGCATGGGAGTTATGCTGTTCCTGCGCCAGTTCGCGGCCGACCATCATCGCCACGACCGCCTTTTCCGACAGGCCTTTCAGGTCGACGGTATCGATGACCACGCCGTCGCGCATGATGGTGGCGCGCCGGCAGATGCCGAACACCTCGTCCAGCTTGTGCGAGACGTAGACGATGGCGACGCCGTCTCGAGCGAGGCCGGTGATGACTTGCGCCAGCCGTTCGAATTCGCTCGGCGTCAGGCTCGATGTCGGCTCGTCCATGGCGACGATGCGGGCGCGATCGAGCAGCGCGCGGGCGATCTCGACGATCTGGCGCTGCGCCACCTTCAGGGTTCCGAGAGGAGCGGCTGGGTCGATGGACGGATCAAGGGCTGCAAGAGCCTCGGCAGCGCGGCGTTCCTGCTCTCCCCGGGCGACGAAGATACCGCCGCGCGTCAGCGGATGGCCGAGAAACATGTTCTGCGCGACGCTGAGCCGCGGCACCTGCTGCAATTCCTGATGGATCATGGCGATGCCCGCGGCGCGCGCCGCGACCGGATTGGCAAGCGTCACCGGCTTGCCGTCGATAAGGACGCTTCCCGCCGTCGGTCTGTAGACGCCCGACAGGATGCGCAGCAGCGTCGACTTGCCGGCGCCGTTCTCGCCGAGCAGACCGTGGATTTCACCGGCGCTGATCGAGAACGACACGTCGTTGAGCGCCCGCACCGCCGGAAACAGCTTGGAAATTCCCTGGAATTGCAGCCGGGGTGACATTGGGTTCTCTTTCCGGGCAATGGTGCCGGCCGGGAGCGAATTGCCCTGGCCGGCACTCGTCGATTGGCCTTACTGGCCCGCGGCGGCATCCTCGAGCAGCGCCTTGCGCGCGCCGGTGCCGGAATAGCGGTCGGCATTGTCCTTGGTGATCAGTGCCTGCGGCGTGGCGACGACGCGCGGCAGCTTTTGTCCGGCCACCAGTCGCAGCGCCGTTTCCAGGGCCACTTCGCCGGTCAGCACTGGGAAGCTATCGACCGTGCCGGTCAATTCGCCGGCGCGGATCGAGGCATAGGCGTCGGAAATGCCGTCAGTGCCGAACACGGCAACCTTGTCCTGCAGGCCGGCAGCCTTGACCGCCTCGACAATGCCCAGCGCCATGCCGTCATTGTTAGCATAGAAGCCGATCAGGTCGGGGTGCTGCTGCAGGATGTTGGTGGCCGCGTCATAGGAGGTCTGGCGGTCCCAGTTGCCGGGAACACTGGCGACGACCTCGAACTTGCCCCCTTCTGAGATGGTGGACTTGAAGCCGTCGGTGCGCTGCACGGCGGCATAGACGCCGGCCTGGCCTTCGACGATGGCGACCTTGCCGCCATCCGGACGGTTCTTGATGAACCATTTGGCGACGCGCACGCCATTGTCGCGCTGGACATTGCCGACATAGTGCTCGGACTGCGGGATGACCGCATCGTTGACGTTGACCACCGGCACATTGGCGGCCTTGGCCTGCTCCATGATCGGCTGCAGATTGGCGTCGGTCTGCGGCGAGACGAGCAGCACGTTGTAGCCCTGCGTCACAAGGCCTTCGGCGATGGTCAGCTGGCCGAGCTGGTCGCCCTCGCTCTGCGCCGCCTGGTAGACGACGGGAACGCCGACTTTGTCGCCGAACGCTTTGTAACCCTCGCCCAGCGAGCGCCAGTATTCGTTGGTTAGCGTCTTGGAGACGGCACCCGCCTTGGTGCCTTCGGGCAGTTTGGGGAAAGCGCCGAACTTGGCCTCGACCTGCGACCAATCGATGCGGTCCTTTTCCGTATCGGAATTCAGCGGCGCGAGATCTGTTGAAAAGGCCGAGCCGATGGACAGCGCCATCAGTGCGGCGGTAGCGGTGGCAAGCAGAAGTTTCATTGTATTCCTCCCTTGTTGAAAACGGTGATGGCCCGGCCGAGGCTTCAGCTATCCGGCCCGAGCATGATTTCCTGGATGATGGCCTGCGATGTCACCGCGTCCTGGCTGTCCATGGCGGCGGACAGGCGATTGTCCTGCTCCAGCCGGTCAACGACGCGCAGCATGCGCTTGACGGTGGCGATGTTGACTTCGCACTCGCGAACCGGATCGAGCCCGGTCATGTCGGGGAACGTGTCGAAATAGATGGCCCCGGCGTAACCGTCGCGGCGGATCTGCCTGAGCAGCTCGATGGTCTGCAGCGTGTGCACCGCGCCGACCATCAGGCCATCATCGCGCTTGGCGTAGCCGTCGTTGAGATGCACGCCGAGCAGCTTGCTGTGGCGCGCCACCAGGGCCGCGGCGAAGGCCGGCTGTTCGTCGGCATAGAGCACATGGGCGAAATCAAGCGTGACGCCGAGATTGGGCAGGCCGACATCGCGGATCGCCAGCAAGGTCGTCGCCGCGTCCGGCATCAGGCTGTAGGAGCGCGGCTCGTTGGGCTTGTATTCCAAGCTGATCTGGCAGTCGGGATCATGCGCGGCAACTTCACGAATCCCATCGATTTCGTGTTGCCAGAGCGTCGAATAGTCGGCCTGGAAGACGTAGTCGAAGCCATCCTGGCCGAGCCAAAGCGTCATCAGGCTGGCGCCGGCTTCACGCACGGCGTCGATGCCGGATTTGGTCAGGTCGATTGCTTCACGGCGCACCGCCGGGTCCGGATTGGTGAAGGCGCCGAGCTTGAAGGCCGGGTTGGAGTAGTAACGCATGGCAAAGCCATTGATGGAAAGGCCGAGGTCGCCGAGTCTGCGGGCGATTTCAGCAGGCTTTTCGCCGACATGGTCGGGGTAATTCAGATCGAGGTCGGTCAATCCAGCTACCTTGGCAGCGCGCGCCGCCATCTGCAGCAGCGACGGCTTGCCGGTAAGGTCCGGCCATTCGGCCAGCGGCCGCGAGGCAAAGGAATTCAGGCGCGTGGCGAAGCGATTGGCTATCATGATCGACCCTTCAATAGTCATAACTTCACATAAACACGAATATTTGTAAAGTTATTGTTTTGCGGGACGGTGAACAGCCGCAAGGCCGCCGTTGCGGCTGGGCTAAGTCGCGTAGAGGCGCGCCGGCAGTTTCCTAGCCGACGCCGTAGGTTGGGAATCCGTCAGGGCGATGGTCGCGTGATAGCGTGCACTAATCGCGACCGGCACATTTTCAAGCAGCGGTCCGTCTCGCGTTTCAATCCGGCCAGCGCAAGACACCGGACGAATCCTTGCGGGCAGGCTTCATGGCATTGGCGGGCCGGTCGGCCGCGGTCAGTATGGCGCGCAGCCGTTCGGCGACGATCTCGGCCTCACCGGGATGAAGATTGCAGGGGTCGAGGAAGAAATGGCCGCGCTCCACTTCATGGTTGCGCACGATGATCGGCGGCGAACCTGTCGCCAATGCCGAGGCGAGACCGGCCGCCGTGAACCGGCTTTCAGGCAACACAAAGATCTGCAACCGATCCAGAGGGTTGGCGGTGGGGTCGGGGATGATCTGCGCGACGATGCCCGGCAGCCCCTGCGACGTGTCCTTCCACAGGTTCAGTGCCGCTTCTTCGCGCCGGCGGATGCCGGCATGGTCGCGCTTTTCCCAGGCTTCCAGTGCGGCCATGGTGCCGGCGATGCTTTCCTTGCCGACCTTCATGGCGCGCGCGACGCCGCGGTTCTGCAAGTAGGCGGTTCGAACCAGATCCTTGCGCCCGGTGACGATGCCGCTGGTCGGCCCGCTCAGGAATTTATGTCCGCTGTAGATGACGATGTCGGCGCCGCGCGCGAGGAAGCCGCGCAGATCGTATTCGGAGGCCGCGTCGACGATCACCGGGACGCCCCTGGCGTGGCAGATCTCGCAGAATTCCTCCAATGAGAGCATGCCGTATTGCACGGTATGATGGGCGACGACGTAGAGACCCGCCGCCGTGCGAACGTTGATCGCCTCACGCACATGGTAATCCTGCGTAACGCTGACGGTGCCAGCCGGCACGACCTTTGCGCCGGCCAGCCGGACCGACTGGTCGATTGGCGCGCCGTAGTTGACGATGTGGCCGAGCTGGACGATGACCTCCGACTTCAGCCCTTCGGTGTCGTCCGGCAGCCGCTCGATGGCGAGCAGGTTGGTTCCCGTCATCGCGCCGGCGATCGCCATGGTGATGCCGCTGGCGCAGCAGGCGGTGATGAAACCGGCCTCGCCGCCGGTAAGACGCGCCACGATCGTGCTTGCGGCACGCTGCAGATCATCCATCTCCACCCATTGCGAGGCCATTTCCGCCATGGCGCTGACCGCTTCAGGCACGATGATAGACGCGCCGAGCGCCGTCATCGTGCCGGAGACGTTGATGATCGGGCGAAGGCCGAGCCGTTCGCGGATGGTGGTGTTGGAGCCGTCGGTGGAAGTGGTTTTCATCTCTCGGATTCCATTTCTACGGGTCAGGCGGCGATCTCGACGACCGCCTCGATTTCGACGGTGATGTTTCCAGGCAAGGAGCCGACGCCGATCGCCGAGCGGGCATGGCCGCCAATGGTGTCGAACACATCGGCGAACAGATCGGAACAGCCATTGACCACTTTCGGGTGGTCGCTGAAGGTCGGTATCGCGTTGACGAAGCCGAGCAGCTTGACGATGCGCACGATCCGGCCAAGATCGCCAGTGGCTGCGTGCATCACGGCGAGCAGGTTGAGGCCGGTGAGGCGGGCGTGGCCATAAGCCTCTTCGACGGTGACATCATCTCCCACCTTGCCGGTGAACAGCGTGCCGTCGGTCCGCAGCGGCCCCTGGCCGGACAGGAAGATCAGCCGGCCGCTTTCGGCATGGGTGACGAAATTGGCGATCGGGGTCGGCGGCTCGGGCAGCGTCAGGCCCAACGCGGCGAGCCGGATATAAGGCGTCATGAAAGAAGGCTCCTTGCGACAGCGCTCGCTGTCCCGTTTAGAAATGCGATGCGCGGAAACGTGCCAGGAAGGTGCGCAGACGCTCATTGTCAGTGTCCGCCGCCAGGATTTCGGCGGGTGGACCCGCCGCGCTGACGCCGCCATCGGCCATGAAGATGATGCGGCTCGAGGCATCGCGTGCAAAGGCCATTTCGTGCGTGACCATCACCATCGTCATGCCGTCCTCGGCCAGGCTTCGCACGACCTCGAGCACCTCGCCGACCAACTCCGGGTCGAGCGCGGAGGTTATCTCGTCGAGAAGCAGGATCTTCGGCCCCATGGCCACGGCGCGGGCAATGCCGACACGCTGCTGCTGGCCGCCGGACAGTTCGGCGGGCAGACTGTCGGCCTTGTGGGCAAGGCCGACCCGGCCGAGCCAGTGTTCGGCGATGGTGCGGGCCTCCGCACTGCTCTTGCCGCGCACCTTGGTGAGGCCAAGCATGATGTTGCCCGCCGCCGTCAGGTGCGGAAAGAGGTTGAAGCTCTGGAACACCATGCCGGTCTCGGCCCGCATCGCGGCGAGATCGCGTTCGCTGCGGCGCTGGCGGGCTCCGGCTTCGCGAAAGCCGACCTCCTTGCCGTCGATGCGGATCGAGCCGCTGTCGTAGCTTTCGAGGAAGTTGACGCAGCGCAGCAGCGTGGTCTTGCCGCTGCCGGAGGGGCCGATGACCGTCACCACCTCGCCGCGCGCCACCCGCAGGCTGACCGAACGCAGAACCTGGACGGTTCCAAAGGCTTTGGAGACGTCGCGGATGTCGAGAAGCGCCGGGGTGTCGTTCGAACCTGTGGACATTGCTAATCCCGAATGAAGGAGAAACGCCGCTCGAGCCGCCGGCTGGCCAGCGAGAGGGCATAGTTGATCGCGAAGTAGATGAGCGCGCCGAGGAGGTAGAGCGGCATCGCCTCATAGGTGCGGCCGATGACCTGGTTGATGGCCTGCATCAGATCGGTGATGCCGAGCAGCGACACCAGCGCGCTGCCCTTGACCGCGTCGGTGACGCCATTGATCCAGGGCGGCAGGAAGCGCCTGAACGCCTGCGGGAAGATGACGTAGGCCAGGCGCTGGCGAAAGGTCAGTCCGATCGCCATTGCCGCTTCGGACTGCCCCTTCGGAATGGATCCGACCGCACCCCTGAGATATTCGACGACCTGCGCGGTCTTGAACAAGGTCAGCGCCAGCACGGCGGCCCAGAAGGACGGCAGATGAAGCCCGACGGCCGGCAGGCCATAATAGACAAAGAAGATGAGCACCAGGATCGGTATGCCGCGAATGGTATCGCTGAAGATGCGCACCGCCCATCGCAACGGTACGGGGCCATAGACGAGACCGACGCCCATGATCACGCCCGCGATCAGGGAGAACACCACGACCAGCAGGGATACCCACAATGTCAGGGCAAAGCCCTGGGCAAGGAATGGCAAGGCATAGGCGATCTGGGTGAGCATGTCAGCGCGCCGCCCTGAACCGGCGTTCGACAAGCCGAAGCGCGAAAAGCAGTATGTAGCCGGTAAGCAGGTACATCGCCGTGACCACGAGATAGACCTCGACGATCCGGAACGTGTTGAAGTTGATCCACTGGGCGCCGTAGGTCAGTTCCGGCACCGAGATGACCGAGGCGACGGACGTGTCCTTGAACAGCGATATGAAGGTATTGGACAATGCCGGCAGCGTGATGCGCAGCATCGTCGGCAGGCGCACGTTGAGCAGCCTTTGCCAGGGCGTTAGGCCGATCGCCTTGCCGGCGTCCAGCTGTCCGCGCGGAACCGCCTCGAGCCCGGAGCGGAACACTTCGACCAGATAGGCGCCGCTGTAGAGCGAGAGCGTGACGACAAACGAGGTCGGCGCGCTGTAGGCGATATCGACCACCGTCGGCAGGCCGTAGAAGACGAGATAGACGAGCAGGATCAGCGGCACGTTGCGGATGAATTCGACATAGGCGGCGATGATGGTGCGCACCACACGCCCGGCAGACACGTACCAGACCGCCAGGACAAGGCCGATGACGATGCCGATGGCGATCGAGATGACGGCGAGTTCGAGACTGAGCAGCAGGCCGCCCCACAGCTTGTCGAAATGCCGCCAGATCAGATTGAAATTGAGGGCATAGCCCATGCGTCCGCCTCGGTTGCCGCAGGCCTTAGACCAGTTCACCGTTTCACGGAAACGGCAAACCGCTCTAACTCTTTGTTTTGACGCAATTCCGGACGGAAAACCGTTTCACACTTTTCCTGGAATTGCTCTAGGGAGGCGGAAGGGCGCTGGATACACCCTCCCGCCCGATGCAGGTCAAATGGCTGGGAAGCCCGGATGGCGCGCCGGCGGCTCCTGTCCGAAATAGTCCTTGAACGCGGCATCGTAGAGGGCGTTCTCGTGGCCGAACATGGCGATGGTGAAGGTTGAGTTGACGAAGGTCAGCCAGTCAAGGTCGCCTTGCCGCAGAGCCGCGCCATAAAGCATGCTCAGCCAGCTCTTGCCCGCATCGAAGTATTTGTCCGGATTGCGCGAGGCGAGCCAGCGCACCGTGGACAGGTCGACTGCGGCGGCGTCGACGCGTTTCGATTCCAGCGCTTGCAGCACGTTGGCCTGGGTATCGATCTGCATGACCTGACACTCGGGCAGCACCGAATGCACCTGCGCCTCGGCATCGACATTCTGCAGGATCGAGATGCGCGTTGCAGCGCCGCCGGCAAGCAGCTTGTCGAAAGTCTTGTTCTCGGCGGTCGGCAGGCTCAGCAGGGCAACGCCCTCGACATAATAGGGCCGGGAAAAGTTGACCAGCTGCGAGCGTTGGGCGCTCATGGTCATGAACTGGATGGTGATGTCGACCTTATTGGTGGTCACGTTCGGAATGCGCTGAGCCGGATCCTGCATGACGAATTCGACCTTGGTCGGATCGTCGAAAAGGCCCTTGGCGAGAATGCGCCCCATGGTGATGTCCATGCCGACCAATTCGCCGGCATCGTTTTCGAAGTGCCAGGGTGCATTGGTGCTGCCGGTGCCGACGATCAGCTTGCCGCGATCGAGCACGGTGCGCAGCAGGCTGTCGGATGCTGCCTGGGCAGCGGCTTTCTGGGCATCGACGGTTGCCAGCACGCCGGCCGTGGCCAGCCCTGCCATTCCCAATTTCAGAAAATCACGTCTTCCGGATGTGTCGTTCACGGCGACCTCCTTTCGTGTTGTGTTCCCCTTGTGCACAGGCAAGACACGCGTCCGTGATTTTGTCTCTTACAAGGGACGAGTGTATCCTGTACAAGACAGATATTAACACCGGGAATCGACAATGCAAGATGGCAATGTTTCCGCGATTTCAGCCGGCGAGAAAATTTCGAGCTCCCGTGAAAAGGGGCTCAACCGAGTGCTCGAGATTCTGGACTTTCTTCACACGACCCAGCGGGCGATCGGCATTGGCGACCTTGCCAAAGGGGTGAATGCGCCCCGTTCGACGACCTACACGCTGGTGCGGTCGCTGGTCGACGCAGGCCTGCTGGAAATGGGAGGCGACGGCAATCGCGTCTATTTCGGCAAGAAGCTCTATCTCTATGGAATGGACTATGTGCGGGGCAACGACCTCCTCAGACGAGGGCGTCAGGAGGTCGACAATCTGTCGCGCGAGACCGGGGAGACCTCCGAACTGTGCATGCTGCAGAGCGGTCGCTACACGATCGTCCACGCGAGCCCGGGCACCAGGCCTTTCCGCATCAGCTCCGCCACCGGCTTGCAGATACCGCTGCCCTGGACGGCCTCGGGACGGCTGCTTCTGGCGGGGCTGGAGAGGGCTGAAATCGAAGCCATGGTGTCGGACGACGATCTCGTGCTGCCCGATGGTCGCAAACTGCGGCTTGACGATTTTGTCACCGATATCGCAAAGGCGCGAGTTGCCGGCTATTGCGTCACCTCGGGCTTGGTCGATGCCTATACGAAATGCCTAGCCGCGCCGGTCTTTTCGGCGCCGGGCAAGGTCGAGGCTACGATGTGCCTGGTGGTCCCCATCGATACGTCCGAGGAGCGGACCGGCGAGCTCATCGGCCTGCTGCGTGATCGTGCCGCGAGACTTTCGACCGCGGCCTAGGACGCGAACGAGCGGATGCTCTCTCAGGCAATGATGTCGGGAATGATCTTGTCTTCCAGCGCCATCAGCCGGTCCTTGAGGAACAGTTTTTTCTTCTTCATGCGCTGGATCTGCAGCGGATCGCAGGCCATGGCGATCATCGCGTTGATGGCCGCATCGAAATCGGCGTGCTCCTGCTTCAGCCGGGAATATTCGAGCCGGATATCAGCCTGTTCCTGATCGGACATTATCTACCGTCTGCACGTCTGCGGCGCCCAAAAATGGGCCTGATTGGGCGGGGCCGGTGGGATTTTGCAACCGGCGCGCAGCCCATATCACATTTCACATTGTCGTGGAATGCTACCACGGATCATTCGACATCGCTGCCGGAAGGTGACACACTGTCATTATGCCGTCACAGAAGCGAACCTGCGGTGGACGCGCCATGACGGCTGCAATCGAGGAAACCATGAAAGGGAGAACCAATCATGTCTCTTGCATCCCATCTTGATGAGTTGCAGCGGAAACACGGTGACATCGAACGTGAAATCGATGACGCGATGAACCATCCATCGGTCGACGACCTCGAAATCGTGAATCTCAAGCGACGCAAGCTGGCACTCAAGGACGAGATTGAAAAACTGAGAGGGAAACCGACCACGCATTGATGCCCTCCTGACATCGCCGCTCACCATCCGCGGCCTCTTTTCCCGGCGGCACTGCCGCCGGCCTGGGAGTTTTCGATTTCCAGAGCTGGGCCATCGGCCTGAGCTGGACTTCCACCCGGCTTAATTTCCGCTTCGGCCGTCGCCAGATTTCGCCAGATCATCGATCGTTTCTGGTCCTTGGCGGCGGGCCGATTCTGGCCAGTAGCGACCTGTCGCCATTGACAAGCCATCTTTGCTCATCCACCTCATGCCCGGACTTTAGCGCATCGGCCCGGGGCGCGCTCTGTGCGTCCAAGGGGACGTTCGGCGCTCCAGAGACAAAAGGCTGCCGGCATGACCGGATATTTTTCCTCTCCTTTCCCTCGCCGCACCTCGGTCGGCGTCGATGTCGGCGGCGTGGTCGTCGGCGGCGGTGCGCCCGTTGTCGTGCAGTCGATGACCAACACCGACACGGCCGATATCGACCAGACCGTTGCGCAAGTCGCGGCACTCCACCGGGCCGGCTCCGAGATCGTGCGCATCACCGTCGATCGCGACGAGAGCGCCGCCGCGGTGCCGCGCATTCATGAGCGGCTTCAGCGGCTTGGCATCAACGTGCCGCTGGTCGGCGATTTCCACTATATCGGCCACAAGCTTTTGGCCGACCATCCGGCCTGCGCCGAGGCGCTGGCCAAATATCGCATCAACCCGGGCAATGTCGGCTTCAAGGACAAGAAGGACCGGCAGTTCGCTGATATCGTCGAGATGGCGATTAGATACGACAAGCCGGTGCGCATCGGCGTCAACTGGGGCTCGCTCGATCAGGAACTGCTGACCCGGCTGATGGACGACAACCAGGCCCAGGGCTTTCCAATGACGGCGCAGGAAGTGACGCGCGAGGCGATCGTGCAGTCGGCGATCCTGTCGGCCGAGATGGCGGAGGAGATCGGCCTCGGTCGCGAGAAAATCATCCTATCGGCCAAGGTCAGCGGCGTGCAGGATCTGATCGCCGTCTATACCGAACTCGCCACCCGCTCCGACCATGCGCTGCATCTCGGCCTCACCGAGGCCGGCATGGGTTCGAAAGGCATCGTGGCTTCGTCGGCCGCCATGGGCATCCTGCTCCAGCAAGGCATTGGCGACACCATTCGCATTTCGCTGACGCCGGAGCCGAATGGCGACCGCACACGTGAGGTGCAGGTATCGCAGGAATTGCTGCAGACCATGGGGTTCAGGCAGTTCGTGCCGATCGTTGCCGCATGTCCTGGCTGCGGCCGCACGACCTCCACCGTGTTCCAGGAACTCGCCCAGAACATCCAGGCGGATCTGCGCAAGAACATGCCGGTGTGGCGCGAAAAATATCCCGGCGTCGAGAACCTCAAGGTCGCGGTGATGGGTTGCATCGTCAACGGTCCGGGCGAGTCCAAGCATGCCGACATCGGCATTTCGCTGCCCGGCACCGGCGAGACGCCGACGGCGCCTGTCTTCGTCGACGGCAAGAAGGCGGCGACGCTGCGCGGGCCGTCGATCGCGGCGGATTTCGAGAAAATGGTCGCCGACTATATCGAGCAACGGTTTGGTCGCGGCAAGGCCGCGGCAGAGTAGCGCGCGATGCGGCGTTTCCTCAGGGCTACGCTGGTTCTGTTTTGCGCCCTGGGTTGGTCGACGCTGGTTCAGGCTGATCCGCCGCAATCCGCCAAGCAAAGGCTGATCGACAAGGTCTGCAACCTGATCCAGGCGCATGCCGACAAGAACGGCCTGCCCAGGGATTACTTCGCCCGGCTGATCTGGAAAGAAAGCCGTTTCGATCCCGACGCCGTCAGCCCGGTCGGCGCCGAAGGCATCGCCCAGTTCATGCCCGGCACCGCCAAGATGCGCGGGCTGGCCAATTCCTTCGACATCAACCAGGCGATCCCGGCGTCGGCGAAGTATCTCGCCGAAATGAAAACCGGCTACGGCAATCTCGGTCTGGCGGCGGCCGCCTACAATGCCGGCGAAAGCCGGGTGTCGCGCTGGCTCAGCTCCGGCGGCTTCCTGCCGATGGAGACCGAAAGCTATGTCTTCGACATCATGGGCGAGCCGGCGGACAAGTTCACCGACCGGGCTTATGCCGGAAGGATCGAGCCGCTCGACTCAAAGGCGGATTTTGCCGACGCCTGCCGCAGGCTGCCGGTGATCATGTCGCGGACCGTGGCGATGGCCTCGATCAACATAAAACCATGGGGCATCCAGGTGGCCGGCAACTTCCGCTGCAGTGCCGCGATCAACCAATGGCTGCGGGTAAGAAGCCGGTTCCCGGCCCTGCTCGACGGGCACGATCCGGTGGTCAGCCGGGTACGCACGCCGATCGGCCGGCGCGGTATCTATGCGGTCAGGATCGGTGTCGACGACCGTGCCGCCGCCAATGTCATCTGCCAGAAATTGCAAAGCGTCGGCGGAGCGTGCGTGGTGGTGCGCAACCGGTAGTTTTGTCCACCGCCGACAAGGTGTCTTGTCTGAGAGAGGCATTTGAAGGTGGCCGCCAAGACGTCGCATCCAGCAAGGATTTCAGCTATAGCGGCGGCCATCTTCACCAGGGGGCGGCAGCCCTACCTTTGACGACCAGCATGGGCCGCAACATGTTCAATGGATACATTATCTGCGGCACGCCGAGGACCGGAAGCACTTTGCTCGGCAAGCTTCTGGAGTCCGCGAGGACGGCCGGCACGCCCCACTCATTCTATCGGCGGCAGGACGTGTCGGAGTGGGCTGAAGAGTGGAAGCTGCATGACCGCGACACGATGAGCGAGCTCGAATTCAATGCCGCCTATCTCAATGCGGCGATCGCTGCCGGCAAGGGTGGGACCGGCATCTTCGGCCTTCGTTTGATGCGCGAAAATCTGGATGAACTCTCGGCTATCCTCGACCAGATTTTCCCGCAGCTGGTCTCGGCTATCCTCGACCAGATTTTCCCGCAGCTGCCATCCGACAGAGCGCGTCTTGAAAAGGCCTTTGGCCGCATTCTCTGCATACACCTCTCCCGGGAGGACAAGCTCGCGCAGGCTGTCTCCCTGATCAAAGCAGAGCAAACCGGGCTTTGGCATATTGCTCCCTGACGGAACCGAGATCGAAAGGGTCGCACCACCGAAGGAACCCCAATATGATTTCGAGCGGATCAGACGTGAGGTCACGGAACTCGAGACCTATGATGCAGCCTGGAACATTTGGTTCGCGGAGCAAGGCATATCCCCGCTGCGGGTCGGCTATGAGCGTCTTGCCGCGAACCCCGCTGCGACATTGCCAGGCATCTGCGAAGCCCTGGGGGTCCGAGCACCCGACGCCGAGGATGTAAGCCCCGGCGTTGCAAAGCTCTCCGACGACACGAGCCTCGACTGGATGCGCCGCTATCGTCTGGACGCAGCCGTCCGACGCATCGGGCGGATGCGGGCTATGCCGTCTTCGCCACCACCGTCTCGCTGAGCCAGGTGCCGATCTTGGTGCCGAGGCGATCGGGCGAAACCGGCTTCGGCAGATAATCGTCCATTCCGGCTTCGATGCACTTGTCGCGATCGCCCTTCAGCGCATGCGCGGTGACGCCGATGATCGGTATGCGGGTGCCCGCCGAGACCTCCATCGCCCGGATGGCGCGGGTTGCTTCGTAGCCGTTCATCTCCGGCATCGAAACGTCCATCAGGATCAGCTTGGGGCGCAGCGCCCGGTACATCTCGACCGCCGTGCGGCCGTTGCCGGCGATGCGGTAGCTGAGGCCCAGCCCATTGAGGATCTGGCCGAACACCAGTTGGTTCACGTCATTGTCCTCGGCAATGAGAATGTCGATCGGTCCGTTCGGCGTGGCCGATTCCGGCACCACCGCGACCGGCATCGCCGGGCCGCGGATGACGGTGAAGGCAGGTGCCGCCGCCGGGGGAGCCCGCACGATCGGTTCGCGGACGAACTGCGCCTTGCCGACCTGCGAGCGGGCCTTCTGCACGACCGAGATGACGGTGCCGAGCAGGATCGCGGAGCGTGCCGGCTTGGTCAGATGCGCGGCAATGCCGAAGTCGATGATCATCTTACCGAAATCGACCTGGTCGACCGAGGTCAGCAACACGACCGGGATGGAGGACAGCCTACTGTCGGAAGCAATGGCCCTGGCGACGTCGGCGCCGTTCATGCCCGGCATCTGGTAGTCGAGGATGATGCAGTCGACGGCGGCGCCGAGCTGAAAGGCGCGATCGAGGAAGGCCAGGCCCACGGCGCCGCTTTCGGCGGCGGCACAATCGAAGCTCCAGCTTCTGAGCTGTTCGAGCAGGATTTCGCGGTTGACCGGATTGTCGTCGATGACCAGCACACGCGCGCCGGTGACGTCGACCGGCACGATCTCGTCGCGAGCCGCGGCCTGATGCGCCGGCAGCGGCACCGCGAACCAGAACACCGAGCCGCGGCCGATCTCGCTCTCGACGCCGATCTTGCCCGCCATCAGGTCGACGAGGCGGGCGGCGATGGCGAGGCCAAGGCCGGTGCCCTCGTGGCGGCGGGTCGACGAACCGTCGACCTGGGCGAACTTCTCGAACACGTTCTGCAGCTTCTCGGCCGGTATGCCGATGCCGGTGTCCTCGACGCGAACCTTGAGCTGAACCACGTCGTTGACGATCTCGCCGCCGACATCGATCAGCACATGACCCTTTTCGGTGAACTTCACCGCGTTGCCGAGGAGGTTGGTGACGATCTGCCGGAACCGGCCGGCGTCGCCGACGACATGGGCCGGCAGGCGCGGGTCGACACGCACGATCAGTTCGAGGTTCTTTTCGGCGACGCGCGCCGATACCAGCGTCGCCACGTCCTCGACCGCCTCGGAGAGACGGAAGGGAGCGGGGTCGAGGGTGAGTTGCCCGGCATTGATCTTCGAGAAATCGAGGATGTCGTTGATGATGGTGAGCAGTGCATTGCCGGATTTGACGATGACCTCGGTGAAGGTCTTTTGGCGCGCCGTCAGATCGGTCTTGGCCAGCAGTTCAGCCATGCCGAGCACACCGTTCATCGGCGTGCGGATTTCATGGCTCATATTGGCCAGGAATTCCGACTTGGCACGGTCGGCGGCCTCGGCCTTGAACAGGGATTCCGCGGATTCGGCAAAGGCGCGGCGGATTGCCACTTCCATCGGGCGGAAGATCCAGAAGGCGACGATGGCAAGGGCGGCGAACAGGATACCGCTTGCCCACAGCAGCAGCCTGTCGCCGGAGGCGTCCGCCAGATGGCGCTCATCATCCATGGCGGTGCGGACGCGGACCAGCATCGGCTGGGCGAAGAGGTCGTTCTGGTTGCGGATCTCGCGATAGCTCCACTCATCGACCTTCTGCGCCACCGACATCAGGTTGAAGTTGCGCACCATGTCGCGCGGCGACCAGAACAGATCGCCGTTGACGGAAGCGGACTGGAGCTCGTTGGCGGTCTTGACCGACAGGCGCGGCTTGATCGCCGCGAGTTGCGCGGTCAGCGTCTCGATCTCGCCGGTCAGGCGTTCCGAATGGCCGCGCGCCGATGTGGTCAGCGCATCGCGTGTCTCCGCCCGCCAGGCTGTGCCGGTCGTCTCGGCAAAGCTGGTCGCGTTGCGCAGGTCGCGGGTGAAGACGACGAGGTTGCTGCTCAGCGCATCGATGTCACGGCGAAAGGAATTGACACGATCGAGCGCAACCACGATTGCCACGGAAGCCAGCGCGAAGATCAGCAACCCTGAAATATAGCGAATCCGGACTGACCGGATGAAGGACGAATATTCAGGCATGCGCAACCCCAACACATACGCACCATTTTATTGGTCGGGATTACGCTTCATTTACATTAAAATTTCGTGTGGATAGCGAACCATGCGGACCACCGGATGGATGACAGCTTTTTGAACGTCCTTTCGTCGCTAAGCGTGTCGCGTCCGAACGGATTCAGGCGACCCGCTTCAGGTCTTTGTTTTTATACATATCGTTCTCTCAAAACCGAGGTCGCTTTTGGGCGACATGCATCAAGCCGCCACCACGACGAGCGCGCGGATGCGGCCACTTACCGGCCCTTCCCCGAACCGCTTCCCCATGGCATGCGCCACGTGTCGCGTCGCCTCCTCCAGCGAGCCGCCGCGCGCCTCGATTTCGCCACGCAGGTTCGTGCCCTGGCAATAGGCCGCGGCCGCATCATACGGCGACGGAGCGGCGCTCACAGCACCCAGAGGCTCGACGGTGACGTCGCGAAAGCCAGCGGCATGCAGGTCGGCGCGGATGGTGTCCGCATTGTGATAGCCGTGCGGCGTCCTCGCCATGAAGCGAGGTGGATCGGCGGGGAAGAGAGTGCCGAGCGCCCGCGTCACTTCCTCGGCGAACTCATTCTCTTCGATGGCACTCCAGACATTGAACAGGAAATGCCCGCCCGGCCGCATCACCCGCCGGACTTGCCCGTAGGCGGCCACTCGATCGGGGAAGAACATCGCGCCAAATTGGCAGACCACGGCATCAAACCGGGCGTCCTCGAAGGGCAGCGCCTGGGCGTCGGCCTGCTGCCAGGTGATACGAGGATCGTCCGCCATCCGCGTGCGCGCGTGGTCGAGCATCGGCTGGTTAAGGTCGGTGGCCACGATGCGTGTTTGCGCCGGCAGTCTCGCTGCGAGCGCACGTGTCACCACACCGGTGCCCGCCGCCACTTCGAGCACTGATTGCGGCCCGAGCTTAGACACCCGCTCCGCCAGATCTCGTGCATATGGCTCGAAGATCAGCGGCACCATCGCCCGGTCGTAGACCTCGGGAATGGAACCGGTGAACAGGTTGTCGGTGGTCGACATGGCATCCCTCCAACTCTGTCCGCACCGCGTGGTTGCCGTGTGGATGGCAAAGCGATGTCGATCCTCTGCTTCGGCAGGCTTCCGTTCAAGTTCAATCTCTGAAGCGGCCGGCGGAGGACGCATGTGCTTTAGTCAGGACGATGTCTTGGTTGTCCCAACCTCAACTGGTACGGGTCGCGACGAATGCCGCCGCTTCCTTCAGCAGCTGGGCGTCGTCGCCATAGGGCTCAAGCAGCGCATGGGCCTGTTCGACGAGGCCGTGAAGCTGGCTGCGCGCCCAATTGGCGCCGTGCAGCGCCACCAGCGTCGCCTTGCCGGCGGCGGCATCCTTGCCGGTCGCCTTGCCCATCTGGCTGGCATCGGCGGTCAGGTCAAGCAGGTCGTCGGCAAGCTGAAAGGCCAGGCCGATCGCGGAGCCGAATTCGGCCAGCCGTTCACGGTCCTCGGCGGGAGCGCCGGCGATGAGGGCGCCGGCCTCGCAGGCAAAGCGGATCAGCGCGCCGGTCTTCATCGCCTGCAGCCGGATGATGCCGGCCTCGTCCGGCGGCGCCTGTTCGGCTTCGAGGTCGAGCTTCTGGCCGCCGACCATGCCGCCGGCCCCGGCCGCGCGGGCAAGCGCCAGCACCAATGCCGCCCGCCGCTCCGCCGGCAGCACCGTCGCCTCGCCCGCGATGATGTCGAAGGCAAGCGTCAGCAAGGCGTCGCCGGCCAGGATGGCGGTGGCCTCATCGAAGGCCATGTGCACCGTCGGCTGGCCACGACGCAAATCATCGTCGTCCATGGCGGGCAGATCGTCGTGGATCAGCGAATAGCAATGCACGCATTCAATGGCTGCCGCGACGCGCAGCGCCGCCTCGCCGTCAGCGGAAAAAATTGCCGCACTTTCCATGACCAGGAAGGGGCGCAGGCGCTTGCCACCGTTCAGCACGCCGTGGCGCATCGCCGCCATCAGCCGGTCAGGCCGGGCGATCTCGCCCGAAAGCGCGCGGTCGTCGAGCAGCCGCCGCAGCAGCACCTCGACGGCGGCTGCCCGTCTGATAAGCGCCATTTCGAACGCCATTTCGTCGTCATTCGTCATGGTCGGGACCGGTAGCCGACACTCAGACGTTGCGCAAGAAGCCAAGCGCCATTATGCCGGGGCAGGGAGAGCACGGATTGGGCGGCTTGGCGGAACCGATCGTCGATCATGAAACCGAAAAGCTGGACATGGCGACGAGATCGCGAGGCGTGAACCGCCGTGGTCTCAAACGCTGGGTCCGGCGCGGTATCGTCGTGGCCGCGGTGCTGGTGCTTATACCGACGGTGCTGACGCTCCTTTACCTGCCATTCTTCGTGCATCCGGTCTCGACGCTGATGCTGAAGGACCTGGCGACATTCTCCGGCTATGACCGCCGCTGGGTATCGATCGATGAGGTGTCGCCGGTGCTGGCCAATTCCGTCATCATGTCGGAGGACGGGCAGTTCTGCTTCCATCGTGGCGTCGATCTCGGCGAATTGCGGGGCGTCGTCGACGACGCGCTGGCCGGTGAAGCAACGCGCGGCGCCTCGACCATCACCATGCAGACGGTGAAGAACCTCTTCTTATGGTCGCGGCCACTGGGTTCGGTGCGCAAGGTGGTCGAACTGCCGCTGGCCGTCTATTTCGATGCGGTGACGTCGAAACGGCGCATCATGGAAATCTATCTCAACATCGCCGAGTGGGGGCCGGGAATCTACGGTATCGAGGCCGCGGCACGGCATCATTTCGGCGTTTCGGCAAAACAGCTGTCGCGACGGCAGGCCGCCCTGCTTGCCGTCTCCTTGCCAAATCCGATCGCCCGCAATCCGGCCAAACCCGGACCGGGCCTGAGACGGCTGGCCAATTTGATCGAGCGGCGCGCCGGCCGCTCCGGCGCCTATGTCGGTTGCCTCCGCTAGCCAACTCAAAAAAATTCGCGGCAGTGCTGGCCAAAACGGCACAGGGCGTGTATAGGCACCCGACTTTCTCAGATTTAGGCCCCGACATGGCCCTTTCACGAGGGCGGGCGGGGCTTTTGACCATGTAGTGGAGCATATCCATGGCCGTTCCGAAACGAAAAACCTCTCCGTCCAAGCGCGGCATGCGCCGCTCGGCCGACGCTCTCAAGGCCCCGACCTATGTCGAGGACAAGAATTCCGGCGAAATGCGCCGTCCGCACCACATCGACCTGAAGACCGGCATGTATCGCGGTCGTCAGGTGTTGACGCCCAAGGAAAGCTGAGACCAGCTTTTCCAAAAGCTTGAATTACAAAATGACCGGCCAGTGGCCGGTCTTTTTGTGTTTGGGGGCCAGGTAGCGCTCGTCTCGAAGCGTGGGCGGCATCGGCGCAGTTCCCTGGGCGGGCAACCGGCTGACATGGTTGTTGCGTGCGGTCTTCGACCGTGTTCAGCGCTGCCACCGAAAAATCTTGACGGCGTGCCTGTGGCGCATTCTACAAAGGATTGCCCCACATGGAGACGCCAGATGTTCGGTGCCATTCCGCTGCTGATCGTGCCTTTCGTGCTCTACAATCTCGGATTGCTGGGAATATTCGGAAGCGGTGACGATCCGTGGGCGAGCGAGGTCTTTTCATTCAGCATGATGTCGGGTGGCGTGTTCTCGATGACGCTCGGCGACCTGATGGTGCTGACCGGGCTGATCTTCCTGTTCCTCGAAATGGCGAAGTCGGTGCGCACGACCAATGCATCGATCATGGATCACCTTCTGTCGACGCTGGTCTTCGTGGCGTTCCTGGTCGAGTTCCTGCTGGTGAAGGGCGCCGCCCATTCCGTCTTCTTCACGCTGATGGTCATCGCGCTGTTCGATGTGCTGGCCGGATTCGCGGTGTCGATGCGATCGGCCAGCCGGGATATCAATTTGAATTAGGCCGCATTGACATTCAAGTGATGCCGGCCTGACCTAAATCTCGACACACTCTGGTTCCGATGCCGAGTGACGTTCAGCCCGGATCGGCGGAGAAACCGGCTGCCTCGATGCCGGCGATGGCCGCGGCCTCGTCATTGTCCGACGTGTCGCCGGAGATGCCGACGGCGCCGATGATGGCGCCAGCCTTGTCGCGGATCAGCACGCCGCCCACCACCGGCAGTACGCGTCCGCCGGAGACGTCCGAAATACCGGCAACGAGATGCGGACGCTCTTTGGCGAAAGCCTCGACCTTACGCGAGCCCATGCCGATCGCCAGCGCGCCATAAGCCTTGCCGGCCGACATTTGCGGGCGCAGGAACGAGGCGCCGTCCTGGCGCTGGAAGGCGACCAGATGCCCGCCGGCATCGAGCACCGAGACGCCGAGCGGCTTGAGCTTGAGATCGGCGCCCTTGGCAAAGGCGGCATCGATGATTTGCCTGGCTTTTTCGAGTGGCAGTGCGGTCATGGCGGTCTCCTGTTTGAAAACGCGTCGATCATTGACCGTCGACGGGCGAGATAACATCCCCGTTTCGGTTGAAATTGCTTCGCGTGAAGAGGCGGGATGGGAGCGGCCTTCGCCGACACCATCCGGATACGGCGTTACCGCTTGCGTGTCTGGGGATGGCTATTTTTTCTTGGCGCGGGCCGGCTTCTTGGCGGGCGCCGCCGGCGCATTGGCAAGATCTTCGGCTTCCTTGGCGAGACGGAGCGCCCGCAGCTTGTTGGTCTTGGCCTGGCGGGCGTCGCTCTCGGCGACGTATTCGGCCATCGCCTTCTGGCGGACGGTTGCCGCCTCTTCCTGCTTCTTGAAACGCAGCTCGGCGCGCGCGCGGGCAGCATCCCTAGAGTTCTCAACCAAGAGCTTTATCCAATCCCGTGAATCTTGATTTTCCGCCTCTTGTAGCAGAGCCGGTCCGAAAACGGGAAAATAAGTTGGTCAAGCGGCCGGGTTGGCGGCGGGTGCCTTGCTGGCAACCACCGCCTGATAGGCGGCCTGCAGGGTCGCGCGGACAGAAGGACCAGAAGCTGTGTCGAGCGGCACGCCGAGATGTTCGTGGCGCAACTCGTCCATGAACTTGTCCCACATCGGCTGTCCGCCCTTTTCCAAGAGCTCGGCGCGGATCGAGAGTTCTTCGCTGACCGGCAGCCATACGCGGCCCCAGGCGCCGAGATGGGCGAGGATCGGCACCAGCGTGATCGCCATCTCGGTCAGGCTGTAGATCGCCTTCTGCTTGTGCGAGGGGTCGTCGGCCTTGGTCAGCATGCCCAGCTCCATCAGGCGCTTCAGCCGGTCGGCGAGGATGTTGGAGGCGATGCCTTCCATCGACCCGTTGAGCAGCTCGCAAAAATGGCGTCTGCCGCCGAAGATCATGTCGCGAAGGATGATCAGGCTCCAGCGGTCGCCGAACACTTCCAGCGACAGGTTGATCGGACATCCGGACCGGCGATCCATGCTCATAAGATTTTTCTCCAAAACCGGTTGCATTATCGTATCGGTTTTATTATCGTGCAACCGATTGCAAAATACAATCAGTATTACAACGGGGGAGACCGCGTCATGACGACGATCGAACGTCCCGTAATCATGTCCGAGGCCTTTGGTGATCCGGCGAACCCGCCACTGTTGCTGATCATGGGCGCGATGGCCTCCATGCTGTGGTGGCCGGAGGCGCTGTGCCGGAAGTTGGCCGATTCCGGCCTGTTCGTGATCCGCTATGACAATCGCGATACCGGCCGTTCGACCAAATATAGACCGGGCGAGCCCCCTTACACTTTCGATGATATGGCCGACGATGCGATGCGTGTCCTCGACGACCACGGCATCGGCAAGGCGCATGTCGCCGGCATGTCGATGGGCGGTATGATCGCGCAGCTTGTGGCGCTCAAGCACCCGTCCCGTGTCGCATCGCTGACCGTGATCAGCAGCTCGCCGATAGGGATCGACACGTCGCATCTGCCGCAAACCAGTGATGCCTATGCCGGGCATTCAGCCGAGGGAGCCAAGGTCGATTGGTCGGACCGTGACCAGGTTATCGATTTCATCGTCAGGGACGCGCGGGCGATCGCCAGCACCGCACACCCATTCGACGAGGCCCGGATGAGGGCGTTCGTCGAGCAGGACTACGATCGTTCCGGCGGCTTCCTGAGCGCGACCAACCATTTCATGCTTCGGGGCGGTGACGCATGGAAGGGCCGGCTGCGCGAGATGACGGCGCCGTTGCTGGTCATCCATGGCACGGCGGATCCGATCTTCCCGGTCGAGCATGGCGAGGCGCTGGCCAAGGCTGTCGCCGGCGCGAAAATCATCCGCATCGAAGGCGGCGGCCATGAACTGCATCCGGACGACTGGACGGAGATATCCGCCGCTATCGTCGCCCACACCCAAGCCGCTTAGGGCGACAAAAGCGGGCCTTGACGGACAGCGCCTGTCGCAAAGTTAATGCTTCAGTATTTGCCTCTGCTTGGCAGCACAGCGCCGGCCATCGCCGAACCACGAGACAGACGAGCAAGACATGTCCCTGACGCTTCATTTCCATCCGCTGGCCTCCTTCTGCTGGAAGCCGTTGATCGCGCTCTATGAGAACGCCACGCCGTTTACGCCTGATATCGTCGATCTCGGCGACGAGCAATCGCGCGCGGCCTTCCTGAAGATTTCGCCGAGCGGCAAGATGCCGGCGCTGCGCGACGATGCGCGCGACCGCACGGTGCTGGAGTCGACCATCGTCGTCGAATATCTGGCCGCGCATTATCCAGGACCGGTCGACCTCGTTCCCGCCGACATCGATCTGGCGCTGGCAGTCCGCCAGGCCGATCGCTTCTATGATTTCCACGTGCAGGAGCCGATGCAGAAGATCGTCGGTGACCGGTTGCGGCCGCAGGACAAGACTGATCCGTTCGGCGTCGAGCAGGCCCGCGGCCAGCTGCGCAATTCCTACGCCATCATCGAGCAGGATATGCAGTCGAAGACCTGGGCGATGGGCGACACCTTCACCATGGCCGATTGCGCGGCGTCCCCCGCGCTGTTCTATGCCAACAAGGTCGAACCGTTCGGCGACAACCACCCGGCCGTGAAGCGCTATCACGACCGGCTGGTGCAACGGCCTCCCTTCGCCAGGGTGATCGAGGAGGCGCAGCCCTACTTCAAGTTCTTCCCCTACAATGACGGCTGATCGCGATGCTGCACGATCCTGCCCAGATTGATCGGATGTTCCATGCGCTCGCCGACCCGGCGCGGCGGCAGATGGTTGATCGGCTGTCGCGCGGCCCCGCTTCGGTCAGCCAGCTGGCCGAGGGCAACGGCACGGCCGGCCGAACGGGTCAGGCTTCCCAGAACTGATCGAGCCAGATGTTGAGTTTGAGGAAGCCGGTATTGCTCACCGTATAGACGCGTCTTGTGCCTTCGGCTTTGGCGTGGACCAGCCCGGCATCGAGCAGTACTTTCAAATGCTGCGAAACGGCTGGCCGCGATACGGGCAAACCCGAAGCGAGTTCGTTGACGGTTTTCGGGCCGCGGCGAAGTTCTTCCAGAAGATGGCGCCGGTTGGGATCGGCAATCGCCATGAAGGCGTCGGAAAACATCATGCCTTATTTGTGGGGCAAAGCCTTTCGAATCTCAACCGTCTGCTTCTGCTTTTCTTCTGGGATCAAGCCGCAATGCTTCCGGCGTCACCGAACGGTCGGCCGGCTGCGTCTTGAAGGCGTCACGATCGCCGATCGGCACCGGCGCGCGGCGGCTGATGCGCAGCAGCGTATAGCCGGCCAGGCAGAGATGCGCGAAGGCGGTCGCCAGGAACAGGCCTTCCGGGCGCATCCAGCCCATCAGGGCGGCGGCCAGCAAGGGTCCGATCATCGTGCCGAAGCCGTAGAGCAGCAGCAGGCCGCCCGACACCTTGACGAAATCCTCCGAGCGCGCGTGGTCGTTGGCATGCGCCACGGCGATCGAATAGAGCGTGTAGGCGAAGGCGCCATAGGCCGCGGTGAAGACGATGACGAAGACGCTGGAGCGTGGCTCGAACAGGAAGATCATGAGCGCGAACAGGGCCGCGCCGAAAGCCGCCCCCGCCAGCACGAAACGCCGGTCGGTCTTGTCGGACAGACGCCCGGCCGGAAGCTGCATGGCAGCACCGGCAACGACCACAAGGCTCATCATCAAGGCGATCTCGGCCGTGGAAATGCCGATGCGGGCCCCATAGACCGCGCCAAGCGTGCCCCAGGCGCCGTTGGCGATGCCGATCAACACGCAAGCGACCGCCGACACCGGCGAATTGGCATAAAGGCCTTTGACGTCGAGCGAGACATCCTGCAGCGGCTTGGGGTGGGAAGCGCTCGAGACCGCGGTCGGAATGAGCGACAGGCAAAACAGGATGCCGGTGATCATGAACAGCGACGCCGATTTCACATCGCCACCGGCGACGATCATCTGCCCGCCCATGATCGAGGCATAGGTGACCATCATGTAGAGGCCGAAGACGGTGCCGCGATTCTCGTTGGTGGCTTTCTCGTTCAGCCAGCTTTCGATGACCATGAAGGCGCCGGCCATGGTGAAGCCGGTGAAGGCGCGCAGCAGGATCCAGACATATTCGTCGATGATCAGCCCGGTGAGCAGCGCCACGATGGCGCCCGACGCGGCAAAGGCGCCGAAGGCGCGCACATGGCCCGCGCGGCGCACGATGCGCGGCGCGAAGAAGCAGCCGGTGACGAAGCCGCCGGCCCAGGCCGTGCCCATCAGGCCGAGCGATGCGGTCGAGAAGCCTTCCAACTGACCGCGCAGCGGCAGCAGCAGCCCGTGCAATCCGGACGCCGCCAGCAGGAAGGCAGTGCCACGAAGCAGCGAGAGGATCGGGCGGTAGGTTGCGAACATTGTTTGATCCGGCTCGTGTTTGACAGGGGCGCTGGGTCTGAAGACCGTCGCATTCGGGCTTTTCGGCGGCGGGCCTTTGCGCCCGCGCTGCTATCCGCGGCGGAACAGCGCCTCGGCAGCCGATTTGGTGGTGTCCTTGGCCTTGAGCTCGGCCTCCAGCCTGGCGATCTCGTCTCGCAGGATGCCGATGCGTTCCGACAATTCACCGACGGAAAGCAGCGACAGGTCCTGCCCGATCTCGTGCGGGCGCGCCTTCTTGGGTTCGTCGTCGAAGATCGCCATCGTCGCTCCTCCCTGATTTGGCCATTTGCCTGATTTGGCAATCAGCATACATAGGGCAGGGGCGTCGATGCAAACGGCCGATCGGATAACGGCGAGGAAAGACGGGAAATCTCATGGCGAGCGGACAGAAAATTCCGGCAAGAATGACGGCCATTGCGATCTCGGAGCCGGGTGGCCCAAGGGTGCTGAAGCCGGAAACACGCGACGTGCCGCAGCCCGGCCCCGGCGAGATACTGATCAAGGTGCATGCCGCCGGCGTCAACCGGCCCGATATCCAGCAGCGCAAGGGCGCCTATCCGCCGCCGCCCGGCGCCTCGGACCTGCCGGGCCTCGAGGCGTCGGGCGAAGTGGCGGCCGTTGGCGACGACATATCGCGCTGGCGCATTGGCGACCGCGTCTGCGCGCTCACACCCGGTGGCGGCTATGCCGAATATGTCAAGGTTCATGCCGGCAGCGTGCTGCCGCTGCCGGCCGGCTTCACCCACACCGAAGCAGCGGCCGTGCCGGAAAACTACTTCACCGTCTGGCACAATGTGTTCGAGCGCGGCGGCCTGAAGCGCGGCGAGATGCTGCTCGTCCATGGCGGTTCGTCCGGCATCGGCACCACGGCAATCCAGCTTGCCTCGGCCTTCGGCGCCTATGTCATCACCACCGCCGGCAGCAAGGAGAAATGCGATGCCTGCCTGAAGCTCGGCGCCGACCGCGCGATCAACTATCGCGAGGAGGATTTTGTCGCGGCGGTGAAGGAGGCAACGGGCGGCAAGGGCGCCAATGTCATCCTCGACATGGTCGGCGGCGACTATGTGGCGCGCAACTACGAGGCCGCGGCGGTCGAGGGCCGTATCGTCCAGATTGCCGTGCAGGCCGGTGCCGTGGCGAGCGCCGATTTCTCCAAGATCATGGTCAAGCGGCTCGTCCACACGGGTTCGACGCTGAGGCCGCGCACCGTAGAATTCAAGGCGGCGATCGCGGCGGCGCTGGAAGCGCAGGTGTGGCCGTTGCTCGGCACGCGCAAGGTGGCGCCGGTGATGGACATGATCTTCCCGCTCAGCGAAGCCTGGCGGGCGCATGAGCGCATGGAAGACGGCGAGAATATCGGCAAGATCGTGCTGGACGTCGGCTAACCCGGCATCACTTGAAGCCGAATACGTCCCTGGCGTGCGCCTCACTGCCTACAAGATGAACAGATGCTTAATGCTGCAATGCAGCATTTGCATCATTGCTATGCAAAATCAGCCATTCAAGTCCTCATCGATGACGCCTATTTGAGCACCATCGAAAACGAACACCGATTTGGAGGACTATCATGAACCCGATCCGCGCTTACCGTAACTGGCGTATGTACAACGAGACCGTCCGCGAACTGAACCGCCTCAACGCACGTCAGCTCAGCGACCTCGGCATCAACCGCGCCGACATCGAAAAGATCGCCCGCAGGGCCATCTAACCGTCGAGCGTGACCCGCGAAGGTCACGCCTGGCAAGCCAGAGCCGCGTCAGACGGGATTCCCGTCGCGGTTCCGAGCCCGCTGGACACAGTCCGGCGGGTTTTGTCGTTTTGGGCGCAGTTTCGCTCGCGGCATTGGCGCGAGCGCCATCCAGTCATTGCTTCCAAAAACATTGCGAAACAACAATGGAACGGTTATACAGGCCGCGAATTTCCCATTTTGGTGGCTCCAAACCACCGCCCGCGCGGGAACGCGGGCGAACGAGAAGGATTTTTAAATGGCCAATACGCTGCTGATGCCCAAGGCGACCGCCGTCTGGCTGGTCGACAACACCGCGCTTTCCTTCGAGCAGATCGCGCAGTTCTGCGGGCTGCATCCGCTCGAGGTCAAGGCGATCGCCGACGGCGAATCGGCGCAAGGCATCAAGGGCATGGATCCGATCATGACCGGCCAGCTGACCCGCGACGAGATCGCGCGCGCCGAGAAAGACCCGAACCAGCGCCTGAAGCTTTCGGAGCCCAAGGTGCGGGTGCCCGAATCCAAGCGCAAGGGTCCGCGCTACACGCCGCTGTCGAAGCGGCAGGACCGGCCGAATGCCATTCTCTGGCTGGTGCGCAACCATCCCGAGCTCAAGGACGCGCAAATCTCGCGCCTCGTCGGCACCACCAAGTCGACGATCGAGCAGATCCGCGAGCGCAAGCATTGGAACTCGGCCAATCTGCAGCCGATGGATCCGGTGACGCTGGGCCTTGCCTCGCAGATCGACCTCGACATGGAAGTCAACCGTGCCTCACGCGGTCGCGAACAGGCGCAGCCGGTCGGTGACACGCTGCTGCCGGCGGCCCTGACCGAGCGGTTGGTGCCGGCTCCCGAGAAGCCGAAGGACGAGGATGCCGAACTCGACGCAAACGCCGTGTTCGCCAAGCTCTCGGCCTTGAAGTCGAAGAACACGGACAACGACGACGACGAGTAAGATTGTCCGACATTCCAAGAAAAAGCCCGCTTCGAGCGGGCTTTTTTGTGGGGTGCGTCAGGTCTCAGGTCCGCGCGGCGCGATCCGGCGCCATGCCGTAATCCTCGCTGCGCTCCACGGCCCGGTAGAAGTCGGCGAGCTGCTTGCCGCGCTCCGGCTTGAAGATGCGGCCGGCGATCACCACCGAGGCGATGCGGTCGATGCGGAAGGCGCGGAAGTCATCGCGCATCTCGCACCAGGCGACCAGCGTCCACACCTTGCCCCAGAACCACAAGCCAAGCGGACGGATATCGCGGGCGGTGCCGCGGCCGGCCTCGTCCGAGTAGTCGATGGTCAGCACCTGGCGCTTTTCGACCGCGCGCTCGATCAGGTCGATCGCCTCACGGGCGGCATCACTGACCACCCACATCGGCGTATGGATCTCGGTGCGGGCGATGCGGTCCTTTTCGGCGTCGGGCAGTACGGCGCCGATCTTGACCAGTGCCTCGTCGGCGGCGCGCGCCATGGCGGCGCCGCCAAAGGCACGCACCATGCGGGCGCCGGCAACCAGCGCGACGATCTCGTCACGTGTGAACATCAGCGGCGGAAGGTCGAAACCCTCTCTCATCATGTAGCCAACGCCGGCCTCGCCGTCGATCGGCACGCCGGTCGACTGCAGGTCGGCAATATCGCGGTAGATGGTTCGCTCGGAAACCTCGAGCCACGTGCCGAGCTTCTGAGCGGTGACCAGACGGCCACCACGCAGATGCTGCACAATCTGAAAGAGCCTGTCGGCGCGGCGCATCGTTTGCTTCCCCAGTGTTGTTCCCATGCATGCCGTGGCTCCCGGACCGGGTCCACTTCCAGACGACATGCATTACGGCGTCAGCCCTTCGCATTTGCGCTGCGTGGCGACGAATGCCGCGCCGAAGGAAGTTTACTCGTTGTCGGCGTCTTCGCATCACGCACGCGCCAGAAGGGTGCTACGTCCCTCGGCGTCATGCCGCGCTCGAGATCCTCATTGGCGGCCTCCGCAACCCTGCGCAGATGATAGCCGATGGTGACAGGACATGTCACTTCGGCACCATGCTCGATGGCGAGCGCCGTGCGCAACGCACGCACGTCCAACTCGACTCCTTCGGGAATCGAGCGGATGAAATCATCGACCTGACGCGGCGTCGGCACCAGCATCGACTGACCTTCGACGACATCGGCCATCGTGCGCGGCGGCGTCGGCTTCACGCCGTTGCTGCCTGATGTGTCCAGCCTGTC
The DNA here is from genome assembly GCF_040318045.1 of Mesorhizobium sp. M1338. Classification (NCBI taxonomy): domain Bacteria; kingdom Pseudomonadati; phylum Pseudomonadota; class Alphaproteobacteria; order Hyphomicrobiales; family Phyllobacteriaceae; genus Mesorhizobium; species Mesorhizobium sp. M1338. Next base: position 67,501 of record NZ_JAMYLL010000003.1, on the reverse strand, counting down.
GCTCCAACTCTTCATCGATCGTCCTTTCGACCGCCGATGCGCAGTCTCTGAGGCTCGCACCATCGCACGTCCCTCCTGACAGCATACTGTCAGGAGGCTTCAGCATACTCCTTGGCGAACAGCGTTCGCATCTGGGCGAGATCGCTGCCTCTTTCCGGATAGAGTGTGTTGAGAAAGGCGAGTGCGAAGGTGCCTGGCGCCGAACCGGGCGCGGAAACAATCTTGCCGTCGGCCACGGCATACGGCACATCCTGATAATTGCTGTCGCCGGCATAGCCGGCCTCATGTCCATAGATCCAGTCGCGGCCATTGCTGGTGTGCCTGGCTTTCTCGAACAGGCCGGCGCGGGCCAACGCCAGCGTGCCGGCGCAGATACCGCCGACCACGCCGTCGCGCGATGCAACGGCGTGGAGCAGGTCGGTAACATCCGGCGGTGCCTTGCCAAACCACTGATCGGAGCCGATGACGGCGACGGCGTCGAGATCGGTATTCTTATCCGCCTCTGCCGAGCGATCGGGCGTCAGCCGGAATCCGCTGATCCCGGTCACCGGCTTGCCGTCGGGCGTCAGCGATACGGCGCGGGCGCCGAACCATTCGACCGCCGAGGCCGCCAGCAGCCCGTATTCCCAGTCGGCAAAGCCTTCGATGAAAAGAAAGCCGATTGTCTTTCGTTCAGGCATAAGCTCGCTCCATTCCTCGCGCGCCAAACCTTGCTGCTGGGCTTTTTATCTGGGCGTTGACGCGCCCACGTCCAGCCGCCGGGTCGAAATTCGTCTCAATTGCCGCGAAAGCGACGGTCGGCATACATGTCCGGCCAGCCGATATCCTTGCGAATGTCCTCCGGCAGCGAGTTCATGAACCGCTGGGTGCGGATCTCGTTGCGCATCGTGCGGATCTTGCCGACATAGTGCTGCATGCCGCGCAGAATGGTAAAACCGTTCATGGCTAGTCTCCTCTCTGTGTATGGAGACACTATCGCATACCCCTCCTGACAGCAGTCTGTCAGGAGGGTGGCAGGGCACACGACAATAGTTCCGACCGGAACCTCCGGCAGGAAAAGCATCGTTTTCTCACCACATCAGACCGAGACCACGGCAGGCTCTTGGTTGGCGACCGTTCATCGCAAGGGTGCTGGTCAAGGCGCTGCTGTTCAGCTTTCAACGACGGACTGTCGGCACGCATGGTCTTCAGCGATGTGGCCGCGGTTCTGATATGAAGGGAGAAAATTCTTCCCCGAAAACAGGGAGACGACCATGAGCTTGCAACTGACAGGAATCCATCATCTGACCGCCATCACCGCCAATGCGCCGGGCAATCTTCACTTCTACACGAAGGTGCTGGGCCTGCGGCTGGTCAAGAAGACGGTGAACCAGGACGACACCTCGGCCTATCACCTCTTCTATGCCGATGGCGAAGCCACACCGGGCACCGATCTCACCTTCTTCGATTGGCCTGTCGGACGCGAGAAGCGCGGCACGCACAGCATCGTGCGGACCAGCCTCAGGGTCCGCAGCCAGGACAGCCTTGCCTGGTGGAAGCAGCACTTGGCGGACGAAGGCATCGCGACAGGAGAGATCGCCGACATCGGCGGCTACCCCAGCCTGGATTTCGAGGATCCCGAAGGCCAGCGCCTTCGGCTCGTCAGCGACGGCGGCAAGGGCGACAGCCATCCCTGGGCGCAAAGCCCGGTGCCGGCCGAGCATCAGATCCGCGGGCTCGGGCCGATCGTCATCAGCGTTCCTGATATCACCAACACCGAGGCGGTGGTGACCAAGGTTATGAACATGCGCGAGGCACGCAAGTATGCGTCGCCGGAGGGCCAGGTTCACGTCTTCGAAATGGGAGAGGGTGGGCCGGCGGCGGAGCTGCATGTCCTGGTGCAGCCAGGGCTGGCGCCGGCGCGGCAAGGTGCGGGTGCGGTTCACCATGTCGCCTTCAGGGCGCCGGACCAGGAGACGCTGCATCGATGGACTGCCCGGCTGGTCGAATTCCGTCTGCCGTCGAGCGGCGAGGTCGAGCGCTATTACTTCCGTTCGCTCTATTTCCGCGAGCCGAACGGCATCCTGTTCGAAATCGCCACCGACGGGCCGGGATTCACCGCCGACGAGCCGCTGGAAACGCTGGGCGAAAGCCTCGCCCTGCCGCCTTTCCTCGAAGCGAAACGCGCCTCGATCGAGGCCGGCCTCAAGCCGCTGAAGTAGATCGCTCCCTGGTCGAAGGTGGGCGCCGCGTTCCGGTTCGGGATCGCGGCGCCCATTCTTCTCAGGCGACTAAGGACGCGCTTTGACAGCCGGCCGCGTTGCTGGTCAAAGGCGGCATGTCGAAACTCCTCGCGCTCGTCATTGTTGGCATCATGGTCATCCAACTGATCAAGCCGCTCGGCTGGCCGGGGCTGAAACGGCGCGGCGACTTCTGGAAGCTGGCGCTGCTGGCAATGGCCGCGATTTCCATAACAGCTGTGCTTGGGCACTGGACCTAGGCCAGCACCGGCCAAGGCGGCCGCGTCAGCCTCTGGCAAGCACCGGGTCGACGAGATGCTCGGCCCAGGCGCGGTAGCCTGCTTCCGAGGCGTGAAAGCCGTCGGAGGCAAAGCCCGCCTCGGGATTTGTGATGGGCAGGCGCGCCGCCGGCACCGCACCGCGCTCCAGGCAGAGGCGTTCGCCCATCCGATTCATTTCGGTGGCGCGGATCTCGAGGATCTTGCCGAGGAGCGGCGGCATCGCCGGCGCTCGCGTGAACTCCAGCACCGGCGACCACACCACCCGTGCCTCCGGCCATTTGGCACGGAGCGCATAGAGCAGGCCGCCGAATTCCTTCTTGAAGCGCGGCACGGAATGAAAATTCTTGGTGTCGTTGGTGCCGATGGCGAGCACGATGTGCGTCCATGGATCGGCCGACAGATTGGACAGGACATGGTCGCGGATCTGGCCTGACGTCGCCGAATTGAAGCCGGCGGCTCGCCAGCGCACGGCGCGGCCGGTGTTTTGCGCAATCAGCACGGCGAGTTGCGCGGCAAGTCCGTTTTCCGAATTGCCGATGCCGACCGAAGCGGCGGAGGAATCGCCCAGCACCAGAAGCGAGATCGCCGGCGCCGTGCCCGATATTTCATGCATGACCGGCCCCTGCGCCGGCAGCATGCGCGTCGTGCGGCGGCGCACGCCGAGGCCTTGCCAGACATATACCGGGTAAGCGAGCCAGGTGAGGAGGGCCGGGAAGCGCATGGCAATACCGTTAACGATCGGGGCAGCCTTAGCGCAAGTTTGTGCCCGGTTGAAAGCCTTCAGTCGCAGCAATTCGGCTTTGCCGCCCGCCGGTCCTGATATTCGTCGTGCAACCGCACCCAGTCCATCAAACCGTGATAGGGGCCGTTTTCGTTGCGGCCCTTCGGCGTCATGTCGAGATAGTCATATGTGCCGATCAGCGCCTCGCCGCCGCGGGCGCGCGACATGAAGGTGAGGAAGATGTCGCCGGTTTCGTTCCTGTAGAAAACGCTGGTGCCGGGAAGCTCCTTCGATGTCCGGGGACGGGTCTCGAAATTGTAGGTGGTGTCGCCGGCGGCGATCTGCCTGTCGGTGAACGAGACCTGCATGTCGAAGTTGAAATCCGAGGCATAGGACGACAGCCAGTCGAACTTCCAGCCCATGCGCCGCTTGTAGGGCAGAAGTTCCGCCAGCGGCGCGCGCGAGATCACGACCAGCGACACGTCGTGATGCCTTAGGTGCTGATTGGCGCCGTCGATATGGTCGGCAAGGAACGAGCAGCCCTCGCAATGATGGTCGCAGCCCGGCCCGAACATGAAGTGGTAGACGATCAGTTGGCTGTTGCCGGCAAACAGGTCGGTCAGTTTCTTCGGCCCTTGCTCGGTCTCGAAGACATAGTCCTTCCTGATCTTCAGCCAGGGCAGTTCACGCCGCTCAGCCGCGATCCGCTCGCGAAGCCGTATCAGTTCCTTCTCGCGCGCCAGATGCGCCTTGTGCGCCCGGAACCAGTCTTCGCGCGAAACGACCTTGTTGCGATGCATGACCCTCTCCGTGTCCGTGCCACCCCCAAGGACGTTCGGGATGGGCGCAAACCGACATCGCCGGTTGTTTGTCTGAGCATGATCTCGGACAAACGGTTTCCGTTTGTCCGAGAAAACCGGATTCCATTTTTCGGGCTCCAGCGCCGTAAAGGAGATAGGGACGGGGAGGCTCCATCCCAAGCCCGGCAAGGCCGCAAATAAAAACCCGGGCGCATCGGCCCGGGTTCGAAGGAATATGGAAGCGCTGTGATCAGGCGGCCCGTTCGAGGCTCGCCTTCCATTTTCCAAGCGCCGCCAGATGGTTCATATGGGCGCGATGGGAGAAGGCGGCCTGGCCGGCGGCGACGTTCGACGCCTTGCCGCTCCAGGCTTTCTGCGGCGCGGCCTGCAGCGCGCGGCCGTAGGAGAAGGTCAGCTTCCATGGGTGCGGGCCGATGGCGTTGATGGCGTTGAGGTTGGCGGTCGCTTCCTCGTCCTCCTGGCCGCCGGAGAGGAAGGCGATGCCCGGCACGGCTGCCGGTACGGTCTCACGAAACAGTTTTATGGTCTTTGCCGCGACTTCTTCAGGGCTGCTCACCTTGCCCGATTTCTTGCCGGCCAGCACCATGTTGGGCTTCAGGATGGTGCCTTCGAGGACCACGCGCGCCGCATGGAGTTCGTCATAGAGCTTGATCAGCGTGGCCTTTGAGATTTCATAGCAGGTGTCGATGTCGTGGGCTCCGTCCATCAGCACTTCCGGCTCGACGATCGGCACGATGCCGGCCTCCTGGCAAAGTGCCGCATAGCGGGCGAGTGCGTGGGCATTCGAGTTGATCGAGTTGGCCGAGGGCACGCCCTTGGCCTGATCGATGTCGATCACCGCGCGCCATTTGGCGAAGCGGGCGCCGAGCTTATAATAGTCGGCAAGGCGCTCGCGCAGGCCGTCGAGGCCCTCGGTGATGGTGTCGCCGGGAAAGCCGGCCAGAGGCTTGGCGCCGGCGTCGACCTTGATGCCGGGTATGGCGCCGGCCGCCTTGATGATGTCGACCAGCGGCGTGCCGTCGGCGGCCTTCTGGCGGATCGTCTCGTCGTAGAGGATGACGCCGGAAATGTAGCGGGTCATCGCGTCCCTGGCGCGAAACATCATCTCGCGGTAGTCGCGGCGGCTGTCGGCGGTCGATTCGACGCCGATGACGTCGAAGCGCTTCTTGATGGTTCCGGAACTTTCATCGGCGGCCAGCAGGCCCTTGCCATCGGCGACGATCGCGGCGGCAATGTCTTCGAGACGTTCGCTCATTCTGCTTCTCCTGAAGGGGTTCGTTCCGCGCTTAAGGGAAGTCTACCGCCAAAGGAAGGGCATCGGAAAGCTCGAATCGATTGAAAGTCCCGGACGATCCCGCCCGTTCTCCATGTGTTGATCGGCTTGTTTGTTTGCCGCGTTCCGCGACGCCAAGCGTGTCTAGCGTTTGAGCACATCGACGCCGGGCAGCGGTTTGCCTTCCATCCATTCCAGGAAGGCGCCGCCGGCGGTCGAGACATAGGTGAAGTCGTCGGCGACACCGGCATGGTTGAGCGCCGCCACCGTATCGCCGCCGCCGGCGACCGAGACCAGCTTGCCGGCTCTGGTGCGTTGAGCAGCGTGCCTGGCCGCCGCCACCGTCGCATGGTCGAAGGGCGCGATCTCGAAGGCGCCGAGCGGGCCGTTCCACACCAGCGTCGCGGCGCGGTCGATCCATTCGCCGATGGTCGTCACGGTTCTGGCGCCGACATCAAGGATCATGCCGTCCGCCGGCACATCCGAGATGGCGACGGTCTCGCAGGCCGCGCCCGCCTTGAATTCCTTGGCAACGACGCCGTCGACCGGCAGGATGATGGCGCAGCCGGCCTCGGCCGCCTCGATCATGATCTGCTTGGCGGTCGTGGCGAGATCATGCTCACACAGCGATTTGCCGACATCGGTGCCGCGCGCGGCAAGGAAGGTGTTGGCCATGCCGCCACCGATGACCAGCGCGTCGACCTTTTTCACCAGGTTCATCAGCAGGTCGATCTTGGTCGAAACCTTGGCGCCACCGACGATGGCAACGACCGGACGGACCGGTTTTCCCAGACCCTTCTCCAGCGCTTCGAGTTCGGCCTGCATGGTGCGGCCGGCAAAGGCCGGCAACAGATGCGCCAGCCCCTCGGTCGACGAATGGGCGCGGTGCGCTGCGGAAAAGGCATCGTTGACGAAGATGTCGCCATTGGCGGCGAGCCGTTCGGTGAAGGCCGGATCGTTCTTTTCCTCGGCCTTGTAGAAGCGGGTGTTTTCAAGCAGCAGCACATCGCCCTTGTTCATGGCGGCGACGGCGCTTGCCGCCGTGTCGCCGACGCAGTCACTGGCGAAGCCAACGGGGCGGCCGAGCACGTCGGCCGTCGCCTTGGCGATCGGCTCCAGCGAGAATTCGGGCGAGGGGCCATCCTTGGGCCGGCCGAAATGGGCAAGCAGGATGACCTTGGCGCCTTTGCCGGACAGTTCGGCGATTGTCGGTGCAATGCGTTCGATTCGGGTGGCGTCGGTGACCTTGCCCTCAGTGACGGGCACGTTGAGATCGACGCGCACCAGCACGCGCTTACCGCTGATGCTGCCGATGTCGTCGAGTGTCTTGAAGGCGGCCATTCGGGTTCCTTTCGCGAAAAATCGGGGGACCATACCCCGCGCCAACGACGATGCAAGGCTTAGGCCGGGTTCGAAACGAATTTTTGAAGGCGGCACGATTTTGTGCCGTGGCCGGATGAAGGGCAGCGCCGACAATCGAAGCTGTCAGTTTCCGGGCGCCGCCTTTTCGGGCGCGGGTTCCGGGGTCGGCGTCTCGTCCACCCGCGCCTCGTCCGCCCGCGTCTCGGTAGGCTTGCGCCAGTTGCGGATGAAGGCGGAGAGACGGTCGCCGATTTCGCCGGCGCTGAGGAAAACCGGCACCCGCGCCACCGGCGCGGTCGGCTCGAAGGAAAGGCCGAGGCCTGTGATCTTGCCCTTGTCGTCGACGTCGCGAACGATCAGTTCGATCGGGCCGAGGAGCACTCGGTCGGCATATTCGGCATGGCCGCCGAGCCGCGCCGTGACCAGCGCGCCGACGGTCAGTTGCTGCTCCGCGTCGGTGAGGCCGGGCCCATAGGCCACTTCCAGTTCGGCGGCGGAGCGTGCCGGATCGACGGCGAAAGCGCCGAAGAAATCGGCGTCCTCGGGATCGACCACCGCGCGACTGGCGAACAGCTTGTCGAGCAGGCGCGGATAGCGATCCGGCACGAAGATGTAGACCTGGTCGCCGGCGGCGAGCCGGCCCATGTCCTGGAAGCGCATCGAGCGGCCGTCGCGCAGCACCAGCGAGGGCCGTGCCCAGCGCGGGATGCGCTCGCCGCGCGCCACCGGGCTGCCGTGTGCGACGCGATAGGCGAGAAGCTCGTGATGGGCCGAGCCCGGCAATTCCAGCTCGACCTTGTCCAGCGGTCCAAGGCGCGCCGGCACGATCAGGCCGAGGCGGCGGGCCAGCGGCCCGACCGTCCAGCCCTGGATGACCAGCGACACCAGCACGATGATGAAAGCGGTGTTGAAGATGACACGGCCGTTTTCCAGGCCGCCGAGCAGCGGGGTGATGGCGAGCAGGATCGACACCGCGCCGCGCAGGCCGACCCAGGAAACGAAGGCGACCTCGGGACGCGGCAGGCGGAATGGGACCAGGCACAGCCAGACCGCGATCGGCCGCGCGACGAACATCAGGAACAGGCCGAGCAGCACCGCCGGCACCATGATCGCCGGAAACTGCGACGGCGTCGCGAACAGGCCAAGGATGAGGAACATGATGATCTGCGCCAACCATGACATACCGTCCTGGAAGCGCTTGAGGATGGTGACGGCGCGGATGTCGAAGTTGCCGGCGATGAGGCCGGCGATATAGACCGCCAGGAAGCCCGAGCCGCCAATGGCGCCGGCGGCGGCAAACACCATCAGCGACAAGGTCAATACGAAGATCGGCAGCAGGCCGTGGTCGAGATTGAGCCGGTCGACGAGGCGTACGATGGCGAGGCCGCCGAGCACGCCGACGATGGCGCCGAGACCCATGTTGAGGAGGAAGCCGAGGAACAGGCTGGTGACCAGGACATTTGTCTCTGGGTTGGCGTGGGCGGCGATGACCTCGACCAAGGTGATGGTCAGGAAGATGGCGATCGGGTCGTTGGTGCCGGATTCCACCTCCAGCGTAGAGCGCACGCGTTCGCGCAGATTGATCTCGCCCGCGCGCAGCAGGAAGAACACGGCCGCGGCATCGGTGGAGGCGACAGCGGCGCCGAGCAGGAAGGATTCCAGCCAGGTCAGGTGGAGCAGATAGTGGGCGGCGGCGCCGAACAGGCCGGTGGTGACAAGTACGCCGAAGGTCGCCAGCGACAGGGCCGGGCCTGCCGCCTGCCGCAAGGCGTTGAGTGGCGTGCCGAAGCCGGAATCGAACAGGATGACGGCGAGCGCCAGTGAGCCGGCAAAATAGGCGATGCGGGCATTGTCGAAATGGATGCCGAGACCGTCGGTGCCGGTGGCCAAGCCAATGCAAAGAAACAGGAGCAGAAGAGGGGCGCCGAAGCGGAAGGCGATCAGGCTCGAAAAGGCGGCGGCGACGACAAGCGCTGTACCGACCAGCGTGACGAGATAGATCGCATGCTCCATCCGTGATTTGCCCCTCGAATTCCTCTTTCTCTCGCTTTACGGCAGAGTGGGGCGAAGACATGACCAGTGCAAGGCGGCGGGGTGGTTTTTTACTCTATGCCGCTGATTTTTGGATGTTTTGGCGCTTAGGACACCAATTGTGAAGGCGCAAGGCACGCTCATGAAAAACGCCCGGACGAAGCCGGGCGTTTCAAGTATCGAGAAGACGGGTCCGCGATCAGGCGATGGTCTTGCCGAAGGCGACTGCTGTATCGCCCATGCGGTTGGAGAACCCCCATTCATTGTCGTACCAGGACAGCACCGAAACGAAGTTGCCGTCCATCACCTTGGTCTGGTCGAGCGCCACGATCGAGGACCGCGGATCGTGGTTGAAGTCGATCGAGACGTTCGGGTGATGGGTGACGCCGAGGATGCCCTTGAGCTTGCCGTTGGAGGCGGCGATCACCGCGTCGTTGATCTCCTGCACCGTGGTCGCACGCTTGGCGATGAACTTGAAATCGACGACCGAGACGTTCGGGGTCGGCACGCGGATCGAGATGCCGTCGAGCTTGCCCTTGAGGTCCGGGAGCACCAGGCCGATCGCCTTGGCGGCACCCGTCGAGGTCGGGATCTGCGACAGCGCGGCGGCGCGGCCGCGGTAGAGATCCTTGTGCATGGTGTCCAGCGTCGGCTGATCGCCGGTGTAGGAATGGATGGTCGTCATCATGCCTTTTTCGATGCCGACCGTCTCGTGCAGCACGGCGGCCAGCGGCGCCAGGCAGTTGGTGGTGCACGACGCATTCGAGATGATGATGTGGTCCTTGGTCAGCTGGTCGTGGTTGATGCCGTAGACCACGGTGAGGTCGGCGCCGTCAGCGGGCGCCGAGACCAGCACGCGCTTGGCGCCGGCGGTCAGGTGCGCGGCGGCCTTGTCGCGGGCGGTGAAGATGCCGGTGCATTCGAGCGCGATGTCGATGCCGAGTTCCTTCCACGGCAGCTGCGTCGGATCCTTAATCGCGGTGACCTTGAACGTCTCCTTGCCGACGGTGATCTGGTCGCCGGATACCGAGACTTCATGCGGGAAACGGCCGTGCACGCTGTCATAGCGCAGGAGGTGCGCGTTGGTCTCGACCGGGCCGAGGTCGTTGACGGCGACGACGTCGATGTCCTTGCGGCCGGATTCATGGATGGCGCGCAGGATGTTACGGCCGATGCGGCCGAATCCGTTGATGGCAACTCTGACGGTCATTATTCTCTCCCTGGGAGCTGGACGGCAGACAATGGGTCCGCGGTTTCATAGCGGCGGAAGCGGAAAGAATCCAGCCGCGGCGACGTGGATTTAAATCGATTAGGTTGGGCCAGCCCGGCGAAACCGCGTTGCGCGATTTCGCCGGCTTTGAACCTAATTGGCATGCAGGCGGGCTTCCGCCGCCTTGGCCGCAGCTTCGGCGGTGATGCCAAAATGCGGATAAAGCTGTTCGATGGTGCCCGAAGCGCCGAAGCCGGTCATGCCGATGAAGATGCCGTCGGAGCCGATCAGATGATCCCAGCCCTGGCGGATGCCGGCTTCGATCGCCATCTTGATCGGTGCGTTGCCGATCGTCTTCTTGCGATAGTCGGCGCTCTGCTGGTCGAACAGTTCGAAGCAAGGCACCGAGACGACGCGGGTGGGATGGCCATGCTTTTCCAGCAGGTCGCGGGCGCCGAGCGCGATCTCGACCTCGGAGCCGGTGGCGAAGATCGTCACCGCCGCCTCGCCGCTGGCCGCGGCCAGTTCATAGGCGCCCTGGCTGCTGAGATTCTCAGCGACAAATTCGTTGCGCACCGTCGGCAGGTTCTGGCGGGTCAGCGCCAGCGTCGACGGCGTCTTTTCCGATGCAAGGGCGATCTGCCAGCACTCGGCGGTTTCCACCGCGTCGGCCGGGCGGAAGACATTGTGGTTGGGGATGGCGCGCAATGCGGCCAGATGCTCGACCGGCTGGTGGGTCGGGCCGTCTTCGCCCAGACCGATGGAATCATGGGTCATGACGAAGATCGAGCGGATGCCCATCAGCGATGCCAGCCGCATCGACGGACGGGCATAGTCGGAGAAGCACAGGAAGGTGCCGCCATAGGCGATGAGGCCGCCATGCAGCGTCAGGCCGTTGATCGCGGCCGCCATGCCGTGCTCACGGACGCCGTAGTGGACATAGCGCTGGCCATAATCGTCCGACGTGATGTTCTTGGTCTGGCTGGTCTTGGTGTTGTTGGAGCCGGTCAGGTCGGCGGAACCGCCGATGGTCTCGGGCACGGCGCCGTTGATGACTTCCAGCGCCATCTCGGACGATTTGCGGGTGGCGACCTTCGGCTTGTCGGCGGCGAGCTTCTTCTTGTAGTCGGCAATGACGGCGTCGAAATTGGATGGCAGCTTGCCATCGATTCGGCGTTCGAACTCGGCCTTCAGCTTTGCGTCGGCCTTGGCCAGGCGGCCTTCCCAGTCGGTCCGCGCCTTGACGCCGGCCCTGCCGGCGGTGCGCCAGGCGTCGAGGATGTCGGCCGGGATATCGAAAGGCGGCGAATCCCAGTTGAAGAACTTCCGCGCGCCGGCGATCTCTTCGGCGCCGAGCGGCGAACCGTGCGCCTTGTTGGTGCCGGCCTTGGTTGGCGCACCGAAGCCGATGGTCGTCTTGCAGGCGATCATCGTCGGCTTGTCGGAATGACGGGCGGCTTCGATGGCATAGGCGATGGCTTCCGGATCGGTGCCGTCGATATGGCTGGCATTCCAGCCGGAGGCTTGGAAGCGGGCGACCTGATCGGTGTTGTCGGACAGCGACACCGGACCGTCGATCGAGATGTTGTTGTTGTCCCAGAAGACGATCAGCTTGTTGAGCTTGAGGTGGCCGGCAAGCGCGATGGCTTCCTGGGACACACCTTCCATCAGGCAGCCGTCGCCGGCCAGCACATAGGTGTAGTGATCGACGAGGTCGTTGCCGAAGGCGGCGTTCATGATGCGCTCGCCGAGCGCGAAGCCGACCGAATTGGCGAGGCCCTGGCCGAGCGGGCCGGTCGTCGTCTCGATGCCGGCGGCATGGCCGTATTCGGGGTGTCCGGCGGTCTTCGATCCCAACTGGCGGAAGTGCTTGATCTGGTCGATGGTCATGTCTTCGTAGCCGGTCAGATGCAGCAGTGAATAGAGCAGCATCGAGCCATGGCCGGCCGACAGGATGAAACGGTCGCGGTCGGCCCAGTGCGGGGCCTTGGGATCATATTTCAGGAAGCGCGTGAACAGTACCGTGGCGATGTCGGCGCAGCCCATGGGCAGGCCGGGATGGCCGGAATTCGCCTTCTCGACGGCATCCATGGAGAGAAAGCGGATCGCATTGGCCATCCGGTCATGTTGTTCACGCGACGTCATGGTTCCTCCAGAAGTGGGGGTTTGGGGGCTTGGGAGAGCCCTTGAAAAGGGTGCGCGACACATAGCAGGCGCGCGCTTTTAGTCAACAAATCGGGTGCACATTTGCCGGCCTTGTGATGCCGGCGGCGGGTCTACATTAGCGTTAGCAGGGGACAGTCGCGAGAGCTTTGTTGACGTTGCCTTCACCCGGTGCCTAATGTTTCCTGGATAACGCGTTCTGAACGCGAACGATTCGGTGATGGGCAGGGCACAGGACGAAGGCCATGACCGGGGAAGCCACACTCAAGGAAGTCATCGCCAGGCTGGGCAAGGCCATCGAGGGGCTGGAAAACGCCGTCGCGGCCAAGCTCGAGCATGAACGCGATTACTCGGAAGCCGAGGCCGAGGTGCAGCGGATGAATGCCGACCGTTCCCGGCTGGCGCAGGAACTCGACAATTCCGAAGCGCGCGCCGAACGGCTGGAAGACGCCAACAAGGAAGTCTCGCGACGGCTGGTGACCGCCATGGAAACCATCCGCGCTGTGTTGGACAGGTAGGGGGCTGGACAGGTAGGCTCATGGCTCAAGTCACGGTTTCCATCGACGGCAAACAGTATCGGATGGCCTGCGACGAAGGCCAGGAAGATCATCTGATCGACCTTGCCGAACGTTTCGACCGCTATGTCTCGCATCTGAAGGACTCCTTTGGCGAGATCGGCGACCAGCGGCTGACGGTGATGGCCGGCATCATGGTGATGGACGAACTCTCGGAGCTGCAGAAGCGCGTCAAGGGCATGGAGAGCGAAGTGCTGACCTTGCGCAAGACGCGCGACGATGCGCTGACCAAGGCCGACAAGAACGACAGCGTGCTGACCAACGCGCTTGGCGCGCTGGCACAGCGGATGGAAGACCTGACGGCGACCTTGGCGGTCAACAAGGCCTGAGGCAAAGCGCAGCTTTCGAGTTCAACCCCAGGCTCTCATCCGCTGGCGGTGCCGCCGGCAGCATGAAAATTCTCGCTCTGCCGCCGACAAGAGTTTGATATTATCTCGCGGCCGCGATTTTTGCGCTAAGATGCGGGGATTGCCGGAGCGTGGACATGTGATGGCGGCATGATCTGCCGCCTCTTGCTTCTAGCGGAATCTGTTTACAGGGGAGATATGCCATGAGCCTTCGTATCAACGATATCGCGCCGGACTTCAGCGCCGAGACCACGCAAGGGACGATCAAGTTCCATGAATGGATTGGTGACGGCTGGGCGATCCTGTTCTCTCACCCGAAGAACTTCACGCCGGTCTGCACGACCGAGCTTGGCACGATGGCCGGGCTCGAGGGCGAGTTCAAGAAGCGCAACGTCAAGATCATCGGTATTTCGGTCGATCCGGTCGAAAGCCATGGCAAATGGCAGGACGACATCAAGACGGCGACCGGCCAAACGGTGCAGTATCCGCTGATCGGCGACAAGGATCTCAAGGTCGCCAAGCTCTACGACATGCTGCCGGGCGGAGCCGGCGAGACGTCGGAGGGCCGCACGCCCGCCGACAACGCCACGGTACGCTCGGTCTACGTCATCGGACCGGACAAGAAGATCAAGCTGGTGCTGACCTACCCGATGACCACGGGCCGCAACTTCGACGAGATCCTGCGCGCGGTCGATTCCATGCAGCTGACCGCTAAACACCAGGTGGCGACGCCGGCGAACTGGAAGCAGGGAGAGGATGTCATCATCACCGCCGCCGTTTCCAACGAGGATGCGATCAAGCGTTTCGGCGCTTACGAGACAATCCTGCCCTATCTCAGGAAGACCAAGCAGCCGTCGGCCTAGGTTTTCTCGACCGGGTCGTTTTCGATTTTTGTCCTGTTTCTGGCAAGGCGTGCTTGACGAGCTCGCCTTGCTAGATGACCATGCTCTTAGTTCATTCCGGCAGAGAAAATCATTCCTGCCAGAGCGATAGGCAGGGGGCCGGAAATTGGACGCAGCTTTGGCCAAGCCGCTGGTCAGCGGCTTTTACGACAAGCCGACCGGAGCCATACAGTATGTCGTCGCCGACCCGGCGACGAAGCGCTGCGCCATCATCGATCCGATCCTCGATTTCGACGAGAGATCCGGCGCGACGGCAACGAAAAGCGCCGATGCCTTGCTGGACTTCATCCGGGCAAACGGACTGGAACTCGAGTGGATCCTCGATACCCATCCGCATGCCGATCATTTCTCGGCGGCGCATTATCTTCATGAGAAGACCGGCGCGCCGACGGCGATCGGCGACAGGGTCATCGAGGTCCAGAAACTGTGGAAGGCGATCTACAACTGGCCGGATTTTCCCGCCGACGGCTCGCAGTGGGACAGGCTGTTTGGCGAAGGCGATACCTTTCGGATCGGCAGCCTTCCGGTCAAGGTGCTGTTCTCGCCCGGCCATACACTGGCTTCGATCACCTACGTCGTTGGTGATGCAGCCTTCATCCACGATACGCTGTTCATACCCGACAGCGGCACGGCAAGGGCAGACTTTCCCGGTGGCAGCGCGGCGCGGCTGTGGCGCTCGATCCAGGGCATCCTGGCATTACCGGACGACACGCGGGTATTCGTTGGCCATGACTACCAGGAGGGTGGCCGCGAGCCGCGTTGGGAGAGCACTGTTGCTGAGCAAAGGGCGAAGAATGTCCACCTGGTTGCGGCGCACACCGAGGCCGAGTTCGTCGCCTTGCGCGAAGCGCGCGACAAGACATTGCCGATGCCGCGGCTGATCCTGCATGCGCTGCAGGTGAATATGAATGGCGGGCGGCTGCCGGAACCGGAAGCCAATGGAAGGCGCTATCTGAAGTTTCCGCTGGATGGGTTTTGAGGAGTATTTCTGTGGCGGGCGCGGCCGGTGAAACTGCCGATCTCCCCACCTGCGGGGGAGATGCCCGGCAGGGCAGAGGGGGGTGCTGCCCCTCCGACCTGTCAGTTAATTGTGGCTATGCCTTCAGTCTTTCGGTTGGGTGACTAACGCCGAAAAGTAGCGATCCTTCACACCCCCCTCTGTCCTGCCGGACATCTCCCCCGCAAGGGGGGAGATTGGCTGTCGCCCTGGTTTTCGCCAATCGCCCGCGCAACCGTAGACACAAAAAGGCGGCGCCAGTTTCCTGGCGCCGCCTTTTTGTTTCATTACCGATCCCGGCTACGCCGCCGGCTGCGCCTCGATCGTGCGCAGCGCCTGCGTCTGGCGCTTGGCGGCGGCCTTGACGGCATCCTGCACCTTCTCGAAGGCGCGCACCTCGATCTGGCGCACGCGCTCGCGGCTGATGTCGAACTCGGACGACAGCTCTTCCAGCGTCAGCGGCTCCTCGGCGAGGCGACGGGCCTCGAAGATGCGCCGCTCGCGCTCGTTGAGCACGGCAAGGGCGCCCGACAGCATGCCGCGCCGGTTTTCCAGCTCGTCCTGCTCGATCAGCATCTCTTCCTGGCTTTCGTGGTCGTCGACCAGCCAGTCCTGCCATTCGCCGGACTCACCTTCGCTCGCCCGGATCGGGGCGTTGAGCGAGGCGTCGCCCGACAGGCGGCGGTTCATCGACACCACTTCGGCTTCGGAAACGTTCAGCCTGGTGGCGATCTCGGCGATCTGGTCGGGCTTCAAGTCGCCGTCGTCGAGCGCCTGGATCTTGCCCTTCACCTTGCGCAGGTTGAAGAACAGGCGCTTCTGATTGGCGGTCGTGCCCATCTTGACCAGGCTCCACGAGCGCAGGATGTACTCCTGGATCGAGGCCTTGATCCACCACATGGCATAGGTCGCGAGGCGAAAGCCGCGCTCGGGTTCGAATTTCTTGACGGCCTGCATCAGGCCGACATTGCCTTCCGAGATCACTTCGCCGATCGGCAGGCCGTAGCCGCGATAGCCCATGGCGATCTTGGCGACGAGCCTGAGGTGGCTGGTGACCAGCTTGTGCGCAGCGGTAGTGTCTTCATGCTCGGCGTAACGCTTGGCGAGCATGTACTCTTCCTGCGGCTGCAGCATGGGAAAGCGGCGGATTTCTTCCAGGTAGCGGCTGAGGCCGCCTTCGCCGGAAACGATACTGGGCAATGACTGGGCCATGATAGCGCCCCCTCTCTATTGGAGTGATGCCCCCGAAACGCGGCGGGCATGTGACGCGAGCACCAAACGGCTCGCTCGCGACGTCAGTTGTTATACAGGAACAAACCCAGAAAAGACAGGCATTTGTTCAACACGAAACAGTGTGTCACGTTGAAGTGAACAATGCTGCTCAAGTTTTCTGGACAGGTTCAGAGCTTGCGAAAGCCGCTTACGAGTTTCTCCATATCCCTCGGTATAGGTGCTTCGAACCTCATCGTTAGATGGGTACTCGGATGGCGAAATGAAAGGAGCCAGGCGTGCAAAGCTTGTCGGGGAAAAGCCTTGACCTGGCTTTTCAGCGGTTCGGGCAGCCGGTTGGCCTTGGTGCGGAAGGCCTGGCCATAGTCTGGGTCGCCGATCACGGGATGGCCGATATGCGCCATGTGGACGCGGATCTGGTGGGTTCGGCCGGTCTCCAGCCGGCACTCGACTAGGCTGGCGGTCGCGAATTCCTGCTGTGTCTCGCCGAAGCGCTCCTGCACGGCAAAGTGGGTAACGGCATGGCGGGCGTCGTCGCGTCCCTCCGGCACCACGGCACGGCGCACGCGATCGGCGGCGCGGCCGAGCGGCGCATCGACCTTTCCGGTCGGCCTCTGCGGTATGCCCCAGACCAGCGCCAGATAGGCTCGTTCGAGATCGCCGGTCAGGCCGTGATCGGCGAAGGCTTCGGACAGCGACTTGTGGGCGCGGTCGGTCTTGGCGACCACCATGACGCCGCTGGTCTCCTTGTCGAGGCGGTGCACGATGCCCGGCCGGCGCACGCCGCCGATGCCGGAAAGGCTGTCACCGCAGTGATGGATCAGCGCATTGACCAGCGTGCCGGTCCAATTGCCGGCGCCGGGATGCACGACAAGCCCCGCCGGCTTGTTGATGACGATCAGCTCGTCGTCCTCATAGAGGACATCAAGCGCGATGTTCTCGCCTTGCGGCTCGGCCGGCTCCGGCTCCGGCATGGCGACCGACACGCTTTCGCCTGGCGCCATCTTGCGCTTGGTCTCGTCGACCGGTTTGCCGTCGACGCTCACCGCGCCCTGCCTGATCAGCATCTGCACGCGGCTGCGCGACATGTCCGGGCCGAGGCTTGCCGCCAGCCACTGGTCGAGGCGCTGACCGGCCGCATCCGCGCCTGCTACCAGCACGGTCGGCGCGGCCTCTATCAATTCAGGGGCCTCTTCGCTATGAGCGCTCATTGAAAAACCGTTCCGGAATGTTTGCCATGGCCCGGCCCGCTGCCGACGAAGACGAAGAAAAGCCGCTCGACCCCGAGATCGACAAGGTGCGTGGCAAGCTCGTCCGCTTCATGGCCATCAATCTCGGCCTGCTTTTGCTGGCTCTTATGGTGGTGATCGCGGCGGTTGTCTACAAATCCCGCAAAGCATCTCCTGAGAACCCGCCGCTGGCTGGCGATATCCAGACCCCCGCCGGCGAACCGATCAACGGCGATATCGTGCTGCCGGTCGGTGCCAAGGTGGTCAGCCAATCGCTGTCCGGCAATCGCGTCTCCATCGATGCCGAGCTTGCCGACGGCAGCCGCACGATCTTCGTCTACGACATCGCCGAGCGCCGCCTGCTCGGCCGTTTTGCGATCCGCAACAAATGAGCGGGCAGTAACGATGCGCAAGCCTCAGGCATGACCGGGTTCGCCGAACACCGCCGCGTCGCGACCGTCGCCCTGGTCGTCGCCAGCTATGACGAGGCGATCGACTGGTATGTCGATCGGCTGGGCTTTCTGCTCATCGAGGACGTCGATCTCGGCGGCGGCAAGCGCTGGGTCACGGTGGCGCCAGCCAACGGGCAAGGCGCCAGGCTGCTGCTGGCCGAGGCTTCCGACGAGGCACAGAGCAAAAGCATCGGCAACCAGACCGGCGGCCGGGTCTTCCTGTTCCTCGAAACCGACGATTTTGCCCGCGACCACGCAGCGATGCTGGAGAAGGGCGTCGAATTCCGCGAAGCGCCGCGCTTCGAGCCCTACGGTACGGTCGCCGTTTTCGCCGACCTGCACGGCAATCTCTGGGACCTGATCGAGCCAAAACGATAGGCTGACGGCCGCCTTTTCCTCGAAGCGGTAAAGCGGCCGAACCCCAGTTGCTTTTTCCCAGCCGTCAGCCTATATCGCCGGTTCTTGAACGCGCCCATCGTCTAGCGGTCAGGACACCGCCCTCTCACGGCGGGAACAGGGGTTCGATTCCCCTTGGGCGTACCAAGGAATTTCAACAAATTCGCAGAATGCCATCGCGCCATCCCGGGCGCCCACCTTGTGGCCGCAACCTTGAAGACCGCGATGGCACCCGCGGCCCCAGCCTTCATTTCATTTCTCTGGCAAATATTAACTGACTCGCAACCGAGAACCTTAACCGCCCCGCAACTCGCGGCCGTATATTAGTATTACCTTTATTAGCCAAGGAGATTGAAATGCGGAAAATAATCTACCGTTTCGCTCGGGACGAGTCTGGCGCGACCGCGATCGAGTATGGCCTAATCGCGGCTCTTATCGCGCTGGCGATCATCACCGGCGCCGGCGCGGTCGGCAATTCGCTCAACGGCATGTTCACGAATATAGGCACTACGGTCAACAGCAGCGGGTCGTAAGTCGGTATTCGGTTCGGCCCACCGGCCGGATTGGTCGACTTCGGCCTCCAAAAGCGTAGCGTGTACCTGCCAATATCCGGCACGGCACGCTACTTGCCGTACTGGCGACGCCGCCTATAGCCGAGCACTGCGCGCTCCTGTTTCATCTTAGCCACGGCCATCTGCATCGCCTCCCCGAAGTCCCTTTGCGAGGCGTGCCGCGTATCTTCCTCACCGCGCAAGTGCCTGACACAGCCAACCGATCTCGGCTTTACCCCTTTGCGTCGCCGCTTTCGTCGCTTCTGGCGCGGCGGGGCCGATTGCATTAGCATCCCTTCATGGATTCCTAGGCTCAAGCGGCGCGCAGAGCGCGGGGTGCCGGGCAGATCCGGGCGGACAGTTGATGCCATGGGGAGAAGGCCGATGCAGAAACTGCAATCGCAGGGCGTCCATCACATCACGCTGGTCGGCGCCGGGCGCCAGACCTCGATCGATTTCTGGGAAGGCGTGCTCGGCATGCCGTTCATCTTCGAGCAGCCGAACCTCGACAAGGCGAGCGAAAGCCATCTCTATTTCGATCCGGGCGACGGCCGGCTGATCACCATCTTCACCGACGAGAGCCGCACGCCGGAGAAACGGCGCACGCCGACCGAACCGGGTTGCGTCCACCACATCGCTTTTTCGGTGTCGCGCGTCACCTTCCTGCAGGCGGTCGCACGGCTCGACGAGCGCGGCATCAAACACAGCGGCGTCAAGGATCGCGGCTTCATGGATTCGATCTATTTCGAGGATCCGCTCGGCCTGCTGATCGAACTGGCGTCCTACCGTTTCGAGCCGCCGGCGGGCTTCACACATGCGGACGTGCTGATGGAAGCGCACACGCTGCGTGTCGCGCGCGGCGACTACAACATCGCGGAAGTGCACCTCGCCGATGCGATCCAGGCGCTCGTCGAGCGTTCCCGCGCAACCTTGTCGGACGACCGGGCACCGAAGAACCCATACTGAACAGACCAGAGGGAGGAACACATGGCCAAGACAGCGACGAAGAGTGCGAAGAAATCCGCGGCCAAAGCAGCCGCCAAGCCCGCCACGAAGGCGACGGCAAAAGCCGCGCCTAGGGCCAGGGCGAAGCCGGCGAAGAGGCCTGGCGTGAAGCTCAGCATGCTGAAGCCCAGCGTCAACAACATGACGGTTCGGGTGTTCGCGCGCGCGGCCGGGCTGGATGCCGCCGAGACCGATGCCTGGGGCCACACCCGCTCGCCGGAATTCATGGCGCGCAACCCCGCCCATTTGACGCCGATGATCGAGGACAAGGGCCTTCCCAGAGGCGTGTTGTGGGAAAGCTGCGCCATCATGCAATACCTCTCCAACAAGCACGGGCTGGAGAAATTCTATCCGAAGGCGCCGGCCAAGCGGGCGATGATCGACAGCGCCATGTTCTACCTGGTCGGTACGCTCTACCCTTATGTGGCGCGCGCCACCTATCCCTTCCTCGGTTTTCCGCAGTATGCCGGCGAGGTCGGTCACAGCGACGCCCATCCAGACAAGAAGTCCGAAGCCCAGAAGGCCGCGATGGCCGCGATCGCCGAGCCGCTGGAGGTCTTCCACAGCTTCTTCAGGGACGGCAAGCCGTTCATCGGCGGCAAGAACCCGTCCATCGCCGACATCCGCCTGGCGGCGACGCTCGAATTCCTGGCCGTCATCGACTATGTCCTGCCCAAATGGGCGAAGGACTATGTGGCAGCGGTCGAGAAGAAGCTCGGCAAGGCGTATAGCGAGCCGGCCGGCGACGTGCGCGGCTACATCGCCTATGTGAAGTCGCAGGCCAAGGCCTGAGCTTAAGGACTCGTTAACCAAAGCCCTGTCTACTGCCGGTAATTCGCTTTCGGCCCGCGACCACGGATGTACTGGCGCAGAACGTCGTAGCGATAGGAAAGGTCGGCGCCATGCCGGCCTTTTTGCTTTTCGCGCGCCATCTCCTTGTTTGACGCAATTCCGGGACGGAAAACCGTTTCACACTTTTCCTGGCATTGTGCTATCCGGACATGATCGAGCAGCGATTGGGCCACGCAAGCCGCGTCCGGTGTCGCTTTTTCGGCGTCATCTTTGCCGGGAGATATTGTCATTGCCGGCGTCGGCCCTACCATCCATTTCGGCAGTCCGGCATGGATTGTCGGTCAGGCGTGAGATGAGGGCTGGCGATGAAAAGCGTTGCGAGGCGGGTCGCGGTTGCGGGCGTGATGCTGGCGAGCGCCGTTTATCCTTCGAATGCGGCTGAACTCAACACCATGAACGATGTCGGGGCCGCCATCCAGGCATGCTGGACGCCACCGGCGGACGCCGGAACCGCCAGCGTGACCTTGAGCTTCAGCTTCAGGCGGGACGGCACGCTGATCGGTCCACCGAGGCCGACGGCCATCAAGGTGGATGGCGATTCCAACGCAAAAAAATCGTTTGTCGAGGCAGCAACAACGGCCTTGCGGAAATGTCTGCCGCTGACCTTTTCGCCGAAGCTGGCGCAAGGCATCGCTGGCAACGTGTTCACGTTGCAGTTCGCCTCTCCGAAGTAAGCCCGTAAGCTGTGCAAGTCACTGTACCGCAGCCGTGCGCACGGCTCGCCGGCTCAGTGGTGGCCGCGCCTTGCCTCGGCATGCCGGGCAAGGTCGGGCGTCTCGAAGACATAGTCGTTCCAGGCCGATTCCGGCACCTGGCCGGCCAGATAGCATTCCAACAACAGGCTTTGCTCGGGGTTGAGAGGCCTTGGCGCGCGCTCGTGATCCAGTCCCAGTGAGTGAAACAGGTTTCTTGTCAGGTCCGAGACCGTGAAGTGGATCGACATCTGCGTTCTCCTTGGCCACTGAACGCCGAAGACGGGGCAAAGGTTTCAAAGGCGCCCGGCGGCAACGGCGGATATCACGGGTTCGTCGCGCCGCAGGCCATCGACGATCATTGCCACCCTACACGTGGGGCGACGCCAGCCTTGAAACCGATCAGATGGCCGCGCTCGACATGCGCAAGCCGGTACACCGAAGTGCCGGCGGCCGCGATGAATTTCAAGGCATGCAACTGTCAAAATCTATTGCAGCGAACGCCCTTGCGATCCGGAACAGAGAGGCGTTCACGGCGTTGTGATCGACATCAGCCAGGAGAAATGCCATGGCTACGTTCAGGGAAATGCGGGTGCTGGAGATCGTCGAAGACGACTCCCTGACCACCGAACAGAAAATCGCTGAACTGCGCGAGATCGAATCCGAGGCGCGCGGGCTGCAGCGGGCGGCCTCGGAGAGCCCGATGGACGACGATGACGGCTGGCAGGACGATTTGCGTCAGGTTCGTCTCGCACTCGACAAGCTCGGCGCGAAACAGCCGAAAAAGGGCGCAGCCTCGCTGTGAGGGCAGTTCACCGAAGCTATTTGCCGATCGCTTCTCGTTTGACCGCCATCTAGTCGCAGACCATGCGAGCCCTCTTGCCGGGTTCGCTGACGTTCCTGCATACCAGCGGCTTCGCCGGGGCGGATAGAGAGGCTGACGCGGGCAGCCTCGTCTGGTGCCGTCTCGGCGCGGCATGCGTCATCACTTTGCTGTCGGAAAATCGCCTCGGCGGTTGTGGCGCCACCGGAAAGGCACTGTTCTCGACCTCGGAAGGCCCGTAGTCGACATTAGGGGGTGGCCGGTCCCAGAACCGCCGGACATCGAGCGGCCTCGGGATGACGACGGTGCCGTCATAACTGCGCGAGCAGCCGCTGCCCAAAAGCAGCGCCAGCCCCATGAAAAAAGGCACGATCCGTCCAGACATCAGCATTACCCCTGCCAGCGCTTATATAGCGGCTTCGGTCCCGCCGACAACCGGGCGGAACAACGCAGCTCGTGCCGGTCAATTTGTCCGCCGAGTCCGTTATGGTTAGCGGATCGTTAATGCTTCTCGGGCACATTCCGCCGACGAACCGCGAAGGAGGGTTCGGCCTTGGTTTTCGGGGTGGGGACGGCATGGCGGAAGCGGACGAAACAATCGGCGCGCGCGGCAAGCGCGGGCCTCGCAAATCGACAATGCATGGCGACGGTACATCATCGTCCGCCACAGGTAGGGGGTCGGTCCATGCGCTTCGCCAACTGGTCGAAGCCGGTGCGGACTGGGTCTGGGAAACCGACGCCGAACTGCGCTTCTCCTGGCTTTCGCAAAACTACCAGGCAGCCACCGGCATCGATCCGGCAAAGGTGCTTGGCCGGTTCCGCTTCGACTTCCTCAACCAGGTCCTGAACGGCGACCGCAGCGGTGCCGCGCATCTGGAGGATCTGCAGGCGCACCGGCCGTTTCGCGACTTCGTCTATGAACTGAAAGGTGGTAGCGCCGATTGCCGCTGGGTTTTGACATCGGGCTTTCCAAGGTTCGACGACGAGGGAAAATTCGCCGGTTATCGCGGTGTCGGCCG
This sequence comes from Mesorhizobium sp. M1338, assembly GCF_040318045.1. NCBI lineage: Bacteria > Pseudomonadati > Pseudomonadota > Alphaproteobacteria > Hyphomicrobiales > Phyllobacteriaceae > Mesorhizobium > Mesorhizobium sp. M1338. The sequence continues at coordinate 44,350 of NZ_JAMYLL010000003.1, read as the reverse complement.
CAACATCACGGCACTGGTCGGCGCCTTCCAAACCCCGAGGCAGGAATCATCGGCGGTCGGCGAACCCGACCAGCATCTGGTCGATCTCGAGCGGACGATGGACGCCATGCACATGGGCGTCGTGCTTCTCGATGCTAGGCTCGACACGCTGATCGTCAACAAGGCCTATCGCGAGCTTTCCAGGATTCCGGACGGCACTGTCACCGTCGGCGCTCCGTTCAGCCTGTTGATGGAACTCAACCGCCGCAACGGCATCTATGGCGACATCGACGAACAGCAATGGCAGCGCTATCTCGCCACCCGCATCGAGGAAATTCGCGCCGGCTCCGTCGCGCCGCGTGAGTTTCTCCACGCCGACGGCAGGACCATGATGTTCTCGGTGACGGCGCTGTCCGGAGGCAAGCGGCTGTTGACCTACTATGAGGTCACCGAGATCAAGCATCGCGATGCCGAGATCGAGAACGCCAACGCCAAAATCGCCGAGACCTTCGCCAATCTCCGCATCATGGTCGACCAGATGCCGATCGGTGTCCTCGTCCTCGACGCCGATATGCGCGCCGAAGTCATCAACCGTGCCTTCTACGATTTCTGGCAGATCGACGCCCGGCGCGCCGAGATCGGCTGCAGCTTCCGCGATCTGATGGATGCCAGCCGCGACATCGACCCGTTTGGTTCCGACGACGCGACATGGCAGCGGCATATTGCCGAGCGCGAGGCGGAAATCAGGGCCGGCACCGCCGGATCGCGGCAGTTCCCGCGCAATGACGGCCGCACGCTGATATCGTCGATGGCGCCGCTGGCCGGCGGCAAGCGGCTGATCTCCTATGTCGACGTCACCGACATGAAGGACCGCGAGGCCGACCTTGCCGACGCGCTGGAGAAAGCGCGACTGGCGGAAGCGGTGATCAACGCGGTCAAGGATCCGATCTTCGTCAAGGACGATCATCTGCGCTTCGTCTTCGTCAACGAGGCGTTCGCCGCCTTGTTCGGCCAGACGCCGCAAGCCATGCTCGGCAAACCCGGCGGCGATTTCCTGCCGACGAACGCCGTCGCGCTTTTCGAGCAGAGCGAACGGGACGTGCTTGCCAGCGGACGCCCATACGAAGTGGAAGAAAATTTCGAGGCTGACGGCGCCAGCCGTTCGCGCATCGTCAGGAAGAGCCGCGTCGGCATGCCCAGCGGCCGCAATTACGTTGCCGGTTTCCTGTTCGACATTTCCGACATGAAGCGCCGCGAGACCGAGGCGCAGGATGCGCGCAAGCATCTCGCCAGCGTGCTGGAATCCTTGCCGGCCGCCGTGATCATCTACGATCGCGACGACAGGTTCGTTTTCGCCAACCGCAAGATCCAGGACACGCTGCCGGCCTTGAAGCCGGCATGGCAGCCCGGCTGCACATTCCGCGAGGCGCTCGTCCTCGGCCATGCGAACGGCTATTTCCGCAACAGCGGCGATCCGCAAGTCGACCAGCTCTACGACAGCGACCATGATCGCTGGCTGGATGCGATCCTCGCCCGCTACCGCTTGCCCAATTCCTCCTACGAGCGTCACAACCCCGATGGCCGCTGGTATCAGGTCTATGACATGCGGACCGACGATGGCACCTTCATCGGTGTTCGTGTCGACATCTCCGAGATCAAGAGCCGCGAGGCGGCGTTGCGCGACTCGATGCGCCAGATCGATCTGTTCCGGCATGTGCTGGACGAATTGCCGGTCGCCGCCTTCATCAAGGCGCAGGACCTGAGCATCGAGTTCGTCAACAAGGCCTGGTGCGCGATCACGGGCTTGGGCAAGGAGGATGTCATCGGCCGCACCGACCGCCAGGTGTTCGGTGCGCAGGACGCCGATGGCTACAGCGATGACGATGCACAAGTCGCGGTGACCGGCGCCGTCAAGGAGGTCGAGGAACCCGTCACCCATCGCGACGGCACGGTTCGGCAATTGATGACGCGCAAGAGCCGCCTGGTGGCGCTGGACGGATCCGTGCATCTGGTTGGTTCGAGCACCGACATCACCGACGTCAAGGCGCGCGAGCGCGCGCTGGAAGAGAGCATGCGCGAGAACGAGGTGTTCCGCAGCCTGATCGACAACGTACCTGTGTCGATCTACGCCAAGCGCTCCGACCTCAGGCAGTTCTACGTCAACAAGGGCTGGAGCGATCTCACCGGCTTCGGCAAGGACGAGGCGATCGGCAAGACCGACATCGAGATCTTCGGGCCTGATGGCGAAGCCTTCGTCGACAGCGACCTTGCGGTACTGCGCACCGGTGAGACGCAAGAGGTCGAAGAGACCGTTACGGCGGCCGACGGCAGCGTCAGGCACCAATTCGCCCGCAAGGGCGCGATGATCGCATCCGACGGTTCGCTCTATTTGATCGGATCGACCACCGATATCACCGAGCTGAAGATGCGCGAGGCCGAACTGCGCGAGGCGCGGCAGCGCGCCATTCTCGCCGACCGCGCCAAGTCGGAATTCCTCGCCAATATGAGCCACGAGATCCGTACGCCGATGAACGGCGTGCTCGGCATGGCCGAGCTGCTGGCCAAATCGGATCTCGACCCGAAGCAGAAGACATTTACCGACATCATCGTGAAATCGGGCAACGCGCTGCTCACCATCATCAACGACATCCTGGATTTCTCCAAGATCGATGCCGGCCAGTTGGTGCTCGATCCGGCGCCCTTCAATCTTGCCGAGGCGATCGAGGATGTGGCGACGCTGGTGTCGACACGCGCCAAGGAAAAGGACCTCGAGCTCATCGTGCGCATCGAGCCCCGTCTCGAGAGCCTGTTCGTCGGCGATGTGGGCCGCATCAGGCAGATCGTCACCAACCTGCTCGGCAATGCGGTGAAATTCACCGATGAAGGCCATGTGCTGGTCGATGTCACCGGCGAGAGAGTTGCGACCGGAACAAAGCTCACCATCTCGGTCACCGATACGGGCATAGGTATCCCCGAGGAAAAACTGAAACTTGTGTTCGAGAAGTTCAGCCAGGTCGACACCTCATCGACGCGACGGCACGAGGGAACCGGCCTTGGCCTCGCCATCACCTCGCGACTCGTCGAGCTGATGGGCGGCGACATCGGTGTCGAGAGCGCCGAAGGCAAAGGCTCGACCTTCTGGTTCGCGGTGACGCTACCGAGGGCCGGAGAGCAGAACGGGCAACCCATCATGCCGATCGACGTGACCGGCGCGCGCGTGCTGATCGTCGACGACAATGCCGTCAACAGGGCCATCCTGACCGAACAGATGACATCGTGGACGTTCGATTCCTGCGCGGCCGAAAGCGGCGCCGAGGGCCTCAAGGTGCTGATCGCCGCCGCCGCCTATGGCGTGCCGGTCGATTGCGTCGTGCTCGACTACCAGATGCCTGAGATGAGCGGCGCCGAAATGGCGCGGATCGTGCGCAACACCGCCGGCCTTGCCGGCACACCGATCATCATGCTGACCTCGGTCGACCAGTCGCTCGCCAACACCAGCTATCGCGATCTCGGCATCGATGCCCAGCTGATCAAGCCGGCGCGCTCATCGGTGCTGCTGGAAACGTTGGTCGCCACCATCCAGCGGCATCGCCACAACACGAGCGGCGGCGACGACCTGCCGCTCGCAGGCACCGTCCCTGCAGCGCGGCCACAGCCGTCGGCGCCGGCGGAACAGCGGGCGCTGCTGCAGCCGCCTTCAATTCGCCCACGGCCAGCCACGACGGGTGGCGACGACAGGCTGGACATACTGGTAGCCGAGGACAACGAGGTGAACCAGATGGTGTTCACCCAGATTCTCGGCGAGACCGGTTTTGGTTTCGAGATCGTCGGCAATGGCCGCAAGGCGCTCGACGCCTTCGGCCGGCTCAATCCGTGCATGATCCTGATGGATGTCTCGATGCCGGAGATGAACGGGCTGGAGGCAACCGCCGCCATTCGTCGGCTGGAGGAAGAAACCGGCACGCATGTGCCGATCGTCGGCGTCACCGCGCATGCGCTGAAAGGCGATCGCGAGCGCTGCCTGGAGGCCGGCATGGACGACTATCTGCCCAAGCCGATCAGCCCCAGGGCCCTGCTCGAGAAGGTCGAGCGCTGGATCGGCGCCAGCCGTCAGGCTCAGCGCAACGCCGGGTAAGGGGTTCTCGCCGCACCGGTTCGCGAGAAGCCAAGCAAAGATTCGCGACGCGTCCCGCGCGCAGCACTATGGCGCGATCGCACCATATCAAAACTGTGCCTGATCAAGACAATGGCCGTATTCGAATTCCGCTCTTCCCAGTTACGGGCGGGAGCAGCGACCGCCGGCATGAGACAGCGTCAACCTACCCCAACGGACCTGTTTTCGGCGATGGCCCGGCCACGACACCGTGGCCGAGAGCAACGCGCTCCCGTCCGGCTTTTCTTTATAAAGCCCTGCTGATCCCAAATCGCCGGCCAGCCTCGGGCCTAAACGTCGCAAGTCCCTGATTCCGGGGACAAAGCCGGGCTCCATCGGGAGTGCTGGCCAGGCCACAATTTGTTCGTCCCGATCATGCGTTACCGGGGTGACATCAAACTGTCATGCGACTGTAATAATCGAAGGCTATTGGCCTCAGCGGGCGCCGAGAGCAATGGCGCCGAGAGACCATCTTCCGAACAGGAGCAGGCCACATGAGACATTTCATCCGCTCGGCGGCCGTTGCGATCGCAATGGCTACGGCGTCCACTTTCACCCTTTCCGCGGCAATGGCAGCTGATCTTTCCGGCGCCGGCTCGACCTTCATCTATCCGGTGTTCGCCAAATGGGCCGACACCTACAAGAAAGACACCGGCGTCGGCCTCAACTACCAGTCGATCGGTTCGGGCGGCGGCATCAAGCAGGTCATCGCCAAGACCGTGACCTTCGGCGCCACCGACAAGCCGATGTCCGATGCCGACCTGGAAAAGAACGGCCTCGTGCAGTTCCCGATGGTGATGGGCGGCATCGTGCCGATCGTCAACCTGACCGGCATCAAGCCGGGCGAACTGGTTCTTGACGGCGCGACCCTGGCCCAGATCTACCTCGGCGCCATCACCACCTGGGATGATGCTGCGATCAAGGCGCTGAACCCGACCCTGACCCTGCCGTCCACCGCGATCGCCGTCGTGCATCGCTCGGACGGGTCGGGCACGACCTTCAACTTCACCAACTATCTGGTCAAGCTGTCGCCCGACTGGAAGGACAAGGTCGGTTCGGATACAGCCGTCGAATGGCCTACGGGCGTAGGCGCCAAGGGCAGCGAAGGCGTCGCCAATACCGTCAAGCAGACCGACGGCAGCATCGGCTACGTCGAGTATGCCTATGCCAAGCAGAACAGCCTTTCCTACTCCAAGCTGGTGAATGCCGCCGGCAAGGTCGTCGAGCCGTCGCTCGAATCCTTCGGTGCGGCTGCTTCGAATGCCGATTTCAAAGGCGCGAAGAACTTCAACGTCATCATCACCAACGAACCCGGCGACACCAGCTGGCCGATCGCTGCTTCGACCTGGGTGCTGATCCACAAGGTTCCCGACGATGCCGCCGCCACCGGTGAAGCGCTGAAGTTCTTTGCCTGGGCCTACAAGGACGGCAAGGAAACCGCCAAGGCGCTCGACTATGTCTCGATCCCCGACAGCGTCGTCGACCTGATCAAGACCTCCTGGAAGGCCGACATCCAGGCCGACGGGAAGCCCGTCTACGCAGGCGAGTAATAACCTTTGAAGGAGCGCCGCGGCGCGGCGCTCCTTTTTCCTCAACTCAAAGAGCCGAGCTTCACATGAGCGCTGTCCAGGAAGCCTTGCCAGCCATTCGAGGTTCGCGCGATGCGATCGTCAGACGATTCGCGCTGACCGACGCAATCTTCCACGGGATGACCCGGGCCGCCGCCATATTGGTGCTGGTCCTGCTTGGCGGCGTCGCGATCTCGCTGTTTGCCGGATCCTGGCAAGCCCTGTCGACCTTCGGCTTCTCTTTCCTGACCAGCGAAAGCTGGAATCCGGTGACGGAGAAGTTCGGCGCGCTGGCACCGATCTACGGCACCATCATCACGTCGGCCATCGCCATCCTGATTGCCGTGCCGCTCGGCATCGGAATCGCCATCTTTCTCACCGAGCTTTGCCCACGCCCGTTGCGGCGGCCGATCGGCATGGCGGTGGAACTGCTGGCCGGCATCCCCTCGATCATTTACGGCATCTGGGGCCTGTTCGTGCTGGCGCCGTTCCTGCAGACGATCGTGCAGCCGTTCATCATCGGCGTGTTCCACGGCATTCCCGGCCTCGGCAGCCTGTTTGCCGGTCCGCCCTATGGCATCGGCCTGCTGACCTCGTCGCTGATCCTGGCCATCATGGTGCTGCCCTTCATCACCTCGATCACCAAGGACGTCTTCGACACGGTGCCGCCGGTGCTGAAGGAATCCGCCTACGGCATCGGCTGCACGACCTGGGAAGTGACCCGCCGCGTCGTCATTCCCTACACAAGGATCGGTATCATGGGCGGCGTCATGCTCGGCCTTGGCCGCGCGCTGGGCGAAACCATGGCGGTGACCTTCGTCATCGGCAACGCGCACCGCATCTCGACCTCGCTGTTCGCGCCGGCAACGACGATCTCCGCGACCATCGCCAATGAATTCACCGAAGCCGTCGGCGACCTCTACACGTCTTCGCTGGTGGCGCTCGGCCTGATCCTGTTCGTCATCACCTTCCTGATCCTTGCCATCGCCCGCTACATGCTGATGCGCATCGACGCCCGCACCGGAGCCTGACCGATGTCGACAGCCACATCGCTTCACCAGAGCCGCAAGAGGAAGAATGCCGTGATGATGACGCTGTGCGTCACCGCGGCGGGCATCGGACTTGCCTGGCTGGCGCTCATCCTCGGCGCGCTGGTCTACAAGGGCGCCGCCGGCCTGTCCCTTGACGTCTTCACGCAGATGACGCCGCCTCCCGGCGACGCCGGCGGCCTGCTCAACGCCATTTACGGCAGCGTGGTCATGACGATCATCGCCGTCATCGTCGGCACGCCAATCGGTGTGCTGGCCGGCACGTACATGGCCGAATACGGTCGCTTTTCCAAGCTGACCACCGTGGTGCGCTTCATCAACGACATCCTGCTGTCGGCGCCGTCGATCATCATCGGCCTGTTCGTCTACGAATTGATGGTGCGGCCGATGGGGCATTTCTCGGCAATCGCCGGTGCTGTCGCGCTCGCCATCCTCGTCATTCCGGTTGTGGTGCGCACCACCGAAGACATGCTCAATTTGGTGCCGAACGCCTTGCGCGAAGCCGGCACCGCGATCGGCGCGCCGCGCTGGGTGGTCATCAAGTCGGTCGCCTACCGCGCCGCGCTTTCCGGCATTGTCACCGGCATATTGCTGTCGATCGCCCGTATCTCCGGCGAGACGGCACCACTGCTCTTCACGGCGCTCAACAACCAGTTCTGGTCGAGCAATCTCAACGCGCCGATGGCCAGCTTGCCTGTCACCATCTTCCAGTTCGCTCTCAGCCCTTACGAGGAATGGCAGCAACTGGCCTGGACCGGCGCACTTATCATCACATTGACGGTTCTCGCGCTCAGCATCGTTGCGCGCAGCCTGACCGGACGCAGAGAGGACAAATGAGCCAGATGTTGTCTCCAGACATGACGATCGCCGCCGAGGCCACCGCCAAGGCCAAGATCGAGGTCAAGAACCTCAACTTCTACTACGGCCAATCGAAGGCGCTGAAGGACATCACGCTGTCCTTGCCGGAGCGCAGCGTCACCGCCTTCATCGGGCCTTCGGGCTGCGGGAAGTCGACGCTGCTGCGCGTCTTCAACCGCATCTATGAGCTTTATCCCAGGCAGACGGCCGACGGTCAGGTGCTGCTCGACGGCCAGAACGTTCTTGACCGCTCGCAGGACCTCAACCTGCTGCGCACCAAGATCGGCATGGTGTTCCAGAAGCCGACGCCATTTCCGATGTCGATCTATGAAAACATCGCTTTCGGCATCAGGCTCTACGAGAAGCTGAGCAAATCCGAGATGGACGGCCGCGTCGAGCAGGCGCTGAAGCGCGCGGCACTCTGGACCGAGGTCAAGGACAAGCTCGACGCCAGCGGCCTCAGCCTCTCAGGCGGCCAGCAGCAGCGGCTCTGCATCGCCCGTACCGTGGCGGTGAAGCCGGAAGTCATCCTGCTCGACGAGCCCGCCTCGGCGCTCGATCCGCTGTCGACCGCCAAGATCGAGGAGCTGATCGACGAGTTGCAAGCCGACTACACGATCGTCATCGTCACCCACAACATGCAGCAGGCGGCGCGCGTGTCGAAGCAGACGGCCTTCATGTATCTGGGCGAGCTGGTCGAGTTCGACCGCACCGAGAAGATCTTCACGTCGCCCCGCGAGAAGCGCACGCAGGACTACATCACCGGCCGCTTCGGCTGAGCTCAGGCATACGAGGAACAGGATCATGAGCGAACACACAGTCGCTTCTTTCGACGAGGATCTCGGTCAGATCAGCAAGCTCATCAGCGACATGGGCGATCTCGCCAGCTCGATGGTCGGCGGTGCGACCAAGGCGCTGTTGAATTCCGACAACGCCTTGGCACAGCGCGTCGTCTCCGACGACGCGATCATGGACGCGCGCCAGCGGGAGCTCGACGACCGCGCCATCACGCTGATCGCCAAGCGGCAGCCGATGGCCGACGATCTGCGCCATGTCGTCGGTTCGATCCGCATGGCCGGCGATCTCGAACGCATCGGCGACCTTGCCAAGAACATCGCCAAGCGCGTCGGCACTGTCGGCCTCAGCGTTACGCCGCGCGACCTTTCGCACTCGATCGATGGAATGGCACAACTGGTGCTGATCCAGGTGCAGGGCGTCATCGAGGAATATGCGGCGCGTGACGCCGCCGCGCTGGCGAAACTGCGTGCCGACGACGAACGCATCGACGTCAAATACACCTCCGTGTTCCGCGAACTTCTCACCTATATGATGGAAGACCCGCGCAACATCACCGCGTGCACGCATCTTTTGTTCTGCGCCAAGAATCTCGAGCGCATCGGCGACCACGTCACCAACATCGCGGAAAATGCCTATTATGTTTTGACCGGCACGCAGCTGCCGGCCAATCGTCCGAAGCAGGACGAGACGACAATGTCCGCGCCGGCGGCATGACGACAGGGGTGACCAGCCGATGATCGCGCCACGCATCATGGTGGTGGAGGACGAGGAGCCGCTAGGCGTGCTGCTCCGTTATAATCTGGAGTCCGAGGGCTATCAGGTCGAGGTGGTGACGCGCGGCGACGAGGCCGAGATCCGGCTGCAGGAGAACGTGCCTGACCTTCTGGTGCTCGACTGGATGGTGCCGGCGGTTTCCGGCATCGAACTCTGCCGACGCCTGCGAATGCGCCCCGAGACCGAGCGGCTGCCGATCATCATGCTGACCGCGCGCGGCGAGGAGAGCGACCGCGTGCGCGGCCTCTCGACCGGCGCCGACGACTATCTGGTCAAGCCTTTCTCGACGCCGGAGTTCATGGCCAGGGTCAAGGCGCTGCTGCGCCGTGCCAAGCCGGAAGTGCTGTCCAGCGTGCTGAAGGTCGGCGACATCGTGCTCGATCGAGAATCGCATCGGGTCTATCGCAAGAAGAGCGAGATCCGGCTCGGGCCGACCGAATTCCGCCTGCTCGAATTCATGATGCGCCATCCCGGCCGCGTGTTCTCGCGCAGCCAGCTGCTCGACAATGTCTGGGGTGAGACGATCTACATCGACGAACGCACGGTGGACGTGCATGTCGGCCGGCTGCGCAAGGCGGTCAACAACGGCCGCATGCCCGACGTCATCCGCACCATTCGAGGTGCAGGCTACGCGATCAGGGAAGATTAATTCCCATCCCATCCCGATAAATCGGAACCCAGGTTCAAGCTCGGTCAGCAGGCGGTCGCCAACGGCCGCGAAGGGTGGAATGTTGCATTCGTCTCATCGGTGGAGAACGAGCATGTGGCGCCCAGGAGCGGTCATCCCATCAGTTTTCGAATGACCGCATTTGGGCCAAGGCGACAGGCGGCTTCTGGCATCCAAAAAGCGATGGCGGACATTCAAGCAGGCGGGATTGAAATCTTTAACCGACCCTTCGCGGTCGTTGCCCGGTCGCAGCGAAACGTCCGCAGCGGAGTGAGCCATGCTGGAATTGATTGTGCGTGGCTAACTGGTCGGTCACTTCACAACTCGATTGCTCTGCGATCTCTCAAACTGCTGTTGTGTCCGGCTGGCCGCGGGAAGAACGGTTCGCGATTAGTCGGTCATAATCGCCATTTTGCCCGTAAAACTCTGCCCTCCAAATCGTGCTCCTTCTAGCGAGGATTGAACTAATGCATTTATCTATATCCGTCAAAGCACGCGACTTTCACATAAATATAGAATTTTATTAAAATTATATTTTTGACGGAGGACGGATTCCTTCTCTTTATTCAGTGTATGTGCGCCGAATGGTCAATATTATCTCGGATCGGATGACGATTCCCTGGAACTATTTCATCCGTTGCAACGTTGCTTGGGAAGCAGTCGCTGGGACTCGTATCGAATGATTTCACCAGGTCGGATACCATGAGGAAGGATTTCTGATGAGCACCGTCGTAAACGCCAAAGGCATCCCTCTTCCCTACACCGGCGCTTCCACTCATTGGTTCTCGGCCACTGGGTCTGGACCGGAACTGCATGGCACCTCCGGCAACGACTCCTTCTGGGGAGACACCGGCGTCAAGGTCACGATCTACGGTGGCGCCGGCGACGACTACTATCACCTCTATTCCACCAACAATAAGGTGGTCGAGGATCCTGGGGCAGGAATCGACACGATCGACACATGGATGAGCTACAAGCTCCCCGACAATTTCGAGAACCTCGTCGTTACCGGCGCCAATCGATATGCGTTCGGAAATGCGTTGGACAACATCATCAAGGGCGGGTCGGGTCATCAGACGCTGGATGGCGGCAAGGGCGACGATGTCCTGATCGGCGGAGACGGCGCCGACACTTTCGCCATCTCTAAAGGAAATGGAAGTGATCTTATCTTCGATTTCGGTGCGACTGATACGGTCCGCCTTAACGGCTATGACTTCACTTCGTTCGATGCCGTCCGTTCACAGATGGTTCAGGTGGAATCAAACGTGATGCTGAACCTCGGATCCGACGAGATCCTGGTGTTCAAGAATACGACCATCGACAAGTTGCAGCCCACCCAGTTCGAGCTGCCGATAGACAAGTCCGGAATGACGCTGTCCTTCTCCGACGAATTTAACACGCTGAGCCTTCGGAACGGACAGGACGGCACCTGGAATTCCAATTTCTGGTGGGGAGCGCCGAACGGCAGCACATTGAGCAGCAATGGCGAGTTGCAATGGTATGTCGACGCCAATTATGGCCCGACGAGTTCCGTCCACCCGTTCAGCGTTGAAAACGGCGTCCTCACCATCACCGCGGCGCAGGCGCCGGAGGACATCAAGCCTCTGATCAACAATTACGAATACACCTCGGGGATCCTGACGACGCACGACACCTTCGCGCAAGCCTATGGCTATTTCGAAATGCGGGCGGACCTGCCCGAAACAGCCGGAGCATGGCCGGCCTTCTGGCTGCTTCCGGAAGACGGATCGTGGCCGCCGGAGCTGGACGTTGTCGAAACGCGCGGCCAGGACCTGAACACGCTCTACATGACGGCGCATACCAATGAGACGGGAGCGCACACGAAGGTTTCGTCCACGGTGAACGTTGCGGACACCGACGGTTTCCACACCTATGGCCTGCTCTGGACGAAGGATGAGCTTGTCTGGACCTACGATGGTGTAAAGGTCGCCCAAGCGGCAACGCCGTCCGACATGCACGACCCCATGTACATATTGGCAAATCTCGCGGTGGGCGGCATTGCCGGCCAGCCTCCTGACCATCTGGCGACGCCGGCGGAGATGAAAATCGACTACATCCGCGCCTATACGCTGGACGACCTGCAGCACCACCCCTTGGACATCGCGGCCGACCATTCGGTCTAAGCGACGCCCTCACGTTGGGGCCATGAGCCGTTGGGAGCGCGGGAATGATTGCACAGTCTGGTCTGCGGGCAGTCTTGAGGCGCGCCATCGTAGATGTCGGTGTTTTCTCGTTCCTCATCAACATCCTGCTATTGGTGATCCCCCTCTATCTCTTGCAGGTCTATGACCGCGTCCTGCTGTCCTCCAGCGTCGAGACGCTTCTCTACCTCTCTGCTATCGCGGTTCTCGCGCTCGCCTTTCTCGGTCTCCTCGATACGATCCGCTCCGTCTACACGCAGCGCGTTGCAGCCACGGTCGACAACAGATTGGGCGCGAGGACATTCGCCGTCTCGCTTGAGGCTAAGTACGCCGGCGGCGCAGCTCTGTCTCCACTGCGCGACCTTGCCTCGGTATGCGCCTTCATCAGGTCACGCGGCGCGGCGGTCTTGTTCGACCTGCCGTTCGCTCCGTTCTTCCTCGCCCTGCTGTACCTCATCCATCCTTTTCTATTTTGGCTTACGCTGACAGGAGTTGCGCTGTTGCTTGCGCTGGTCGTGGCAAATCAGCTTGCCGTCGGCAGGAACGACGCTTTGTCCGCGGAACGTTCGGCTGTCGCCAGCCTGTCGGAGCAGGCCTTTGCCCGCAGCGCGGAGACGCTGCTCGCCATGGGCATGGTCCAAAACGCCGCGCGCGTCTGGGGTAGGCACGTGGCGGAGGCGCTAATTCTTCATGACCGTTCGTCCATGGCCAACGCGATTTTCAGCGGAACGTCGCGAGCCGTACGCATGATGCTTCAGCTGGCGATACTGGGTGTCGGAGCATGGCTCGTGCTGCAAGGGAAGATGACGGCCGGGATGATCTTCGCGTCTTCCCTGGTGTCGTCCCGCGCGCTGCAGCCGCTCGACCAACTGATCGGTTCATGGCGCCAGATCGTCGACGCCAGACGATCGTGGAAGCGGTTGGACAAGGCGCTTTCCGCCCATTCGGCACAAACGCAAAAACTGATACTGCCGGATCCGTCGGGCGAAATCGTCGTGCAGGACCTGATCTTTGTCGCGCCGAACGCCACGCCCGGCACCGAACCCATCATCAAGAGACTGAACTTCCACATCGGCGCCGGCGAAGCGGTTGCGATAATAGGTCCAAGCGGAGCCGGCAAGTCCACCCTGGCGAGATTGCTTGTCGGTGCGATCCAAGCGACCAGCGGCTGCGTCAGGATCAACGGCGCTGACCTCAGAACCTGGAACGAGAAGCAGCTTGGCCGTCATATCGGATATCTCGCTCAGGAGGTGGAACTCTTTCCCGGATCGATCGCGGAAAATGTCGCCCGCTTTGAACCCGATGCAAGTGACACCTCGATCGTCGAAGCGGCAAAGAATGCCCAGGCGCATGAGCTGATATTGGAGCAGCGAGACGGCTATCAGACCAGAATAGGTCCGTCGGACAGAACACTGTCGGGCGGCGTACGCCAAAGGATCGGGCTGGCGCGCGCCTTCTACGGCAATCCGCGTATTCTGGTTCTGGACGAGCCCAGTACCCATCTCGATGGCAGCGGCGAAGCGGCGCTTGAAGGGGCGCTTGCCGCGGCGAAAGCGGCGGGCGTTACGACAATCCTGATAACGCACCGTCCCTCGATCGCCGCGGCTTGCGACCGCGTGATGCTTCTGCGCGGTGGAGTGATCGAAGCCTTCGGTCCAAGCGGCGACGTATTGCGGCGGTCGATTGCCGGTAACGGCCTTCCCCCACAGCGCGACACGGTGGTGACAGGGTCTTTTGCCACGACGATCCGCAGCACCCCTCATAGCGTCCGCTTTGGATCCTAGAAGATGGCAGCACAGAGTCTTGTCTGGGAAGGCAAAGCACGCACCGACATCCGGCGGGTGGCATTCGCCGGATACGCGGCAATAGCAATATTGGTGGGCTGCCTTGGCTATTGGGCGGTCAGTGCACCGTTGTCCGGAGCGGTGATCACGCAAGGCACGATCTCGGCGACGGGCGGCAACATTCTCATTCAGCATCCCGAAGGCGGCATCATCCAGGAATTGCTGGTTCATGAAGGTGATCGCGTGCAACAGGCCCAGGATCTGATCATACTGGATCGAACAGCCGCGCAAGCCGAGCTCAACCGACTGGCGAGGCAGTCTGTCGCGCTCAAGGCCAGCGCCTCGCGGCTGGAGGCGGAGCGCGACGGACTGGACCGGCTTGCGCCAATCGCGGAGGCTGCGCCACCACCGTTCCAGCACGATTTCGAGACTCTGGTTCAAGAACAGCAGAAGGAATTCAACGCCAGGCTCGCCCGGTTTCGATCGGAACAATCGATCCTCAGGCAACGGCTTGCCATGCATCGCCAGTCGGTCGTGGGATTGCAGGCCCAGAAACAGGCCATTCAGCAACAGGCCGAAGTCGTGAAGAAAGAACTCGGCATCAAGACCAGCCTGTTGGGCAAAGGCCTCACCAATCGCACCGAATATTCGCAGCTTTTGCGCAGCGAGGCCGATCTCGTCGGGCAGGCAGGGGCGCTGGAGGCAAATCTTGCATCGGCCAACACCGAGATCGTCGAAGCCCAGGAGCAGATCGAGCGCCTGACCACGCAACGCGTGGAGGAGGCCCTGACGAAGCTCGACGAGGTGCATTCTTCGCTGGCCGACATTGACGAACAGATGCGCGCATCCGAGGCAGTGCTGCGGCGGACGACGATCAAGGCACCGGCAGCGGGCATCGTGGTGTCGTCCACCTACAATGCCAAGGGCAGCGTGATTGCCCCAGGCGAAAAGATCATGGAGATCCTGCCTACGGCATCGGGCCTGATAGTCGATGCACGGCTACCGCCGAAAGACATCGATCAGGTTCGTATCGGCCAGCCGGCAAAATTGCGATTGTCCGCGTTGAACATGCGGCTCACCCCTGAGATTTCAGCCATCGTGACCCAAGTTTCCGCGGACCGGCTCATCGACGAGGCTACGCATGAACCCTATTTCCGCGCCAAGCTGAAGATTGCCGCCAACCTGCCGCCCGGCGTGAAAGCGGAGCAGCTTTACCCCGGAATGTCGGTAGAGGCGTTCATCAGAACTGGCGACCGGACTTTCTTCGAGTATCTCGCACGGCCGATGCTTGATTCCTTCGCTCGCGCTTTCACCGAGCGGTAGATGTTACGGGCCGCGCAATCCCCTCAGGCACGGTCAATGATCACCAGGGCTGGGTATGAGAGTTCAACCGAGGGCGTGCGAACTTCCGCTCAGGGTCGAACTCGGTCGTTCAGAATGATTGGTTTTTGACCCTGGTCCTCACGCAACGCTCTTTCCGACGCTTCCTCTCGTCTGCGCGCCGGGTGCAAAAATCTCCTGGTCGACAAAGGTCAGCGCGCGCATCGCGCAGCCTTCGCGGATCAGCGGCAGTTCGTTCGGCTCGGTGTCGAAGGAGATCGATTCCGAGTGCTGGCCGCCGGCGGTCTGGGAAATGGCCTGCCGCAATGCAGGCTCGATCAAGTCGAAGGCGGCGGCGCTGACGCCGACCATGGCAACGGGCGCCGGATCGATCAGCGCGAACAAGCTGCCGAGACCGTAGCCGAGCGCTTCACCGGCCTTGCGATAGGCCTCGCGCTCGGGCCCATCCCTTTCGCGGGCCGCGGTCGCCAGGGCCCGCATGTCGGCGTCGCTGACATCGGCGACTGGTTCCGCGTCTTCGCCCATCTGCCTTGCATTGCGCCAGATGGCGTAGTTGCCGGCATAGGCCTCGACGCAGCCGCGCCGCCCGCAGCGACACAGCGCACCGTTTGGCTGATGGATCATGTGGCCGAACTCGCCGCCCGAGGAATGGGTGCCGGTAAACAGCTCGCCTTTCAGCACCAGGCCCATGCCGATGCCGTGCGACAGCAGGATGGCGATGAAATCGTCGCGGTAGCGATCGGGATCGCGCCAGCGCAGCGCGATCGCCATCATGTTGCAGTCGTTCTCCATGGTGGCGGGGATGCCGAACTCGGCTTCGAGTATGTCGGCGAAGGCGATGTCGGTGTGCGGGGTGATCGGCGACCACAGCATTGCGCGGGAACGGGTGTCGGTGATGCCCTGGATCGCCAACGCGATGCGGGCGACGCTGCGCATGTCGAGGTCCGGGTCTTCGAAGCGGCGCCGCACGATTGCCATGCATTCGCCGATCAGCGCGTCGCGCGGCATTGTCAGCGTGTCCAGCCGGCGCTGTTCCTCCGATATCACCTGGCCGGCGTAGTCGATGACGGCGACGGAGAGAAAATTCAGCGACAGCACCACGGTCATCACCGTCGCGGCTTCCGGATTGAGGCTGAGGCCGACCTGCGGCCGGCCGCGTTTGAGCGAAGCGGCCTCGCTTGGCTTGCTTTCGGCCAGGATGCCTTCGCCGATCAGGTCGGAGGAGATCGCCGATATGGTCGAGTGGCTTAGGCCCGTGGTCGCGGCGATCTCGGTACGTGACGGCTGTCCGGCTCGGCGTACGGCGGCGATCACCATCGCCCGGTTGCGCCGGCGCAAATCGTCGTGGCGGATTCCGACCGACATGTCCTCTTCAAGTCCTCCCGGTCGCCGCGGTTCTCCGTACCCCTCGAACGCTGTCGGCGACGCAGCCAAATACTGGCAGAAGCTGTCCACTCTGTCATTTATTTATTCCGGAGCTCGAAAAAAATTCGCGAGCACCTCAAAATCCATCAGAATCGATGTTGACAGCGTTCGGGCGTTGGATCAGTATTTTTTCGAGGCTCGAAAAAATAGAGCCTCTGTGCCGGCCTTCGGGTCAGTTTGGTCGCGCCATACGCGGCGCAGGGAGGATATTATGAAAAGATTCACAGCCGCCATCCTGGCGGGTGTCGCCATGTCGCTGACGCTCGCGTCGGTCGCACAGGCGAAGGACAAGGTCATCGGGGTTTCGTGGTCCAACTTCCAGGAAGAGCGCTGGAAGACCGACGAGGCCGCCATGAAGACGGCGATCGAGGCTGCCGGCGACAAGTACATCTCCGCCGACGCGCAGTCCAATCCCGGCAAGCAGCTGACCGATGTCGAGAGCCTGATCTCGCAGGGCGCCAATTCGCTGATCATCCTGGCGCAGGATGCCTCGGCCATCGGCCCGGCGGTACAGAAGGCGCTGGACGAAGGCATTCCGGTCGTCGGCTATGACCGGCTGATCGAGAACAAGGACGTCTTCTATCTGACCTTCGACAACAAGGAAGTCGGCCGCATGCAGGCCCGCGAAGTGTTCAAGGTCAAGCCGGAAGGCAACTATGTCTTCATCAAGGGTTCGGGCGCCGATCCGAATGCTGACTTCCTGTTCGCCGGCTCGATGGAAGTGCTCAAGGAAGCCATCGACAGCGGCAAGATCAAGAATGTCGGCGAGGCCTATACGGACGGCTGGCTGCCCGCCAACGCCCAGAAGAACATGGAACAGTTCCTGACCGCTAACGACAACAAGGTCGATGCCGTGGTCGCGGCCAATGACGGCACCGCCGGCGGCGTCGTCGCGGCGCTGACGGCGCAGGGACTTGCCGGCACCGTGCCGGTCTCGGGTCAGGACGGCGACCATGCAGCACTCAACCGCATCGCGCTCGGCACGCAGACCGTGTCGGTGTGGAAGGATGCGCGCGAACTCGGCAAGAATGCCGCCGAGATCGCCTCGCAGCTGGCCGACGGCAAGAAGACGGGCGACATTGCAGGCGCCAAGGACTTCACGACACCGGGCGGCAACACCGTCAAGTCGCTGTTCCTGACCCCGGTTGCCATCACCAAGGACAATCTCAACGTCGTCATCGACGCCGGCTGGATCAAGAAGGACGAAGTCTGCGCGGGCGTCGCCGCCGGCACCGTCGCGGCCTGCAACTAGAACTGGGATCTTTCTGCATTCTCAACGCCGCGGCCCAAAAGCCGCGGCGTTTTCTCAAAAAGATTTGTGTTTCCGCATCACGCGGATAGCTTCTAGGCTGGTTCCGGTATTCGCGTCAGACGGCCCGCCGGTTGGGAGAAAATCATGACCGACACGACGTCCAACCCACTTGCTGCAGATACCCCCGCGGACCAAGCGCGCGCGTCCGAACTGAGCGCTGTCGGACGCTTTCTCAAGGCAACCGAACTCGATACGCGCATGCTTGGCATGGTCGGTGCGTTGCTGGTCATCTGGGTCGGTATTCACATCCTGTCGGGCGGACTGTTCCTGACGCCGCGCAATCTCTGGAACCTGTCGGTGCAGACCTCCTCGGTCGCGATCATGGCAACCGGCATGGTGCTGGTCATCGTCATGCGCAACATCGACCTTTCGGTCGGTTCCGTCGAAGGCGTGATCGGTATGATCATGGGCGTGGCGCAAGCCGAATTCCTCATTCGCGTCATCGGCTTCCAGCTTGGAAATCCCTGGCTCTGGATCGTCGCCCTGGCCGCCGGCGCGGTGCTCGGTCTTGTGATCGGCGCCTTCCAGGGCTTCATCATCGCCTATCTCGAAGTTCCTGCCTTCATCGTGACGCTGGGCGGTCTGTTGGTCTGGCGCGGCATGGCATGGCTGATCACCAACGGGCGCACGGTCGCGCCGCTTGACGCTACGTTCCAGCTGATGGGCGGCGGGCCGCGGGGCTCCGTCGGCGCCACCGCCAGCTGGATCATCGGCATCGTCGCTTGCGTGGCTGTCGCTTTCGCGCTGCTGAACGGCCGGTCGCAGCGCAAACGGTTCAACTTTCCACTGCGCCCCGTCTGGGCCGAAACCTTCCTCGGTGTGGTCACCTGCGCTGCCATCCTTGGAGCCGTCTGGATCGCCAATTCCTATCCGTGGCCAATCGGCATCGTGCGCCAGTATGCGCAGCAGAACGGCATCACCATTCCCGAAGGCGGGCTGTTCATCGCCCACGGCATCGCCATACCGGTGCTGATGGCGGTCGCGGTCGGCATCGTCATGACCTTCATCACCAAGCGCACCCGTTTCGGTCGCTATGTCTTTGCCATCGGCGGCAATCCGGAGGCCGCCAATCTCGCCGGCATCAACACGCGCTGGGTGACCATGAAGGTGTTCATGATCATGGGCGTGCTGGCCGCGATCAGCGCGGCGATCTCGTCGGCCCGCCTCAACGCGGCGACCAATGCGCTGGGCACGTTGGACGAGTTGCTGGTGATCGCCGCCGCCGTCATCGGCGGCACCTCGCTTGCCGGTGGCTCCGGAACGGTGCTCGGCGCCATGCTCGGCGCGCTGCTCATGCAGTCGCTGCAGTCCGGCATGGTGCTGCTTGGCATCGACTCGCCGCTGCAGAGCATCGTCGTCGGCGCCGTGCTCGTCGTCGCGGTCTGGCTCGATACCGTCTATCGCAAGCGCGTCTAGGGAGGACAAGATCATGGCAGACAAGACCGCTCCCACCGGCACCGCGCTGATCGACATGCGCAACGTCTCGATCGCCTTTGGCGGCATTCGCGCCGTCGACGACGCCTCGATCGATCTTTTCCCCGGCGAGGTCGTGGCGCTGCTCGGCCACAATGGCGCCGGCAAGTCGACATTGATCAAGATCCTGTCCGGCGCCTACAAGCGCGATGCGGGCCAGATCTTCGTCAATGGCGAGGAGGCAGCTATCTCCAATCCGCGCGACGCCAAGAAATACGGCATCGAGACGATCTACCAGACGCTGGCGTTGGCCGACAATGTCGACGCCGCCGCCAATCTGTTCCTCGGCCGCGAGCTGATGACCGCCTGGGGCACGCTCGACGACGTTGCCATGGAGGCGGAGGCGCGCAAGGTGATGGGCCGGCTCAATCCGCGCTTCCAGCGCTTCAAGGAGCCGGTGATCAAGCTGTCGGGCGGCCAGCGGCAGTCGGTGGCGATCGCGCGCGCGATCCTGTTCAACGCGAGGATCCTGATCATGGACGAGCCGACGGCGGCGCTTGGCCCGCAGGAAACGGCGCAGGTCGGCGAACTGGTCAAGCAGCTCAAGTCCGACGGCATCGGCATCTTCCTGATCAGCCACGACATCCATGATGTGTTCGAACTTGCCGACCGGGTCTGCGTCATGAAGAACGGCCAGGTGGTCGGCACCGCCCGCACCAATGACGTGACCCAGGACGAGGTGCTCGGCATGATCATTCTGGGCAAATGCCCGCCCGGCGCGATCCCCGGACCGGGCGCGCTGAAGATCGCCGCTTGAGGCCTGCCGGTAGCGGTGCCAGCTGGCTGGACGAATATGCCGGGTCTCGGACCATCTGATGTGCCAGCCGTCAGGATGGCTTGGCCTTGCCATTGTGTTGGCACGGCGACTTGCCCATAAAGGCCCGACATGCCCAGGGATCGCATCATCCGTTGAAAAGGTTTTTTCCAATCGTCGCGTTCATCGCCGTCGCGCTGATCAGCATGACGATGGCGGGGTTTGCTTATTTCGCGACGCAAGAGGCCGCCCGCATCAAGTTCGAAGCGACAGCCGACGACGCGCTCAACCGGATCGAGAGCCGCATCGACCTCCACCTCTCGCTGCTGCGCTCGACGCAGGCCCTGTTCGATGCCCGCAACGGCAATATTTCCGGCAACGAGTTCAACGCGTTCTTCAAAGCGCTCGATGTCGACAGAAACTTTGCCGGCTTACGCGGCATCGGCTATCTCAGGCTGGCAAGGGCTGGAGACGAGGCGGCGATCGAACGCGATATGCCGCACGACCATGGCGTCAGCCATCCAATCTATCCTGATACCACGCAGCCCTGGCGCACCCCCGTCGTGCTGTTCGAGCCGCTGGATCCTTCCAACCAGACCAGCGTCGGCTACGACATGTTCAGTGAACCGGTGCGGCGCGCGGCGATCGAAAAAGCGATGTCGGACGACCAGCAGCACGCCAGCGGGCTGGTGCAGCTGGGTCAGGACACCGGTGCCGCGCAGACGTTCACCGGCTTCCTCGTCTTCGTTCGGCTCAATGTCGAAACCGCACCCGATGCCATCAATGCGCCCGGATCCTCCACAGCCGGTTTTCTCTATGCGGCCTTTCGAGCTCGCGACCTGTTCCAGACCGCGCTCAGCCGGTCACCGCTGCTGCCGGTCAACACGGAAATCTACGACGGCGACGGCGCCGTGAGCGGCGACAATCTGTTGTTCCGGTCTGAGACGCCACCGGCTTCGACCTTCGGGGACAGGCTGCTGGTCACACGCAAGATCATTGTGGCCGGGCGGCCATGGACTGTTCTGTTCCGGCCGACGAGCGCCTTCTCGCAGCCTTCGTCGCGCGCCATTCCGGTGATGCTGGGGCTGTTCGGCCTGCTGTTGGCCGGCGCCATCGCGCTGGTGGCGCGTTATCAGGAGCGGGCCTATGAGGCGGCGGCGCGCTTGCACGAGACGACGGAAAAGAGCCTGCTCGAAAAAGACCTGATGCTGCAGGAGATGAAGCATCGCATCAAGAATTCGATCACCAGGGTGCTGGCGATCGCGCGGCAGACGGCTTCGCGGGCCACCGACGTCAATGAGTTTTCCGCATCCTTCTCGGCCCGGCTCCAGGCGATGGCGGCGTCTCAGGACATGCTGACGCGCTCGCGCTGGCAGAAGGCCGATCTTGGCGATCTCTTGCGTATCGAGCTCGGCCAGGTGTTCGGCAAGGAACTGCCCGAAGGGCTGTTGTCAGGGCCGCAGGTGCTGCTCGACGAAACCACGACGCAAGCGCTCGGCCTGACCTTTCACGAACTGGCGACGAATGCGCTGAAATACGGCGAAGCCGGCAATTCGGCCAATTCGCTCAAGGGGGACTGGGCGCTGAAAGTGGACTGGTCGCTCGAAGGGCGCGGGCGTGACAGGACGCTGGCTCTCAACTGGCGCGAAACCGGGCAGAAGAAATTCGAAGCGCCCGCCAAGACCGGATTCGGTACCAAGCTGATAGACCTCAACGTCACGCGCGAATTGCGCGGCACGATCAAGCGTGATTTCCGGGCCAATGGGCTGAACGTGGAAATCAGAATCCCTCTGGCGAGCTGACGGCGATCGTCAGGCGGCCAGGATCAAGCATCCAAACATCGAAAATCCGGAGGCCGGCCGACCGGTCTCCGGATCAACGTTTCGATTATCGCCCGAACTAGTTGCAGCGAGCCGTGTAGATCCGGCCGCGATGATCGCGATACTGGCAATAGCCATTGCGCAGATTGCGCACCAGCAGGCCGGAACCGGCACCCACGGCCGCGCCGATCAGCGCGCCCTTGCCGCCGCCGACCAAGCCGCCGACACCGGCGCCAATCAAGCCGCCGCCAACCACGTCCTGTTCGGTCGAGGTGCAGCCACTGACCGCCACCACCGCAACCATGGCGATAATCATCTTCCGCATAGAGTCACTCCTCACTTTGTGTCCTCACTTTAATAAGCTCCAACCGCCATTTAGCATGAAATGGAGGCCTTTGCTGCTGCAATCTATTGTTGCCGAAGATAGTCTTTTTCTGGGCGCACCGTGTTCGACGCCATCACGACGCTGGAAATCGCCAGGGAAGCGTCGAGCGTGCCGTCCGGATGCACATTCCAGACGATCTGGTCATAGTCGTCTTCCAGAGCCGGATCGACCGAAAGGCACTTGCCCACGATATGCTGAGCCTGCCCCTGGACATCGCTCATCGCAAACGGCCGTTCGGCAATGCATTGGTCAGCGGTTTCGAAGACACTTACAGGAACCTGGAGTTCACGGCAGTCGGCCATCGTGTTCGAGCAGCCGATGACCAGCAACAATGCAGCGATGTGTTCCATGGCGGAAAAGTCCTCCCGCCATAGTAACGGTTCATATTGGACAAAGTTCCTGCATCGCAAGGCTTACCAGCTAATTAGGATGGGGCGGGCTGGGCGCGCCGGGCTTCGACGTCAGAAAGCCAACTGGAAGAGCACGGCTGCGAGTACAACCGCGGCCAGACCTAAGGCGAGAAGGCGCAGTGAGGCATGGGGGACAGGTGGTACGGACGCCTCGGAGTCCTCAAACTCGCCCATGGAGATACGAGCGGCCTGTTCCAGTCTGTTCATATCGGCAACCGTCAAGGCATTCCTCCCGCACCATGCTGCAAGTCCTGCCGCGGCAATGTCCGGCGATGCAACAGGTTCCAGCGGTATCTGGGAAAAACAGCATCCGCTTTTATGGTGAACACCCGGTTAAGGATCGGCGTCGGTCGCTCATTCCGTCTCGAAATTGCCCCGTGGAACGACAAGGCGGTATTCGAGGCGACCAGCCTCGATTTCAAGCGTCGCCGTGCCGTTCAGCGACGCCGGCACGACCCGTTCAAGCGCGACGCTGCCGAAGCGCTTCTCGCTACGCGTGATATCATTGGCTCCGATCGTCTCGGCCCATGTCAGAGACAGGGAGGTCCCGGTGTCGGCCGCAGGCAGGCTGGCTGTAACCTCGACGAACCCATCCGGCCGCGACAAGGCGCCATAGCTCACCGAGTTGACGGCGAGTTCATGCATGGCGAGGCCGATATGCAGGGCAGCGTTCGGATTGAGATAGGGGTTTGCCCCCTGAAAACGCAGGCTGCGCACCGGATCTCCGCCGTAGCGGCCAACCTGGCCCGATACCAGTTCGCGAAGTGCGGCGCCTCTCCAATTGGAGGAGGTCACGAGATCCTGGGACGAAGCCAGCGATTGCAGCCGGCCGCGGAAGCGTGTCAGGAAATCACCGATGCTGTCGGAGTAGCGCCCGGTCTGGGTGGCTATGCTTTGAATGATCGCCAGCAGATTCTTCGAGCGATGACTGACTTCGCGCAGCAGCGTCGTCAGGGTCTGCTCACGGCGTTTCTGCTCGGTCGTCTCGACCATGGTGGTGACGACGCCTTGCACCGTGCCGCCATCGCCGTGGTCGGCATCGATCCAGACTTGGAACCAGCGGATGCCATCCTCGACGGGAACGCTGATCTCGAGACGTTGCGGGTTGCCGGATGCAATGACGTCGCGCTTGGCCGCGCCAATGCGGTCGGCCTGCGCCGCCGGCAGGATGCCGTTGCTGTCGGCGGTGTCGGAAACCCAGGGCGCGCGCATGTTGCGCGCCCATACGGTTTTCATCTCGCGATCCTGATAGAGAACGGAAATGCCGGCATTGTGCAAGGCGTGGAGAAGAGCCCGGCCAAGCTGCATACCGCTTTCGGCAGGATGCAGGGCGATGACTTCATCGCTTTGCACGTCGTCCTTCCTATCTCCGGTTCTGGAACGCATCGGCCAAACTGTCCACCCAACTCAGGCTGAACGGCTCACTGTTGAATGGGTTCCAAAAGAGATTCCCGAAACCAGCCTCCAAAAGCGGTCCGCCGGACAGTGCCCTTTGCAGGATACCGCCCGGCGGTGACTGGAAACCGTTTGAGGGGTGCGGCTTCCAGTGTTCGCTCGGATGATCGCTCGGCCCTCACGCCCGTCTGAATAGGCCCGCAAGAAGCGAAATGATCAGGAAAGCGAGAAAGATGAAAAACAATATCTGCGCTATGCCAGCAGACGTACCGGCGATGCCGCCGAAACCAAGCGCGCCGGCGATGATTGCCACGACGAGAAATACGAGCGCCCAGTAAAGCATGGTCCATCTCCTTCGAATGGTGCGATGAAAACGTGGGTAGATGCGGTTTGTTCCACCCTTTGCCGAAAAAGACGATGCTTGCAAATCGTTCGAAGCCGGAGGTGCGGGAATTTCGCCGATGATGAATCCGGCTCGCCACAAAGCCGCCCGATGTATCGCATCGGGCGGTCCTCAATGTCGTGCCGGCAGGACGTGCCGCGAGTCTAGGCGGCGGCTTTTGCCTGGCGATCGAAGAACAGCGCCTGGCTGATCAGCGCCTTGACCATATCGGGATTGAACGGCTTGGTGACCAGGAAGGCCGGTTCGGGACGTTCGCCGGTCAACAGACGCTCGGGAAAGGCGGTGATGAAGATGACCGGCACCGATGTCGACGACAGGATCTCGTTTACCGCCTCGATGCCCGAACTGCCGTCGGCGAGCTGGATGTCGGCCAGCACCATCTTTGGCCGTGTCTTGCCGAACATCATCACCGCCTCGGCATGGGTGCGCGCCGTTCCGACGACGCGGTGCCCGAGGCTCTCGACCATTTCCTCTATATCCATGGCGATTAGCGGTTCATCCTCGATGATCAGCACGTCGGTTGCCACCTGGCGGGAAATCTCGTTGCTTGCCTGGGCAAGCAGCTCGGAAAACTCCTGGTCGCCGACATCGAGAATCTCCGCCGCCTCGTCCTCGCTGAAACCTTCGACGGCGACGAGCAGGAAGGCCTGGCGGGGGAGCGGCGCTATAGCATTCAGATTGGCGGCGGCGCGCTGTTCCCATGCCGACTGCACCTGCTCCTGCGGGACGCGGATGGCGACCGATGTGAACAGCTTGGCGAAAACCTTGTACAGCGCGATACGATCGCTCGATGCCTCGGGGAAGATATCGACATCGGCGATAATGGCTTCGAGCATCGCGGCGACCAGCGCGTCGCCACTCTCCTGCGATCCGGAAACGGCCCGCGAGAAGCGGCGCAGGAACGGCAGATGTGGTGCGATGGTGGCGGATAAGCTCATGATAGGACGTCTCCCTCAGAATGACGTAATTGCATAGATTGCAGGTTAAGCTGATTGCAACCCCGGTCAAACAACGCTGGTCCTGAGAAAAAGTTCCGATCTCGATGGAACTAATGCGGGCAGACGGCGTTTAGGCGCCGGGATGGGCAACCAGACGAGGGTGCCGCTTGCGTTTTGTTGAGTCTGTTGTGAGCGGCTTGGGTTCTGGGAATACAAGGGCAAAATGAAGGATATGACGAAAGATATTCTAGCTGGCGCCGCGGGGAGGCGCCGGAACGGTTCTGGTGACGCCCTCGGGCCGAACTCCGAAATCGGACGCAAACTCAAACAATATTACGACGAGCTGGTCTCCGACGATGTGCCGGATCGCTTCGCCCAGTTGCTCAGCCAACTGGAACAGGCCGAACCCGCACAGAAGAAGGACTGAGGCATGGCAGCGGTCTCCCAAGGCTTCAAGACCGATTTGCTTGGGGCGATCCCGAGCTTGCGCGCCTTTGCCGTGTCGTTGACGCAGAATGCCGACAAAGCGGACGACCTCGTCCAGGAAACGCTGGTCAAGGCATGGGACAAGCATGAGAGCTTCCAGCCCGGCACCAATCTCAAGGCATGGCTTTTCACGATCCTGCGCAATGAATTCTATTCGCAGATGCGCAAACGCGGGCGCGAAGTGCAAGACAGCGACGGCATCATGACGGCCAGGCTTGCCGTTCATCCGGCCCAGCATGGCCAGCTCGATCTGAAGGATTTTCGCGGCGCCCTTGAACAATTGCCGGAGGACCAGCGCGAAGCCATCATCCTTATCGGTGCGTCGGGTTTCTCCTACGAGGAGGCGGCCGAGATTTGCGGTTGCGCGGTCGGGACGATCAAGAGCCGCGTCAGCCGGGCCCGCACGCGCCTGCAGGAGATCCTGAAAATATCGGGCGAAGACGAGTATGGTCCGGATGCGATTTCGGCCCAGGTAACGGGCTCGCCAGCCAGCTGACCCGCGATCGCCAGGCGCGGGTCGAAATCTTGTCTCAACCGGGAGCAGAACGTCCGCAGGCCGCCGCCACCGCCTGCACGAGGTCTTCGCCCGAATAGGGTTTGCCGACCAGCCTGACACCCGGAAACGATGCCTTGATTTCATCGGCATCCGAATAGCCCGACGCGAACACGAAAGGAACGCCCGCCGCGCGCAGCCCCGACGCGAAATCGAGTGTCGAGGCGCCGCCCAGCATGAGGTCGACGATGGCCGCATCGAATTGCAAGGCGACCTCCCGGCCATCGACCTCGGTCAGATCGCGCGCGATCACCACCTCACCGGCGCCGTGGTCACGGCAAAGCTGCTCGACATCCATGGCGATAAGAAATTCGTCCTCCAGGACGAGAATCCGCAATCCGTCGAGCAATGTGGGCACAGGCAAGGACTCCTTGAAACGCATAGACTCATGATCGCTAATCGGCGTGCTGTCATTTAAAAAAGACATGTGGCAGGCGGCGGAACCTCAATCCTTGCAACGCGTTGAAATGCAGCTCTTCCAAAGAGCGGGCTTTCGAAGAGGGGTCGAAATGTCAGCGCAGGACAATCGCGCTTTCTCCAGCCGCCAGTATCCTTGCGAGAACTGCCCGTTGCGGCCGCCGGCCGCTGATCTGACGAAGCGCTTTTTTTACTATGTCGGCGGACAGGGTGCGCGCGGACGCGTTTTCGGCTAGTTTGCCCCTGGTGTCGGAACCTTGAGACACGCGGCGCGTTTGAAACCAAGCAATCACAAGGAGTTAAGCAATGGCAACTGCCGCAGGAAAGACCGCAAACGACGCCCGTGCGAATGCGGACCTCGAAGCCGACATCAGGCAGCTGAAGGCCGATATCGACAAGCTCACCAAGCAGTTGGCCAAGACCGGGGAGCATGGCTATGGCACGGCCCGCCGCGCGGCCACCGAAGGGGTCGAGCAACTGCGTGCGCAAGGCGAAGCCGCCTTTGACAGTCTGCGCAGCAACGCCAAGGACATCGAAGCTCAGATGATGGCCAGCGTGCGCGAAAAGCCGGTGACGTCACTGGCGATCGCTGCCGGCGTCGGCTTCCTCTTCGCGCTCCTCGCGCGTCGCTAATCGCATCCTCGGATGGGAATGCTCGCATCCCTGATTTCCGGCCTGGCGTCGGGCGAAATCGTTGCCGCCATGCGCCGGGCGCGCACGGCGGCAATCGTCTATGGGATCGCCATAACGGCAGCGCTCTGTGGTCTCGGCTTTCTGGTCGGGGCAGCCTATATCTGGGCGGCGACGCGCTACGGGTCGCTTGCCGCCGCGCTAGGCTTTGGCGCCGGTTTCCTGGTGCTTGCCGGGCTGATCCTGCTGATTTACCTGATATCCGCGGGCTCGCGCGCTCGGCGCCGGGCGCAGCGCCGCAATGCCGACATGAAAGCAATCGGCATCACCGCCGCATTGGCTGTGCTGCCGATGCTGCTCAAGGGAAAGGGCGGTCTCGGTGTCATTCTGGGTCCGGCCGTGGCGCTCGCGGCTTACGCGATCTACCGCGAGAATGTGAAATCCGACGATCCAGATGAGAGCGAGCGGAAATAGGTCGTTTTCCTCTTTGACCAGGATTTCTGGACAAACGGAAACCGTTTGGCCGCGAAAACCAGGTTTCCACTTTTCGGGGATCATGGTCTGTCACTTCGACGGATCCTCCAGCGGCATCGATATTTCGGCAAACACGCCTTCCGGCCGGAACTCATGGGTCACTTCGCTGGAAATGACCTTGGCAAGGCCGCGGCGGATGAGGATCGAGCCGAAGCCGTGCCGCTCCGGCGGAGCGACTTGCGGGCCGCCGCTTTCGCGCCAGGTCAGCACAAGGCGTCGGGCACCCTTCCTGCCTCGCGTCCTCCAGTCGAGATCAACCTTGCCCGATGCCACCGACAGCGATCCATATTGCAGCGCATTGCTGCCCAGTTCATGCAGGATCAGGCCAAGACCGACAGCCTGGTCGGGCGACAGCAGCAAATCGTCGCCGGAGATCGTCATGCGCGGCTGCGCTGCCGTTTCGAAAGGCCTGACCTCGATCTTGACGAGTTCACGAATGCCGATGCCGCGCCACTCGCGGTCCGACAACAAATTGTGGGCGATGCCCAGGGCCTGAAGCCGGGCGCCGAAGGCTTCGAGGAATTCGCTCGGCTGGCGGGCATGGCGCACGGTCTGCGTCGCCAGTGCCTGGACCGTCGCCAACGTGTTCTTGACGCGGTGGTTGACCTCACGCAGCAGCAGCCGTTGCCGCTCGTCGCCAAGCTTGCGCTCTGATATGTCGTAGTTGACGCCGAAGATCAGCGTCGGCTTGCCGTCGCCGCCGCGCTCGATGACGCGGCCACGCGTGGCGAGCCAGCGTGGCGGATGAAAGCCCTTCACCCGGTATTCGCCGAAATAGTCGTCGCTGCCGGTCAAGACATCGCGAAAGCGGGTTTTGCTCTGATAGACGTCGCGCGGATCGATGGCGGTGAGGATGTCGCGTGCCCGCAGCCGGTTCGAGCGCGGCAGGTTGAACAGTTCCGACAGCAAGGCGTCGCATTCGATGATGTCGGTGCGGATGTCCCACGCCCAGCTGGCGAGCGACGCCGCATCGAGCGCGATGGCGCGCCGCTTTTCCTCACGCGCCAGTGCAGCCTCGGCGATGGCACCGCTGCGGGTGGCGTCCTTCAAGGTGAAAAGGCTGGCGGCGAGGCCGGCGAGCGCCTTCAACTGGTCGAGTTCGGCGCGGGATGGAAAGGCATGCGGCTTGCGATCGAGCACGCACAGCGTGCCGATGTGGGCACCTGCGGCGATCATCGGCGCGCCGGCATAGAAGCGGACATGTTGCTTGCCGGTGACCAGCGGGTTGGCCCTGAAACGGGGGTCCATCGTTGCGTCCGCGATCACAATCGGTTCGTTGCCGGCGGCAATCGCATGGGCGAAGAAGGAGGCGTCGGTCGCGGCTTCGGTCTCGTCCAGGCCGAAGCAGGATTTGAACCATTGCCGCCCATGGTCGACGAGCGTGACCAGGGCGATCGGCACCCGCATCACCGCCGCGGCAAGGCTGCTGATGCGGTCGAAATCCGGGTCGGCCGCAATATCCAGTATCTCCAGCCCATGCAGCACCGCCAGCCGGTCTTCGTCCTCGACCGCGCGCGCAACTTCGGCCGGCAAATCCGGCACTATCTCCGCCTTGCTATTCACCCAAGTCCCCAATGCCCGGTCTTCGTCTTCGCCCCGCGCTGTCTTCGTCGACCCGGAACCATCCTAGCGAGGAACCGTTACCTGACAATATTGTGCCGGACCCGTCACCTGGCGCAAAACGCGATAGGGACCGACCATGCCCAAGATCATTCCCGAAAACAAAGCGCGTCAGGGGCGATGGGGCTGGCACGGCCTGCGCATTTTGATTGCCGCGCTGTTGCTGGCCTTCGCCGCCTGGGGCATCGCCGAGATCTATGGTGAAATTGTCAAGACGCCGGCGACAGAGCAAGGAAGTGCGCCGAGCGGCTAGATTTTCGGGCTTCCTGGTTAGAGATCGCATCAGGCGGCCTTTGCCTCGGCGACGCTGGCCGGCACCAGCACATTCAGTGCGCCAGGGTGGATTTCGATCGTCGTTTCACGGTCGAGACGGACCAGTTCTCCATCCATCACGGCGCGAAACTTGCTGCTCCCCGAATGGATTTTCAGGACCGTTTTGCTCGCCTGATGGATTTCGACATGTTCGTTGTCGCGCCATTTGCCGCGCGCCATGTTGAAGAAGAATTTGACCAGTTCGGCGCGCTGCCGCGCCACCGTGACATAGACGCCAAGCACACCGCCCGCCGGGTTGTCGGCGTAGGGCAAGTGGCCTTCGCCGAACAGATTGTTGGTGATGCCGATGCCGGTAATGCGGGCCGCCATCTCGGCTTCGCCGATGCTGAGCGTCACGTTCATCGCCGGTGGATTTTTGATCGTCACCCAAGCCGCCCTGACCGAGGCACGGATCTTTCCCAGCCGCGAACCGAACTCCATTTTTTGGCGCAGTTGCACCATCTTCGCATGCATGCCGATCGAGAACTGGTGGATGAAGGGTCGGCCGTTGGCAGTCGCCATGTCAACCGCGATGATTTCGCCGTCGGCGAAGGATTTGAGCGCGGCATCGAGCGACTGCGGAATACCCAGCCCGCGTGCGAACAGGTTCATGGTGCCGGCCGGCAATATGGCGAGCGCCTTCTTCGTGCCCATTAGCCGAGCAGCCGCGGCGGAAATGGTCCCGTCGCCGCCACCGGCCAGCACGACATCGACGGAGCGGCGTGAAGCCGCGCCGTCGAGCGTTTCCACCACATCCTTGCCTGCGACAATCTCGATGCTGAGAGAGTGACCTGCCGTCTCCAGCGTCTGATGCATCCTGTCGGAGAAAGCGGCAAGGTCAGTTGTGCGTAAGGTGCCACCATCCCGGTTCAGCACCGCCGCGAATTTCATGCCCGCTCCCGTCATTAGGTTGGACCGGGACAGACCCAGCCGCAGGCTGAAACGCGGCGAAGCGGGAAAGGTTCCGCTCGAGAGCAATTGACATTCGCTCGGGTCGCTCTGCGACCAAGGTTACATCGCTCGGTGCTTTCTGGCACGGACGCCCGCGCTTTTTGTCGGAACAACAGCATGCTCACGACGTTGTGAAGCTGTAAAAGACGCCGCGTCCGATCTCCTTTTAGCGATGAGCGCGGCGTGCACGAAATCAGGCACGAGGAGAGAACATCATGACCCGCAACCTCTTAGCCACGACCGCACTCGCAGCGCTGGTCGCGACCGGGGCCTACGCGCAGAGTACGACAACCCCGGCACCTGCGGATGCACCTGCCGTACAGGAGCCGGCCGCTCCGGTAGTGCGCGCGGAAGGCAGCATCGTCACCAACATCGTCGGTGAATCCGTCTACAACGGCACCGGCGACGATGCCGAGAACATCGGCAAGGTCACTGACGTCGTCTTCGACAAGGATGGGCAGGCGAAATCCGTCATCATCGGCGTCGGCGGTTTTCTGGGTGTCGGAGCGAAGAACGTCGCTTTCGACTACGACAAGCTGCAATGGGCCGAAAAGAACGGCGACCGCTGGCTGGTTGCCCCGACGACCAAGGACGAGCTGACGGCGCAGGCAGAATTCGATAGCAAGCCTTACGCTCCTGCACCTGCCGCATCGACCGCGGCGCCAACAGCACCCGCGACGACGGATACCGCGCAAAAGCCTGTCGACATGAACGCCGCTCCGACGGAACCGGTGAAGCGCGCCGACGGCAACCTTGCCACCAACATCCTCGGCGAAACCGTCTACAACGGCACCGGCGATGACGCGCAGAACATCGGCAGCGTCAACGATATCGTTCTGACCAAGGAAGGCAAAGCGCAGTCCCTGATCATCGGCGTCGGCGGATTCCTCGGTATAGGGGCCAAGAACGTCGCCTATGATTTCAACAAGGCCAAATGGGCCGAGAAGAATGGCGATCGCTGGCTGGTGGCCCAGACCACCAAGGAAGAGCTGGAGGCGCAGCCGGATTTCGACCGCAAGGCCTATGATCCGCTACCGGCAACGACGGCTTCCAATGCGCCGCCAGCAACCGCACCGGCCGCCGCACCTTCTGCCACGACCGCTCCGGCGGACAAGACCGCGGCTGTTCCGACGGCTCCTGACCAGACACAGACCGCAGCCATCGACAAGTCCGCGCTGACCGAAATGCCGGTTGGTGAGATCCGCGCCGACGATCTGAAGGGCACCACCGTCTACGGTGCCAACGATGCCAAGGTCGGCGTGATCGGCGACGTCGTCTTGACCCCCGACAAAAAACCCGATGCCGTGATCGTCGATGTCGGCGGCTTCCTCGGCATTGGCGCGAAGGAAGTCGCGGTCGGTATGGATAATCTCAAATTCATGACCGACAAGGACGGCAACAAGTATCTCTACACGACCTTCACCAAGGAACAGCTCGAGGCTCAAACCGCCTATGAAAAGGGCAGCTATGCCGAGAAGCGCGATCAGCAGCGCATGATTGTGCGGTAGCTCGGTTCAGTCTTGAAGAAGGTCCGCCCCGGCAACGGCGCGGACCTTTTTCATGTCAGGCGCGGAGGGAGACCGGCGGCGCGGCCCGCAATTCCGTGCTCGGTGAGTTCGGCCAGTGCCAGCGACTGGTCGAGATGTTCGGCACGCCAGGCAAGCAGCCGTTCGGCAAACTCCAGCCGCACGGCGAGATGCTTTGGGGAGGCCGCGAGATTGTGCAGTTCGCCCGGATCGCTTTCCAGATCGAAGAGCAGCGGCGGCAGGCCACCACCGAAATGCACATATTTGAATCTTTTCGTGCGGATGACGGCGAGATTGCACTGGCGTGAGGCGATGCCGAAATGGCGTTCGGCCTCACCTTCGGCAACCGAGCGGAAGTCGAACTCCCAATGCGCGGCATCGCGCCAGGCTGCAGGGTTCTTGCCGTCCAGGAACGGCCTCAGCGAATGGCCGTCGAGGTGCGGCGCGGGATCCTCGCCGAGCAGGTCGAGAAGCGTCGGCACTAGGTCCACCGCTTCGGAGAAGCGGTCGACGCTGCCGCCGGCCGCCTTGCGGTGTCGCGGATCGCGGACGATCAGCGGAATGTGGTAGCTGCCGTCGAAGTAGCCGCCCTTGCCCAGCATGAAATGGTCGCCCATCATCTCGGCATGGTCCGATGTCAGCACGATGATGGTGTCGTCCCACGCGCCCGCGGCCTTGACCGCTTGCCAGACGCGGCCGAGCTGCGCGTCGACCTCGGAGATCATGCCGTAATAGATCGCGCGGAGGCGGCGAAAGTCTTCATTGCTCCAGTCATGCACCATGCCACTGGCGTCGGGACGGAACTTGGCCTGCTTCTGCCGGCCGAGGTCATAGGCGAGATAGGGATGGCTTTCCGCCTCTGTCTGCCAGCTTGCCGCGCGCTGGAAGGCGGGACCGTCTGCTGATTCATACAGCGTGTTGTAGGGCTCCGGTACGATGAAGGGCGGGTGCGGGCTGATGAAGGACAGATGCGCGAACCAAGGTGATGCGTGCTCCTGCTCGCCGAGCCAGCGCGTGAATTCGCGGGTCAGGAACGCGGCCGGCGTTTCGTCCTCGGAATAGATGGGCGGCGCGTTGCTGACGCCGGCACCGGCCTTGCCGTCGGTCACCGGGCGGTGGATGTCGGGAGATCCGGCGCTGGTGTCGATACCTCGCTGCTTCAGCCAGGACAGCCACTGCTTCTGATGCTCAGGCAGCAACTGGCGCACCGTAAAGCCCGGCAGCACGCCTTCATAGCTTTGCAGCCGAGGGTCGCCCGGCGCCAGCAAACGTGGATCGAGCGACACGTCGGTGTAGCCGAACAGCGTCGGATCATAGCCAAGGCCGCGGGCATGCAGCGCGATGTTGCCGTGACGGGCGTCGAGCGGCGTCCCATTGCGGCAGACGCGGTTGTTCATCTGGTAGAGGCCGGTGTAGAGGCACGCGCGAGCCGGCGAGCAGGGCGCAGCACCACCATAGTGCCGCTTGAACAGCACTCCCTCCGCGGCGAGCGCATCGGCATTCGGCGTCTTCACAAGCGGATGGCCCGCGGCCGACAGACAATCGCCGCGCCACTGGTCGCATGTGATCAGCAGAATGTTAGGCCGCCTGGCTTTTCCAGTCATTCGCGATACCCTTGTCGCTGGATGGTCGAACGCCGCTCATGGAACCGAATTCCGGCGACGGCGCAAGTTTGTCTCGCGAGTCATTTGGTGAACAAACCTCTTTCCTTTGTTCACTTTTACAGCACAGTCCATTCTGTGTTTGCCGTCTTTGCCCAAAGCGCTCGCATCCTCATATTGGCGTGGACAGCGGCGAGGCCGCACAAGCACCAAGAGAAGGAGCAAGACAATGCTCGACCAGATCAAGGGCCTGCATCACGTCACATCGATGGCCAGGGATGCCCGGCAGAACAATGAGTTCTTCACCCAAAAGCTTGGCCAGCGCCGGGTCAAGAAGACCGTCAATTTCGACGCGCCCGATGTCTACCACCTCTACTATGGCGACGAGTCCGGGACGCCCGGTTCGGTGATGACCTATTTCCCGTTCCCCAACATCGGCAAAGGCCGTCATGGCGTCGGCGAAGTCGGCACCACGGTCTATTCGGTGCCCGAAGGTACGCTTGCCTACTGGGAAAAGCGTTTTGCCGATGAAGGCGTCACCGGCGTGTCGCGCGAAGAGGCATTCGGCGAGAAGCGTCTGGCCTTTGCTGGTCCCGATGGCGACGGTTTCGCGCTGGTCGAGGACAAGGCAGACGGCAGAGCGCCATGGGCGAAAGGCGGCATCCCCGTTGATGAGGCGATCCGCGGCTTCCATTCCGTGTCGCTCCGGCTGAAGGATGGCGGCGCTACCGAGGAGCTTTTGAAATTCATGGGCTACGAGGAGATCGAGAAATCAGGCAATGTCAGGCGGCTCGCTGTGAAGAACGGCAACGGCGCCGACGTCGTCGATATCGAATCGCTGCCGACCACGGCCTTCGCCGATCTCGGCGCTGGCTCCGTCCACCATGTCGCCTTCGCCGTCGAGAACCGCGCCAAGCAGCTCGAAGTGCGCAAGGCGTTGATGGACACTGGCTATGGAGTGACGCCGGTGATCGACCGCGATTATTTCTGGGCAATCTATTTCCGCACGCCGGGTGGCGTGCTGTTCGAAGTCGCCACCAACGAGCCGGGTTTCGATCGCGATGAGGATACCGCTCATCTCGGCGAGGCGCTGAAGCTGCCGACGCAGCACCAGCACCTGCGACCCTATCTCGAACAGCATCTGCAGAAGCTGGAAGGCTAGACCATGAGCAAGGACGCGTACATCCACAAGCTGCTGCCCGGTTCGCCGGGCGGTCCGCTGCTGTTCGTCTTCCATGGCACGGGGGCCGATGAGAACCAGCTTCTGTCGCTGGGGCGCGATCTCGCGCCGCGGGCAACCATCATCTCGCCGCGCGGCGATGTGTCGGAACAAGGTGCCGCGCGCTTCTTTCGTCGCACTGGCGAAGGCGTCTACGACATGGACGATCTGGCGCGGGCGACGGACAAGATGGCGGGCTTCGTCAAGGCGCATGTCGAGGCGGCGAAGCCATCGGCCGCGCTCGGCCTCGGCTACTCCAACGGCGCCAATATCCTGGCCTCGGTGGTGTTTGCGGCGCCGGCGCAGTTCGACGCTTCGGTGCTGATGCATCCGCTGATCCCGTTCGAACCGGAGGTCAAGGGCAGCCTTGCCGGCCGTCACATTCTCGTGACCGCCGGCAAGCGCGATCCGATCAGCCCGCCGAACCTGACGACGCGGCTCGAAGCCTATTTGCGTGCCGATGGCGCCGATGTCACAGTGGAGTGGCATGAAGGCGGGCACGAGGTGCGGCCAAACGAGATCGAGGCGGCACGGCGGCTCTTTGCCGGTGCTGCCCAAGGAGTATAGCGATGCCGGATCAACTGCCTGAGATCGAACTGGAGGATCGCGGTTCCAAGGGTCGCTACGTCCTTCGCGGGCCCGGTGGCGCCGAAGCAGAGATGACCTTCACCAAGATCGGCGAGCACCAGATCATCATCGATCACACAGAGGTACCAGACGCGTTTCGCGGCCAGGGTGCCGGGCTTCGGCTCGTCACCCGCGCCGTCGAGGATGCGCGCGCGGCGGGGAAAAAGATCATTCCGCTCTGCCCGTTCGCCAACGCCCAATTCCGCCGCCACAAGGAATGGGCCGACGTGCTGAAGCAGTAGGGATTTTGGCGTTCGCAAACGGCGCGGCAGGCGGCTGCGGTCTCACCGGGGTGGCTTTGGCATTTGCCCGGGTGGCGCATCCTGCCTAAGTAGATATGATCTATCGCAGCCACCTTGCCGACAAACGAATCGAATGATCCCCCATGACCGAAACCGACCTCGTTCCCGTCTTCGACGGCCACAACGATACGTTGCTCAGACTCTATCAGTCGAAAGACACCGACGTCGAAAAGCTGTTCATAGAGGGGAAATCAGGCGGCCATATCGACCTGCCGCGTGCCAAGGCCGGTGGCTTTGCCGGCGGGATGTTCGCCGTCTTTCCGCCGCCTGTCGAGAAATCCAGGCGCAGCGCCGTGCCCTTGGCGCCGAGCCATGCCGAGCCGCTGCCGCCCGAGGTTCCGCGCAATGACGCGCTGACCTCGACGATTGCGATGGCCTCGATCCTATTCCGGCTGGAACGGGCCGGAGCGCTCACCGTCTGCCGCAGCGCCGGCGACGTGCGCAACGCCATGGCGCAAGGCTCGATCGCGGCGGTGTTCCACATCGAAGGGGTCGAGGCGATCGATCCCGAACTCACCATGCTCGACGTGCTGCACGCCGCCGGCTTGCGCTCGCTCGGCATCGTCTGGAGCCGGCCCAATGCCTTCGGTCACGGCGTGCCGTTCCGCTTTCCGTCCTCGCCCGACACCGGGCCCGGCCTGACCGATGCCGGCAAGGCGCTGGTCAAGGCCTGCAACCAGCTGAAGATCATGGTCGACCTGTCGCATCTCAACGAGAAGGGCTTTCGCGATGTCGCCGCGCTCAGCGATGCGCCGCTGGTCGCCACCCATTCCAACGTGCATGCGATCTGCGGTCATTCGCGCAATCTCACCGACTGGCAGCTCGGCGCGATCCGTGAGTCCGGCGGCATGGTCGGGCTGAATTTCGCCACCGGCTTCTTGCGCGAGGACGGGCGCATGAATGCCGACACCAGCCTCGACATCATGGTGCGCCACGTCGATTCCCTGCTGCAGGCGCTGGGGGAAGATGGCGTCGGCCTCGGCTCCGATTTCGACGGCGCCATGATCCCGGCCGTGATCGGCGACGTTGCCGGCCTGCCGAAGCTGCTCGATGCATTGGCCGCGCGTGGCTTCGGCCGCGCGCTGATCGAGAAGATCGCCTATCGCAACTGGCTCAACATGCTGGAAAAAACGATAGGTTAGGACGACCTATTGGAAGCCCATGCGCTTAAGCCAGTCCCTGCCGACGCCGCGAACGCGGATGATCGGCAGCGGATCTTCCGAATCGAGCCGTGCGCAGATGCGGTAGACTTCGAGTGTCTCGGCGTTCATCTCGTCGCGCTTGTAGAAAAACATGGCCGCGGCATAGCGCGTGCGGCCTGACCATTTTTCGCCGAGCGGCGTGTTGACCAGCTCCCACTGTTCGGCTGCTTCCCCGTCTCCATCCAGCTTGTCGGCTTCGTCGGTCATGATCAGAAGTCCGCCGGCGGGTTGGCAGTGCGGCGGTCGAGCTTGACGAACGGCCGCGCCACCACCTTGGCTCGCTTCATCAGCTTCTGATACCGCAGCTCGCGCATCGCGTAAATCTCAACCCAGAGATCCTCGACCATGGTATCACCATATGGCCGCGCCAGCGAGGCGATGGCGATGTTGCGCTTGGCCATCGGCGACCACATGGCGGCGCTGACAAGGCCGACCTCCTGAGTCTTCTTGTGGTAGACGATGGCCTGTTCGGCCGGGATGTTGCCTTCGATCTCCAGCCCGACCAGTACATAACGCAATTTGCGTTTCGCTCTCGCCTCGAGGATGGCGCGGCGGCCGTTGAAATGGCCCTTTTCCAGATCGATCATGAAGCCAAGCCCGATCTCGTCGGGCATGCGCAAGCGGTCTGTGCGGATGGCGTGCTCGGCTGTGGTGAAATCCGTATTGGCAACGATCAGCCCGGCCTCGAGACGCGCGCGGTTGAGCGCGGTGTAACCGATAGCGCGAATGCCGCGCGGTTCGCCCGCAATCATCAACCGGTCCCACAGGCTCAGCGCTTTGCCGTTCGGCACGAACAGTTCGTAACCGAGATCGCCGGTGAAGCCGGTGCGCGAAATGCTGACGGCACCGCCATCATGCGGGAAGTCGGCGAGGTCGAATATTTTCAGCCGCTCGACGCCGGCGAAGCCGGCATCGCGCAACACGGCAAAGGAGGTCGGGCCTTGCAAAGCGAGGCCAGCGACGGCCTCGGTTTCTTCCTCGACCGTGACGTTGAATCCAATGGCGCTGTCGAGCAGCCACGGCAGGTGCCGCTCCTGCGAACAGAGGCGGAAGTGGGTCGGCGACAGCCTAAACAGCGTGCCGTCGTCGAGGACAAAGCCCTCATCGTCGCACCAGGCGGTGTAGTGGACGCGGCCGGGCTTGAGCTTGGTGACGTCGCGCAGCGTGACACGATCGAGCAAGGCTTCGGCGTCCGGACCCTCGATCCGATATTTGGTCATCGGCGAAATGTCGAACAGCGCCGCCTGGCTGCGGATGGCGAAATATTCGAGCTCCTCGTCCCACAGCGAATGCGGGGCGCGGTAGCCGGCCCAATTGTACCAGTCCTGGGTTCTGGCCAGCGCATCGATGCGCGGCTGGAACGGCGTGCCCAGACGCAGCGTGCGGAAATGAGCCTGTGCGGCTGCTCGATCGGAAGCGGCTGCACCGGCTGTCTTTGCCATGGGCTTCTTTCTGTTTGCCTGAACCATGGCCTATCCCTTCATCGCAATGATTCGCCGCGCGGCGTTGAGGCCAGGAGCGCCGGAAACGCCGCCGCCGGGATGCGAGCCGGCGCCAGCCAGGAACAGCCCTTCGACCGGCGTATCGTAGCCGGACCAGCCGGACACGGGGCGCGAGACCAGCATCTGATCGGCCTGCAATTCGCCGTGATGCCAGTGGCCGCCCGGCATGCGGTAGCGCGTCTCGATGTCGGCCGGCGTCAGAAGCTCGGCATGGACCACGATCTTGCCGATACCAGGCGCGTGAGACTCGAGCTGCGTCATGATCGCCTTGAGGAATTTCGGCTTGCCGGCAGCCCAGCCCTCCTTCAGCGCATAGGGCGCATATTGCGCCACCGCGGACAGCACGCAGGCGCCGTTGGGCGCGAGCGATGGGTCAGCGACGCTGGGTAGCGTGATCTCCATCACCGGCTCGGGCGAGAACTCGCCATATTTGCAGGGATTGAAGGCGCGCTCGACGTGATCGGGCGAGGGGGCGATAACCAGCCGGCCCTTGTGGCCGGCGGCATCGACGCCGCCGAATTGCGGCGGCCGGTCGAGTGCCAGATTGAGCTTGGCCGCATCGCCCTTCATGCGGATGCTCTTCACCTTGCGGACGAAGCCGGTGTCGATCTCGCGCGGTCCGACAAGGTCGAGGAAGGTGGTGGCCGGATTGATGGCGGAGACGATCGTTCTCGCGCGCAGCACCTCGCCATTTTCGAGCGCGACACCGACGGCGCGACCTCTCTCGACGATGATTTTTGCTACGGGCGCCGATGTGCGGATTTCGACGCCAGCCTTCTCCGCCGAGGCACGGATGGCGACGATAACCGCGTCCATGCCACCTTGCGGCAGGACCTGCGCGCCGGCTGTACCGCCCGCCTCGCCGGCGAGGCGATAGTAAAGGCCGAGCAATGAGGTCGGCGAGCGCGGGCCGAGGTGACTGCCAAGCGTCGCATCGAAGGCGAGCAGGCCTTTCAGCCTGATATCGGCAAGCTGCTCGTCGAGCAGGTCGGCGACGTTCATCAGCAGCACGCGCAGGAAGTCGCGCATGTCTTCCTTGCCGAGCTTTTTCAGCGCCAGCGCGACCTGGCCGAGTGAAGCGGTCTCGATCAGCGACATGCCGGCGAGATCGGGCGGCCGGCGGGAGAGGAACGGTTTCAATATGCCGGCATAGCGCAGCAGCTGGGCGCGCAGGTCCTTCCAGGCCGATTGCTCGGAGGGACTGGCGCCGGTCAGCACCTCGCCATACGCGCCATGCAGGACAAGCGACGGGCCGTCCTTCGACAGCGCCACCGACGGCATGAAGTCGGTGCGGGCGACCCGCAGCCCGTGCATTTCCAACTCCAGCGTCTTCACCACATCGGGATGCAGCCGGTTCAGCAGATGGGCGATCGAAGAGACCCGAAAGCCCGGTGCGAATTCCTCGGTGCGTGCGGCGCCGCCGACCTCGCTTCCAGCTTCCAGCACGAGCACCTTGCGGCCGGCTTTCGCCAGCGTGGCAGCGGCGATGAGGCCGTTGTGGCCACCGCCAATGACGATTGCATCAAATGACGTCATGGGCCGGGCTCATGTGGGAGGTCGACTTGGCAAGATCGCGCAGGATTTCCGCCGCTGCATTGCGGCCGGGCGCGCCCATGACGCCGCCGCCGGGATGGGTCGAGGAGCCGCACATATAGAGCCCACTGAGCGGCGAACGGTATTGCGCGTAGCCCGGCACCGGCCGGTTGAACAGCAGCTGGTCGAAGGTCAGTTCGCCCTGGAAGATGTTGCCCTCGGTGAGGCCGACTTCCGCTTCGATCTCGCGCGGCGTACGCACCTCCATGTGGACGATGCGGTCGCGAAAGCCAGGCGAGTATTCAGCGATCTGCGAAATCACGCTTTCGGCGAAACCGTCGCGGTCGGCATCTGTCCATTCGCGGCCGTTCACCTTTGGCGGCGCGTATTGCACGAAGCAGCTCATGAAATGCTTGCCGGGCGGCGCCATGGTCGGGTCGAGTGTCGTCGGGATGACCATGTCGAGGAACGGATCGGCCGACCAGCGGCCGTCCTTCCAGTCGTCATAGGCGCGCTCCATGCGCTCAATCGAATCGGTGAAATGCATGTCACCGCGATAGACCGGCGAGTCCTTCGGCAGCGCCGGGAATTCCGGCAGCGAATCGAGCGCGATGTTGACCTTGCCGGAGGAGCCGCGGATCTTGAAGTTCCTGACCCGGCGCAGGAAAATGTCGGGCAGTTCCTTTTCCTCGACAAGTTTCAGGAAGGTGCGCTTGACGTCGGCGTTGGAGACGACGAGCTTGCCGTAAATCTCCTCGCCGCCGGCCAGCACGACGCCCCTGGCCTTGCCGCGCTGGACGAGCACATGGTCGACCTCGGCGCCGGTGCGGATGGTTCCACCGGACGCCTTGAACGACGCGGCCAGTGCCTTGGTCACCGCGCCCATGCCGCCGCGCGCATAGCCCCAGGCGCCGATGGAACCGTCGACCTCGCCCATATAGTGGTGCAGCAGCACGTAAGCCGTGCCCGGTGACATCGGCCCGAGTGCGGTTCCGATGATGCCAGACAAAGCGAAGTTCGCCTTGATGACATCGGTCTCGAAATACTCGTCGAGAAACTCGGAGATCGACATGGTCCAGAAGCGCAGCGTCAGCGCTATTTCCTCAGTCGACAGATCGGCGAATTTCTTGCCGAGATAGAGCAGTTCTCCGATGTCGCGGGGCCGCAGGCTGGTCGGATCGGGGGCAGTGCGCATCAACAGCGGCTGGATAAAGCGGCACTGTCGCGTCACGTCGCGGGCGTAGCGGTCGTAGGCTTCGGCATCGCGCTTGGAAAAGCGGGCGAACTCGCGCCGGTGCGCGTCGTGGTCTCGGTAGTTGGCGAGGTAGTCGCCGTCGCGAGTGAACACCGCGCCGCCTTCGTAGGAGATGACCTGCAGGCCGAAGCGCGGCAGTTCGAGGTCGCGCATGATCTCCGGCCGGAACAGCGAACAGACATAGGAGCAGTTGGAGTAGAGGAAGCCCGGCGTCAGTTCCCTGCTGGTGGCGGCGCCGCCGACCCAGTCGTTCTTCTCGACCACCAGCACGTCGAGGCCCGCGCGCTGCAGGTAGCAGGCGTTGACGAGGCCGTTATGTCCGCCGCCGATGATGATCGCATCCCAAGCTTTCATTTTGGCCCAGTTCTCGTGTGCGACCCGCGCTCATTTTTGCGTGATCTGTTCCCGAATGCGCGGAATTTGGCACGAGGGTAGCCATTCTGTCCAGCCGTACTGAATGAATGTTCAACAAATGATATTGCGTTTTCGCTGCCATGCGTTACGCTTTGCCGGCGTTCTAAAGTTCTGAAATCGGCTGACGAGGACGACATCCGATGATCGAAACGGCAGATAGCGGCCGCAGCCTATGTCGACAACAACATACGAACCTGGGAAGCGATGCAGAAGATGCTTGACAGTGGTGAGCACCGTCCCACTCATCTTCGCGGTCGAAAGCCGGTTGGATAGCCGGCGATGCTGGAGACCATCGGACCCATGAAGACAGCAGTCGCCAGGGAAGCCCTCCTTGATTCGGTGCGGAAAAGCGAGGCTGAAAAGCGCGGACGCAAGGCCTCGAAGGAGGTCAGGCAGCTTCAGCTCATCGAAGCGACAATCGATTCCCTGGCCAAGCGCGGCTATTCGGAAACGACGATGGCCGATGTCGCCGACGGCGCCGGCCTGTCGCGCGGCATCGTCAATTTCCATTTCGAGAGCAAGGAAAAGCTGCTGATCGCGACCTTGCAGCATATGTATGACGAGTACTCGGCGCATTGGCGCAATGCCTTGCAGAAGGCAGGCGATGACCCCGCCCATCAGCTTCACGCTCTGGTCTCCGCCGATTTCGACCGTTCGATCTGTAACAAGCGCAAGCTGGCCGCATGGTGCGCGTTCTGGGGCGAGGCCAAGTCGCGGCCGACCTATCAGGCGCTGAGCAGCGCCCGCGACGCCGTCTATCAGACCATCTTCATCGACCTGTGCGTGACACTCAAGCAGAGCGGCGACTATGCCTATGAGCCGCAGGTCATGGCCCTGGCGCTCAGCGCCATGCTCGAAGGGCTGTGGCTACGGCTGATGATGGGGACCGAGGACACCACCCGCGAGACCGCCTTGCAGGCGGCCAATGAATTCCTGTCGGCGGCATTCCCGAAACACTACCCGCTGAAGGACGCGACGAAACCATAAGAAAATCAGGACGCAGAGGATGGAACAGCAATGAAGACATTGGCTCGACGGCTGACATTGACCTTGGCGCTGGCTGGAACGCTGGCGGCATCGGCCGCGGCACTTGCGGTCGCAGCCGACAAGGACCTGATCGTGTTCGACTGGTCCGGCTACGAGGACCCCAGCTTCCATCCGAAATATGTCGAGAAGAACGGCGACTCGCCGACCTTCGCCTTCTTCGGCGACGAGGACGAGGCGTTCGAAAAGGTGCGCTCCGGCTTCAAGGCCGATCTCGGCCATCCCTGCTCGCAGAGCGTGGTTAAATGGCGCGAAGCGGGCCTGCTCCAGCCGCTCGACACGTCGAAGATCACGGGCTGGAAAGATCTCAATCCCGGCATCATGGCGATGAAGGATCTTGCCACCACGCCGGATGGCAAGGCGTGGTTCATGCCCTGGGACTGGGGCAATACCCAACTCACCTACAATACCTCCAAGATCGACGCCAAGGACGCGCAATCGCTGAAGGCTTTTGCCGATCCCAAATTCAAGGGCAAGGTGTCGATCGGCGACAATGTCGACGACGCCTATGCGCTGGCCAGCCTCGCCATCGGCCTCGGGGACTGGACCAAGATGACCGACGAGCAGTTCAAGCAGGCGTCGGATTTCCTGCGCCAGGTGCACAAGAACGTCCGCTCCTACTGGACCGACACCACCGATGTCGTTCAGCTGTTGAGCGGCGGGGAGGTCGACCTCGCCTGGGCCTGGAATGACGCAACCGTGCAGTCGGTGGCAGCCGGCGTGCCGATCATGGCGAAGAAGGACACCGACGAAGGCATCTCGACCTGGGTCTGCGGCTATGTGCTGTTCAAGGACGTGCCCGGAAACGTCGACAAAGCCTATGATTATCTGAACGCGGTCAACGATCCGGAGACGGCCAAGGTGCTGGTCAAGGACTGGGGCTATGGCCAGGCCAACGCCAAGGGCATGGCCGGCGTCGACCAGGCGGCGCTGAAGGAAAAGGGCTATGACGATGTGCAGAAATTCGTCGACAAGACGCTGTTCCAATCGCCGGTGCCGTCGGACCTCAAGCTCAAGATGATCGCCGA
Source organism: Mesorhizobium sp. M1338 (assembly GCF_040318045.1). Taxonomy (NCBI): domain Bacteria; kingdom Pseudomonadati; phylum Pseudomonadota; class Alphaproteobacteria; order Hyphomicrobiales; family Phyllobacteriaceae; genus Mesorhizobium; species Mesorhizobium sp. M1338. Next base: position 146 of record NZ_JAMYLL010000003.1, on the reverse strand, counting down.
GTTCGAGAAGATCAAAGCCGGTTACTAGTACCTGTGCACAGAGGATTCGACGGGTTGGATGGGTTGTAGCCGGGGCAGGCTATCGGGTTTGACGAGCAGTTCGATGCTGCGCGCGAGGCCGGGTTGCCTGCGGATCAACCCGCCGC